>NZ_JAZHFT010000002.1:0-346408 GCF_036541425.1 Consotaella aegiceratis
GCGCGACAGACCGCCCTCCAGCACCGCCGAAACCACCCGAGCTCGCAAATCCATCGAATAGGGTCGCGCCATCCGTGCTGGCCTCCAACTCCAGCCCGTATGGTGAATCACATTTCCAGCCCCCAGGGAATCCCAGCCCGATTCCGCCTATAGCCATCCCGCTCTAGTCGGGAGCGCTCAATTGAAGCCGTGGCAAAGCGGTCGGCACCGCGCCGGACGGCTCGTCCAATGCTGCGTTAGGCCGCGAAGCGACCGGCGTCCGCCCCGTAATGGCCGATGTAGCGGGGATTGA
This sequence comes from Consotaella aegiceratis, assembly GCF_036541425.1. NCBI lineage: Bacteria > Pseudomonadati > Pseudomonadota > Alphaproteobacteria > Hyphomicrobiales > Aurantimonadaceae > Consotaella > Consotaella aegiceratis. The sequence goes on from NZ_JAZHFT010000002.1 coordinate 293, forward strand.
TGTTTTCCACCGGCAGCACGATCAGAACGTCCGTGGTGCCGAACTGCCGATCGACCACCGCGCCCTCGCCGACATAGCCGCCGAGCCGCAGGTAGCCTTTGAGAAGAGGCGGCAGCGCTGCCAGCGCCCGGCGTGGGTCGGAACACTCGCCGGTGACGTGGACGCCGCGGCCGGGCAGCGCCCGCACCCGCCATTCCGGCGGCACCGTCCCCTGGCTGTTCAGGAACGACAGCGGCAGGGCCAAGACCTCGGGCGAGGTTCCGGCCAACGAGGCGCAGCCGAACAGGACATCGATCTTGTGCTTCAGCACATAGGCCCAGATGCCCTGCCACAAGAGCTCCACGGTGCGCTTGCCGCGATAGTCCTTCAGCACGCAGGAGCGGCCGAGTTCCAGGAAGCGCTTGCCGGGATGGCGGGCGATCAACGGCCCGATCTCGAATTCCTGGGCCGTGTAGAAGCCGCCGGCGAGCGCCGCCGAATCGGCGCGCATCAGCCGATAGGTGCCGACGATCTGTTCCGTCAGAATCGGGCTGCGGCTGGTGTCGAGCACCAGCAGGTGGTCACAGAAGCGATCGAAGCCGTCCTTGTCGCGCCGGGTGACCCGCTGCAGCGCCGAGGGCTGGGCCGCCATCTCCTCGTAGAACACATGATAGCGCAGATGCTGGGCTGCCTTGACCTCCTCGCGGGATCGCGCCAGCCGCACTTCCAACGGACCGAGGCGCCCGAGCACCGTCGACATCGGATCGAACCGGGTCCCGAAACGCGGCATCGGGACGAAGGCGCGCATCTTGGCGCCGAGCGGCTTGACCTTTGCGCCGAACGGCACCTGGAAGCGCCGGACGTGTCTGTCTTCAGCCATCTGCAACAGGCTCATCGCCATCCTCCCGGCCACGGATTCGAAATCGCCGTCGATCTGCAATCGACGCCTGCCGTCAAATCGAGCGCATTTCGATCCTCTAGCCAACGGCAGCGACAGTTTGATGACCGCGCCATCATCGCCGTGCCCACCGGAAACCAAGACCATTTTGCTCAAATGTTGCGTCATCCGCAAGCAACCGGCTCCGGGAAGAGCAATCACCCCATCGTCACCACCAGCCGGCCGCGAATCTGACCTTCGGTGATTCGCTGTGCCGCCTCGGGAATATCGTCGAAGGCGATCTCGGTGGTGATCGCCTTGAGCTTGCCCGGGTCGAGGTCCTGGCCCAGCCGGCGCCAGGTCTCGGATCGCTTCGGCATCGGGGTTCGCGGCGCGTCGATGCCGTGCAGCGAGACGCCGCGCAGGATGAACGGCGCTACCGAGGCCGGCAGATCCAGACCCTGCGCGTTGCCGCAGCAGGCGACCGCCCCCTCGGCCATCGTCGAGGCCAGGACATTGGCGAGCGTATGGCTGCCTGCCGTGTCGATGCCGGCGGCCCAGCGCTGGGGGCCGAGCGGCTTTGCCGGTCCCGACAGGTCCCGGCGGTCGACGATCTCCGCCGCTCCCAGGTCCTTCAGATAGGCCGCCCCGTCCGGACGGCCGGTCACCGCGACGACGTCCCAGCCGAGCTTGGCCAGCACCGCGATGGCGACCGAGCCGACGCCGCCCGAAGCGCCGGTGACGACGATCGGGCCGCGCTCCGGCGTTATGCCGGCGGCCTCCAGCGCCATCACGCAGAGCATCGCGGTGAAGCCCGCTGTGCCGACCGCCATCGCGTCGCTCATGGAAAAGCCTTCCGGCAGCGGCACCAGCCAGTCGCCGCTGACCCGGGCGCGAGCGGCATAGCCGCCATAATGGCTCTCGCCGACGCCCCAGCCGTTGAGCACCACCTTGTCGCCCTCGCGCCAGCCGGGATGCGACGACGCGATCACCGTCCCGGCAAGGTCGATACCGGGGATCATCGGCCAGCGGCGGACGATCGGCCCCTTCCCGGTGACGGCGAGGCCGTCCTTGTAGTTGACGGTCGTGGCCTCGACCGCGATGTCGACATCACCCTCCATCAGGTCCTCGGGTCGCAGGTCGACGAACTCGGCCGATTGGGTCTTGTCTTCCCCGCGCGAGACGAGAAGCGCCTTGAAGGTGTTAGCCATAATCTGACTCCTGCGTTACAGTGGATAGCTTAGCGGCGGTCGCCCGCGCCGCCTCCCGGAGCGTCCGCGCCAGCCCGCGCGCGGCCGCGATTTCGCTCGAGAATGAACTCGTCCAGCAGGATCAACCCCGCCCCGACGGTGATGAAGGCGTCGGCTAGGTTGAAGATCGCGAACGACCAGACCGGCGTGTGAAACAGAATATAGTCCACGACATAGCCGAAGCGCAGGCGATCGATCAGATTGCCGACGGCGCCGCCGACGATGATCGCGAAGGCGACATGCGTCACCCAGCGATGGCGCGGCGTCTTCCACCACAGCCAGCCGACGAAGACGAGAACCAGGGCCGCGATCACGGACAGGCCGACATCGCCGAAACCGGCAAACATCGAAAAGGCGATGCCGTCGTTGTGGGCATGATAGAGCGCCAGAAACGGCAGCAGTTCGACCGGTTCGCCGAGCGGCAGGCGGGCCATGACCAGCGCCTTGACCGCCTGATCGAGCAGGATGGCGAGCCCGATGATCGCCGCATTGCCGGCAAAGAGCCTCATGGCGCCGTCCTACAGCCTCAGCGCCTTGCGCCGCGCCTCGAAGAGCATGACGCCCGTGGCGACCGCGAGATTCAGGCTGTCGGCGCGCCCGGCCTGGGGGATGCGCACCAGTATGTCGCAGGCGTCGGCCAGCGCATCGCTGAGCCCCGCCTGCTCGTTGCCCATGAGGAGAAGCGTCGGCTGCCCGCCGTAATCGGGCTCGCGGTAGTCGACGGAACCGGCCATGTGGGTGCCGGCGACGAGACCGGAAAAGCCGCCGCGCCACGCCAGGAAGTCGGCTTCCGACAGTCGCGCGATCGGCATCGCGAAGATCGAGCCCATGGTCGCCCGCACCGCCTCCAGCGAGAACGGGTCGACCGTTTCGCCGACCAGCATGACGCCCTGCGCGCCGACCGCGTCGGCGGTGCGCAGCACCGTGCCAAGATTGCCGGGGTCGCGCACCCGGTCGAGCGCGACCACCACGCCGGCCGTTCCGAAGTCGAGCTTGGCGGCCGGCACGACGCGATGGCGAAACACGCCGATGGCGCTTTGCGGATTGTCGCGCCGGCTGATCGCCGACAGCACCTTGTCATTCGCCTCGATCACGTCGGCGCCCAGCGCCACGGTGCGCGCCGCGGCCTTGGCGAGCAGCGGCTGGTCGAGAAGCGCCTTAGCGACGACCAGTGTCTCGATGCGCCAGCCGGCGTCGAGCGCATCGAGCACCAGCTTCAGGCCCTCTGCCAGGAACAGCCCGGTTTCTTCGCGATACTTCTTCTGGGCCAGCGCGCGGATGTCCTTGACCAGCGGATTGGCCGTACTGGTCACCTCCTTGACGCGGCCGGGCGCCGCCGTCGGGGCGCGGCGCGGGGTCTGCTCGTGGGGCCTATCGCTCGGCATCGTCGGAAATCCAGCGCGAGAACAGCGAGGTGGAGAGGAGGCGGGCGTCCTCGCCCGCTTCGGCGATGACGAGTTCGCCGGCCTCGATCCGTCCGCCGAGGCCGCGGAACTGCTCCGCCATCAACGCCGACAGCGAATAGAAGGAGGCGCGGATCGAATAAGCGGTGAGAATGACGAAAAGCGGCCTCGGGCTCAGAAGCTCGCGCGTGAGGTGAAGCAGATAGGGCAGATCCTCGAACAGCTGCCAGACCTCGCCCTTGGGGCCGCGCCCGTATTTGGGCGGATCGAGCAGGATCGCATCGTAGCGGCTGCCGCGCCGCACCTCGCGCTCCGCGTAGCGCACCGCATCCTCGCAGATCCAGCGAACCGGCCGATCGCCCAACCGCGCCAGTTCCTGGTTCGCCCGAGCCCAGGCGATGGCCTTCTTCGAGGCGTCCACATGGGTCACCTCAGCCCCGGCGCGCGCCGCCACCAGCGAGGCGATGCCGGTATAGCCGAACAGGTTGAGCAGCCGCAGCGGCCGCTTCGCTTCGCCGATGCGCTCGGCCATGAACGACCAGTGTGCCGCCTGCTCCGGAAACACGCCAACATGACGGAAGGAGGTGAAGCGGCCGAGGAACGGCAAACCGTCATAGGCGAGCGGCCAGGTCTCGCCCAGCGGTTCGAGGGGAAAGCGCCAGCGGCCGGTGCCCTCTTCGTCGGTATCGCCGGTAAAGACGGCATCCGCGTTGTCCCAGCGCGCAACGTCGACCCGTCGCGGCCAGATGGCCTGATTCTCCGGCCGTCGCACCGTCAGCGCCCCGTAACGCTCCAACTTCTCGCCATCGCCGGAATCGAGAAGTCGGTAGTCCTCGCTCGGCTCCGCCGTCAGGATCACCGGTTGGCGCAAATGTGGCCGCGCGCCCGACCGATGCGGCAGAGGCGGACGCGCGATGGGTTCGGCCACCGGCGAGGCCGGAGAGCGGGTCGGGCCGGGGCGGTCCTTTCCCTGCGGCGCAGAGCCACGACGCTTTTGCGGCCGCGACGTCTCCGATCTTGCGGGCTCGGCCGATGGCCGGCGCGGTCGGCGCACTCTCATCTCCAATGCTGATCCGTCCATCCAAGTCCGGGCGGCGTCCCTGCAAAGCCGACGCCGTCGGGAAACGCCGGCGTTCTACGCGGATCTCACCGGGGCCAGGGCCGTGGACGTGGACGTGGACGCGCCCTCGCGTTCGGTGCGCAGTCGCTGCGCCCGCTGCCGGGCCTCCTCGGCCTCGCGCCGAAGCCGCTCCACCTCGTTCTTCCGGCGCCAGGCGGTGCGGCGGTAATGCGCCTGGGTGAACCAGGTGCCGATGCCTCCCAGCACGACGCCGACGATGAGTGCGACCATCAGTAGCACGAACAGCGGCGCCGTCACCTGAAGCTGCGGCATCGTTCCCAAGGGATCGAGCGAGATCGCCGTCATCTGGCGATTGGCGACACAAAAGACGATCAGGATGATCGCCAGAGGGATCAGGATGACGATGGAGAGGAGCTTGGAGATCATGAACCGTTCCCACCAGATGCCAGAGCCAGAGCACCAGGCCCGGCGCGGCGCGCACGAGGCCAGCATCGCAAAGCCGCTCTAGGCCCTTGTTCGTTGAAGCTTGGCGTTGTCGAGAAAGACCGCACCCCTTCGACACCCTGCTCTTGAGCGGACACGAGCATTCTCGGGACCTACCGAGAAGAGCCGGTTCCGCTCCGCCTATCCCGGCCTTGTCGCACGATCCGGCCCGCGAAGGAAAGCGGTCTGCCGGAGGTCGTGGATCAAGGCACCGGCAGCCGAGCCGGTACGGTCTAGTATGGGAGCGGCGATGGGCGCGTCAATCGCGGAAGCCTCACGCATTGCGTTCGCCAACCGTCGAGCAGCCGGCCGTCCGCAACGAGGCGGGCGGCGCCATGCGCCGGTCGTTCGAGGGTCGGCGGTCAGGCCAGGCGGTTCAGCCGCTCGCGCAGCTCCTTGCCGGCCTTGAAGAAGGGAACCCACTTCTCCTCGACCTCGACCGACTCGCCGGTGCGCGGATTGCGACCCGAGCGCGGTGGCCGGTTCTTCACCGAAAAGGCACCAAAGCCGCGCAACTCGACCCGATCGCTCTCGCAGAGCGCCTCGGTGATCTCATCGAAGATCGCGTTGACGATCGTCTCGACGTCGCGCTGATAGAGATGAGGATTGCGGCTCGCGATGATCTGCACGAGTTCGGACTTGATCACGGACGTTCTCCAGCGAGGCGCCGGCTCGCAGTATTCGTGGCAGATACCCGTCGACGGCGCCTTTATTGGCGGCATTCTTGTTGGCGTGGCGGTATCGGAGCCCCCTATCCAGGACCGCCTAGGGAAGCTGCCAGAGCGACACGAGACCGTCAAGTCGCCGGCCAGGACCGATGATCGCATCCGTCAGGCTTTCGGCGCCGGGGTCGAGCCCCAGAACCGCGAACAGCGCGGATCGCGATGCGCCGAAGATCGACCACGAATCCTTGTCCACCGGCTTCCGGTCAATGATGTCGAGACCTTCCGGGACGCCCTTCTCACCCTCGAGCCAGGCCCGGATCTCGGCCTCGCCGCCGATGGCGTCGACCAGCCGATTGCCGAGCCCCTGATCGCCGGTGAAGATCGACCCGTCGGCCAGCGCCCGCGCCTCGGCCTCGCTCATGCCGCGACGCTCGGCGACCAGGGCGACGAACCACTCGTAGGTGTCCATGACCAGACGACGGATCATCGCCTCGGCTTCGGGCGAAGAGGGATGGAAGGGCGACGGTTCGGCCTTGAGCGGCGCCGACTTCACCGCCTTGACGTCGACGCCGATCGTATTGAGCAGATCCGAGGCGTCGACATATTGGAAGAGTACGCCGATCGAGCCGACGATCGAGGTGTGACGCGCGACGATGTGATCGGCGGCGCTGGCGATCATGTAGCCGGCGGAGGCGGCGAGCCCGCCAACCTCGGCGACCACCGGCTTGGCCGTGGCGAGCGCGCGGGCGGCCGTGAACAGTGTCTCGCCACCCACCGTCGTGCCCCCGGGCGAGTCGATCCGCAGAATGACGGCGTGGACCTTCGGATCGTCCTTGAGGTCCTCCATCAGCTCGATCAGCTTGCGATCCTCGGTGATGACCCCTTCGATCGAGACCCTGGCGATCTGGTCACGGCCGAGGCCGCCGCCACCGGGCAGGCGCAGCGCCAAGGCGATCGCGATCACCGCCAGCACCAGAATCGTGACGGCGGCGATCCGCCAGAAGGTGAGTTTGCGGCGCAACCACCGCCGGTCGAGCAGATCGTGAAGGTCGCTTGCCATGAGTCACATCCGATGGAGGGCTGCTGGCGATCGATAATGTCTTAAGCATATCCTGCCAAGAGGAGGGATGTCAGAGGACGCAAAATGCCCATATTGGGAGGCAATGGTGGCATCCCGGCGACAGGCGCCGGCTGGCATTTGGAGCTTTAGCGCGTCCAAATGCCCAATATAGCTTGGGAAATGCTGAAAAGGTTGGTGTCCAAGACTTTCGATCCGGCGATTGCATCCGCCCGTGGCGCGGCCGACGGTCCGTCGAGCCATCCGCATAACGATCGCCTGGAAAAGGAATTCCGGCGGGCGCGGCGCCATTCGGTCATCGTGCGCATGCTGAAGCTCGGCCTGCCTCTGCTCGCGGTCCTGATCCTTCTGGGCGCGGCCGTGGCGACGTGGATCGCCCGCAATCTGCCCGAAGACATGAGCGTTTCGGAGACCAGCATCGCCGATGGACGGGTGGTTATGGAAAATCCGCGCCTGACCGGCTTCGACAACAAGGATCAGCCCTATTGGATGGTGGCGGACCAGGCGTTCCAGTCCCTCACCTCGGGCGAGATCGAGCTCGACGGCATTCGCGCCAATATCACCCTCGGCGACGGCAGCACGGCCGACATCACGTCCACGAAGGGCTTTTTCGACCCCGACAAGCAGACCTTGTCATTGTCCTCCGACGTTCACGTCGCCACCTCCGACGGCACCACGATGGATCTCGATCAAGCCGAGATCGACATTGCAGCCGGCCAAATGGTCGGACAGGGCCCGGTATCGATCCTCAGACCCCACCAAACCGTCGACGCCGGGAGCATAACCGTCGAAAATGGCGGCAAGCAGTTGTCTTTCGGCGGCCGGGTCAAGATGATGCTATTGCCCGAGGGCCAGGATTCCATGGATCGACAAGCAAACGAAAGCCGGTAGAACCGACATGAAACGAGCTTCCTTCATTCACCTTGGATTGACGCTTTTCCTGGCGGCGGCCATCGTCCCGGTCGCCAGCGCCCAAACGACCAGCCGGTTCGGCGGTCTGCAGATGTCCAGCGACCAGCCGATCGCCATCGAGTCGGACCAGCTCGACGTCGACGATGCCGGCGCGACCGCCACCTTCACCGGAAACGTCGACGTCGTGCAGGGCGAGACGCGGCTGAAGACCAGCAAGCTGGTGGTCTTCTATTCCCAGAGCGCGGCCAATCAGACGGCCGGCGGCGAAGCGGCTCCCAGCGCCGGCGGGCAGACACTGCCGGGTGGCAACGACGACATCGAGCGGCTGAAGGCCACCGGCAAGGTCTATCTCAAGACGAACGGCCAGATCGTCACCGCCGACGAAGGCGATTTCAATCTCAAGGACCAGCTGGTCGTCATGACCGGCAAGGAGGTGGTGCTGACCCAGGGCGAGAACGTCGCCGTAGGTTGCAAGCTGACGGTTCACACCGACACCAACATCGCACAGCTCGACAGCAGTTGCGGTGCCCCGGGCCGCGTCAAGATGATGATCGGCGGCCAGAAATAACAGCGATGCGGTGACGCCGTTGCGCGCCGCGACAACGGCCGATCCGTCGGCGCCGGACACGAGCATTCCAGTATGAACACCGAGTTTCGACCCATGGCGGGCAGCGACGAGCCCATGGCCACGCAATCCCATCGGCCAGACGGCATGACGGCGACCGAGAGCGGAGCCGGCGCGCTGACGGCGGTCGGCCTGACCAAGTCCTATCGCGGCCGCCGTGTGGTCGACGACGTGGCGGTCGCGGTCAGGCGGGGCGAGGCGGTCGGCCTGCTCGGTCCGAACGGCGCCGGCAAGACGACCTGCTTCTACATGATCACCGGGCTCGTCCCGGTCGACAAGGGGCGGATCGAACTCGACGGCCGCGACATCACCGGCGTGCCCATGTACCGCCGGGCGCGACTGGGCATCGGTTATCTGCCGCAGGAGGCCTCGATCTTCCGCGGCCTGTCGGTGGAAAACAACATTCGCGCCGTGCTCGAGGTCGTGGAGCGCGACAAGGCCAAGCGCGAGGAGCAGCTGACCGCCCTGCTCGAGGAGTTCCACATCGACCATCTGCGCAAGCAGTCGTCCACGTCGCTGTCGGGCGGCGAGCGGCGACGCTGCGAGATCGCCCGGGCCGTCGCCACGCGGCCCACCTTCATGCTGCTCGACGAGCCCTTCGCCGGTGTCGATCCGATCGCCGTGGCGGACATCCAGGCGCTCGTCCGCCATCTGACGCAGCGCGGCATCGGCGTCCTCATCACCGACCACAATGTGCGCGAAACCCTCGGCCTGATCGACCGAGCCTACATCATGCACGGCGGTTCGGTGCTCACCCACGGGCGCCCCCAGGAAATCGTCGACAACATCGATGTCCGGCGCTTTTATCTTGGGGACCAATTCACCTTCTGACCCGATCCCGTGCGTTTCTTGGCGCGGCGTTGCGCGACTCAGCGTTGACAAGCCAGTCGCCGACCCGCTTTGATGGGGACCACCGGCCGCTTCCGGTTGGATCTGCGGCGTTGGGAATGGGGTAGTCACAAGCGCTCATGATGCTGTCGGCCAAACTTCAGCTCCGCCAGGCGCAGTCGCTGGTGATGACGCCGCAGCTTCTGCAGTCGATCCGGCTTCTCCAGTTCAATCACCTGGAATTGCGCTCCTTCATCGAATCGGAAGCGGAACGAAACCCGCTGATCGAACTGGTCGAGGCCGGCTCGGAAACCTCGCAGGACGGCGTCTACGTTTCGTCCGCCCCCCGGGACGCGACGGCAACCGTAACGCGCAGCGACGGCGAGGCTCCGGCCACGGCGCGGGGCGGCGAGACGGGTTGGACCGGCGGTGACGGATCGACGGCCTCGCAAGACAGCTCGGGCTGGATCGAGGACCTGCCGGAGACCGGCCGTTCGTTGATCGCCCACGCCGAGGCGGAGGTCGCTCAGGTGCTGCGCGATCCTATCGATCGCGCCATCGCCCAGGCCCTGCTCGACCATCTGGACGAGGCCGGCTATCTGCGCTGTGCCAGCGACGTGGTCGCTGCGGGGCTCGGGGTCGAGCTCGGGCGACTGGAGCAGGTGATCAAGACACTGCAGCGCGAGGTCGAGCCGGCGGGTCTGTTCGCCCGTGACCTGGGCGAATGCCTGGCTCTCCAGCTCGCGCGGCTCGGTCGGCTCGATCCGGTGATCGAACGCGTGCTCGCCAATCTCGACCTGCTGGCCCGGCGCGATTTCGCCGGCCTGAAGCGCCTGACGGGTGAGGACGAAATGGGGCTGATGGAGATCCTCAAGGAGATCCGCCAGCTCGATCCCAAGCCCGGCCGCGCCTTTTCCCAGGAACCGGCCGCCCCGATCGTGCCCGACGTGCTGCTGACGAGGGCGGCGGATGGAGGCTGGCGGGTCGAACTCAATCCCGAGACGCTGCCGAAGGTGCTCGTCGACGTCGACTACGTGCGGCGCATCTCCAAACATGGCCTGCCGGACGAGGAGCGCTCCTTCGTCACGGATTGCCAGCACTCGGCCAACTGGCTCGTGCGCTCGCTCGACCAGCGCGCACGCACGATCCTGAAGGTCGCCGAGGAGATCGTGCGCCGCCAGTCGGCCTTTCTCGACCATGGCGTCACCCATTTGCGGCCGTTGACGCTGATGGCGGTCGCCGAAGCGATCGGCATGCACGAATCGACGATCAGCCGCGTGACCTCGAACAAATACATCGCCACGCCGCGGGGCATCTTCGAACTCAAATACTTCTTCACCGTCGCGATCGCCTCGAGCGCCGGAGGCGACGCGCATTCGGCCGAAAGCGTCAAGCATCGGATCCGGCAGCTGGTGGATGCCGAATCGCGCCAGACCGTGCTGTCCGACGACGACATCGCGGCGCGGCTCAAGGAGGAGGGAATCGATCTGGCCCGTCGCACCGTCGCCAAATATCGCGAGGCCCTGGCGATCCCGTCGTCGATCCAGCGCCGACGCGAGATGAACGCACGCCAGCCCGCCTGAATGAAACTTCGCAGCGAACCGGAAACTGGCCGGAAACTGTTGGGCGGCGCTTCGCGTTGACAGTATGGGCGATCGTTCCTAGAAGGCGCCACCCATAAAGGTCCGACGGTTGAATCCAATACCGCGCCACAACAACGGCCCCTGAAGCAGATGCCGATCACCTCCGTTCTTCCAGTCGCCGCAGACATGAATCGAGGGATCGAGGCAGGTTCAGGCGGCGCATCTCTCCAAGGAGAATTTCGATGAGCCTTCGCGTTTCGGGCAAGCACATGGACGTCGGCGAGGCGTTTCGCACGCGAATCGAGGAGCGTCTCGACGAGGCCGTCACCAAATATTTCGACGGCAATTTCTCCGGAACCGTCGTCGTGTCGAAGGAAAGCGGGCGCTACTCGACCGACTGCACGGTCCATCTCGACACCGGCGTGATCTTCCAGGCGGCCGGCCAGGCGCATGAGCCGCAGTCTTCGTTCGAGGAGGCCGCCGGCCGCATCGAAAAGCGTCTGCGCCGCTATAAGCGCCGGTTGAAGGACTATCGGAGCGAAGGCAGCAGCCGCAACGTGGCCTATACGGTCATGGAGGCGATTCCCGAGGAGACCGAGGAGCTGCCGGAGAACTACGCTCCGGCGATCGTCGCGGAGACGTCGCTGGAGCTCGGAACCATGAGCGTCGCAGGCGCCGTGATGGAGCTCGACCGGCGCGACAGCCCGGTCGTGATCTTCCGCAATGCCGCCAATGGCGAGGTGAATATCGTCTACCGCCGCACCGACGGCAATTTCGGCTGGGTCGACCCATCCAGCTATCGGGGCGACAACGCTTGAGTTACGCGCAAGCTTGTGCGGCCAGGTTTTGCGCCGTCCGATGCTCTAGGCGGAAGGCAGCAGGCGATGGACTTTGATGATCTCATCGAGCAGGATGCCATTCTTCCCGCTCTGAAGGCCAATTCGAAGAAGCAGGTCCTGCAGGACCTGGCGCAGAAGGCTGCCGAGGTGACCGGTCTGCCGGAGCGCGACATCTTCGAGACCGTGCTCCAGCGCGAGAAGCTGGGCTCGACCGGCGTCGGCAACGGCATCGCGATTCCGCACGGCAAGCTGGCGGGCCTGGATCGTATCGTCGGGGTGTTCGGGCGGCTCTCCCGTCCGGTCGATTTCGATGCGCTGGACGAGCAGCCGGTCGACCTGGTGTTTCTGCTGCTGGCGCCCGAGGGCGCCGGCGCCGATCATCTCAAGGCCTTGTCGAAGGTGGCACGCCTGCTGCGCAATCCGGACACGGTCGAAAAGATCCGAAGCTCGCGCGACGCCAGCGCGCTCTACACCCTCATGACGCAAGCAGCCCCGCCGCATGCCGCCTGACATGGATCACCGAGCCTGAGAGCTTCGTGAACCCAAAGCGGCCGCATGGACGGGGCTGAAAATCGTCTGGAGGGCTCCCGGCAGCGATGCCTATTGGCCACAATCGGCTGCGACAACCGCTGGGCCGCGTCGGTCTCTCAATGAAGGCTGAGCGTCATCAACTCGTTGGCGGAGGCGCTGGCCAAGACGCTGCCGCGATCGTCCGATACGGCCAGCGGCGTGCCGTCGGCGGAAAACAGGGCCCACAGGTTGAGACCGGGGCGGATCGACTGGACGGACGGGAACTTGGCGCGCATGTCGTCGGACGTCATCTGGCGCAGATAGGCCAGATGGCCTTCGCCCATGGCAGCGAATTCGTCCTGGGTGATGTGATCTTCATGACGCATGGTACTTCGTCTCCTTGAGAGGCAAACGCAAATCACCGGTCATTCGATGACGGCGATGTCGATTTTTCTGACCACACGCTCGGGTTCGGGCCTGGCCAGGTCGATGAAGAGCAAGCCGTTCTTGAGTTTCGCCCCGAGGATGCGCATGCCGTCAGCCAACAGAAAGCACTTCTGGAACTGGCGGGAAGCGATGCCCCGATGCAGGTATTCCCGATCCTTTTCCTCGGTCTGACGACCGCGAATGATCAGCTGGTTCTCCTCCGTCGTCACCTCCAGATCGCCCGGCTGGAAGCCGGCCACCGCGAGCGTGATGCGCAGGAAATCCCCCACTCGGTCATCCGTGTCGTCACAACCGGCCCGCACACGCTCGATGTTGTACGGAGGATAGCCGTCACCGCCCTTCCCGATCCGCTCGAGGGTCTTCTCCACGCTGTCGAAGCCCAGGAGCAGAGGGCTGGAGAACGGCGTTAGGCGACTCATCACGAAAGTCCTTTTTCAAAGCGACTTTTTCGAGGGCCCGATTGGCACCCTCGTCTCTTCGTTCCTTCATATGGCGGCCGCCCTGGACGGCTTCAATGGCGGCCGGACAGACCGTGATGCGTGCCGATCGATGATGCGGCCACCTGGTAAAGGATGTTTTATGATGACCGGCGGCGCGTCCCACGGCCGGTCCGGCCGTGGGATCCGGCGGACATGAACGCTGCGATCCGAACGGCGAGATCGCCGTCAGGACGCGGCTTCGGTCTGGAAGTTCAACGCCACGCCGTTGATGCAGTGCCGCTTTCCCGTCGGCTGGGGGCCATCGTCGAAGACGTGGCCGAGATGGCCGCCGCAGCGGGCGCAATGCACCTCGGTGCGCGGGTAGATGAGCTTGTAGTCGGTGCTCATGCCGACACCGCCGTCGATCGCCTTCCAGAAGCTCGGCCAGCCGGTGCCGGAATCGAACTTCGTCTTGGACGAATAGACCGGGTTGTCGCAGCCGGCGCAGGAATAGGTCCCGGTCTTCTTGTTGTCATTCAACTGGCTCGAAAACGGACGCTCCGTCGCTTCCTCGCGAAGCACGGCGAACTGCTGTGGCGTCAATTTCTTGCGCCATTCGTTGTCGGACATGGACACGGGAAAAGAAGCTTCGCGCCCTTCCGCGGTGCGGCGGCCGTACAGGAGACCGCCGGCAGCGGCTCCCATCACGGCGATTCCGGAGAGCAAAACGTTGCGGCGGTTCATACTGACCTCCCTCGATCGGTTGGACCATTGCGTCGCCAGACGCGTTTCGGTCCTGCCGATATGGCAAGACCGGCGCCGACACGCCAGCCGCAAGACCCGTCCGGAGGGAGATCGCACGCTCTTGTGACGATTTGAGAGGTCCGACGAGCCTTCGATCGCGCTGGCGCGATCAATCGTCGATGCGACCTCGCATTTGCTTGATCTGCGAACGTCCCCGCTTGGCCTTGAGGCGGCGCTCGACGGCGCCCTTCGACGGACGCGTCTTCTTGCGTGGCGGCGGCGGCGGAACCAGCGCCTCCCGGATCAGGCCTGCGAGGCGCTGGCGGGCGTCCTCGCGATTGCGGTCCTGGGTACGAAACCGCGAGGCCTCGATCAGGATGTCGCCATCCTTGGTGGCGCGACTGCCGGCGAGCCTCAGCAGGCGCTGGCGGACATCGTCGGAGAGAGCCAGGCAGGCTGCGGCCGCGAAGCGGAGCTGGACGGCGGTGGCCACCTTGTTGACGTTCTGGCCACCCGGACCGCCGGCGCGAATGAAGGTCTCGGACAGATCGGCCTCCGGAATCGTCACACGACGACTAACCGAAAGTCCCTTTTCTTCATCCATCGCTACGATCCCTCGAAGGCCTTGACCATCCTCTTAAGCGGATCGGCAACGACCTGCCATCCCTGCGACCCGATGGGGTGCGATAGAACTCGGCCCACCGAGTGCCGATTGCCCGACGATAGCCCCCGTCGAACCGGCCAGGACACCGGGCAATAAAAAAGGCCCGCGGCCGAAACCGCGAGCCCGCCCCTCCCAGGGTGTCCTGGGTCTATTCTGCGGCCATCGCCGAGGCCGGAGCCGCCTGCATGACGTCGCTGTCGACATGCGCTTCGAACTTGGAGAAGTTCTTGCGGAACATGCCGACCAGCTTCTGGGCCTGCGCGTCGTAGGCGTTCTTGTCGGTCCAGGTCGAGCGGGGGTCGAGAATGCCGCTGTCGACACCGGGCACCGCGACCGGCACCTGGAAGCCGAAGTTCGGGTCGACGCGGAACTCGGCATCGTTGAGCGAGCCGTCCAGCGCCGCGTTGAGCAGCGCCCGGGTCGCCTTGATCGGCATGCGCTTGCCGACGCCGTACGCGCCGCCGGTCCAACCGGTGTTGACCAGCCAGCAATCGGCCCCATGCCCGGCGATCAGGTCACGCAGAAGATTGCCGTAGACCGAGGGATGGCGCGGCATGAACGGCGCGCCGAAGCAGGTCGAGAAGGTCGCCTCGGGCTCGGTGACCCCGCGTTCCGTGCCGGCGACCTTGGCGGTGTAGCCGGACAGGAAGTGGTACATGGCCTGCGCCGGCGTCATCTTGGCGATCGGCGGCATGACGCCGAAGGCGTCGGCCGTCAGCATGATGACGTTCTTCGGATGGCCGCCGCGGTTGGTTTCGCTGACATTCGGGATGAAGTGCAGCGGATAGGCGACGCGGGTGTTCTCGGTGAGCGAAGCGTCGTCGAGGTCGGGAACCCGGTCCTCGTTGAGCACCACGTTCTCCAGCAGGGCGCCGAAGCGCCGCGAGGCGGCATAGATCTCCGGCTCGGCCTCGGCCGAAAGACGGATCAACTTCGCGTAGCAGCCGCCTTCGAAGTTGAAGAGGCCGTTTTCGCCCCAGCCGTGCTCGTCGTCGCCGATGAGGATGCGATTGGGGTCGGCCGACAGCGTGGTCTTGCCGGTCCCGGACAGGCCGAAGAACACGGCCGAATCGCCTTCCTTGCTGATGTTGGCCGAGCAGTGCATCGGCATGACGCCCTTGGCCGGCAGCAGGTAGTTGAGGAAGGTGAAGACCGACTTCTTGATCTCGCCGCCGTAGCGCGTGCCGCCGATGAGCACGATCTTCTTGTCGAAGTTGCAGCCGATGATCGTCTCGCTGCGGCAGTCGTACTTGGCCGGATCAGCTTTGAAGGACGGCAGGTCGATGATCGTCATCTCCGGCACGAAAGAGCCCAGCTCTTCCTTGGACGGACGGATCAGAAGGTTGCGGATGAACAGGGCATGCCAGGCATATTCGGTGACGACACGCACGTTGATGGCATTGGCCGGATCGGCGCCGCCGACCAGATCCTCGACGAACAGGTCCTTGCCCTCGGCAAAAGCCTTGAAGTCTTCGTAGAGCGCGTCGAACGCCTCGGGCGCCAGCGCCTGGTTGTTGTCCCACCAGACGTTATCCTCGGTCGTCGCGTCCCGCACGACGTACTTGTCCTTGGGCGAGCGTCCCGTGTGCTGGCCGGTCGTGACGCTGAGCGCGCCCTGGTCCGTGAACTGGCCTTCGCCGCGCCGGATCGCGGTTTCGTTCAGAATAGCTTCTTTAAGATTCCAGCGAACCGATGCAAGATTTCGCAACCCCGTGGTCTCGATTCCCTGCGCTGGATTTCTGTAGCCGATCTCATCCATAACGCTTTGTTCTCCTGCCCTCATTCGGTGCTTGCCCTGGGAATGCTCCTCGATACAGAGATACCGTCAACCGGGCAACACGGTTTTGGATTGATGCGCGCTCATACTAGGTTATTAATCGATTTATCTATCTCACCCCAATCTCTAATCGATTTATCTAGTTTCCGAAAATCTGCTATTCTGTCGCAGGCCGTTAATCTTGCCGCTTCGGTCAAATTAAGGCCGCCTTTGCAATATGCTTCGGTGGCAACGTTTTTCTCAACCGGCGACACGACTTTGGCGATTTTCGTCCATACCAGCGACCGGGTGCCGCAGCGCCTATCCGGCCGCAGGGCGTCCCGAAGCACCCTCGGCGCCCTGACTGCCCTTTTGGCTCTGACGGATATCGACAAAAGGGTTCCGATCGCTATGACGGAGATCAAGACCGCCGGACAAGGCGAAAGCCGGGGTGGCCGAAAGGCTCCCGGACTTGCCTCGGCGCACGCCACGAACCATCTCTTGCGCACGGGCGGCGGACAGACGCGCCGGCGCCACCACGCAGAAAGGGACTTCGCGCTGCAAGAGGCGTTGATGCGACGATGTCGCACAGCCAGCAAATCGGGTAAGAGAGACCAGCGGCCGCACCGAACGAGGCATGGCAGCGCAGTCACCCTAGCCCACCATCGCGTTCGCAGCGCCAAGGGAGAATGACAGGATGCCAACCATCGCGCTCGTGGACGACGACAGAAACATCCTGGCCTCCGTGTCGATAGCGCTGGAAAACGAGGGCTACCGCGTCGAGACCTACACCGACGGCGCCTCGGCCCTGGAAGGGCTGCAGGCGCGCCCCCCCCATCTGGCCATTCTCGACATCAAGATGCCGCGCATGGACGGCATGGAACTGCTGCGTCGTCTGCGCCAGAAGTCCGATCTGCCGGTGATCTTCCTGACCTCCAAGGACGAGGAGATCGACGAACTCTTCGGTCTCAAGATGGGCGCGGACGACTACATCAAGAAACCGTTCTCGCAGCGCCTGCTGGTCGAGCGGGTGCGCGCCATTCTCCGGCGCGGTGCGGCGCGCGAAATTGCCAAGACCACGGCCTCGCCCGATGCCTCGCTGGAGCGCGGCCAGTTGGTGATGGATCAGGAGCGCCACACCTGCACCTGGGCGGGCCAGCCGGTCACCCTGACGGTGACCGAGTTCCTGATCCTGCACTCGCTGGCCCAGCGGCCCGGCGTGGTCAAGAGCCGGGATGCGCTGATGGACGCGGCCTACGACGAGCAGGTCTATGTCGACGACCGCACCATCGACAGCCACATCAAGCGCTTGCGCAAGAAGTTCAAGGCCATCGACGAGGAGTTCGACATGATCGAGACCTTGTACGGCGTCGGCTATCGCTTCCGCGAAACCTGAGACGCACCCGGCCATGGTGGCGGACGCCCACACGGATTCCTCTGAACGGGCGCCGCTTCGTCAGCGGCGCGATGCGGCGGTCCGCAAGCGGCTGCGGCGAGTGCCGTTGGCGCGCCGCTGGCTGATCCGGATGCATTGGGCGCTCGGCCACACGATCTTCTCCTCGCTCACCCGGCGCATCGTCTTTCTCAACCTGGTCGCGCTGATCGTCCTCGTCTCCGGCATTCTCTATCTCAACCAGTTTCGCGCCGGTCTGATCGATGCGCGGGTGGAAAGCCTGCTCACCCAGGGCGAGATCATTGCCGGTGCCATCGCCTCTTCGGCCACCGTCGAGACCAATTCGATCACGCTCGATCCGGAGAAGCTCCTTGAGCTGCAGGCCGGCGATACGCTGGAGCCCGGCTCGTCGATGTCCGACAGTTTGGATTTTCCGATCAATCCGGAGCGCGTGGCGCCGCTGCTGCGTCGATTGATCTCGCCGACGCGTACCCGCGCCCGGCTCTATGACCGCGACGCCAACCTGATCCTCGATTCCCGCCATCTCTACACGGGCGGCCAGATCCTGCGCTACGACCTGCCGCCGATCGAGACCGAAGAGGCGGGCTATCTGGAAAAGGCGATGGAATGGGTGCGCAGGCTGTTCCAGCATAACAGCCTGCCGATCTACAAGGAGGTTCCCGGCGGCTCGGGCACCGCCTATCCGGAAGTGATGAACGCGCTCACCGGCGGTCCGGCGACCGTCGTGCGGTCCACCGAAACGGGCGAATTGATCGTCTCGGTGGCGGTGCCGATCCAGCGCTTCCGCGCGGTGCTCGGCGTCCTCATGCTGTCGACGCAAGGCGGCGACATCGACAAGATCGTCCAGGCCGAGCGCATGGCGATCGTGCGCACCTTCTCGGTCGCGGCGGGCGTCATGATCACCCTGTCGATCCTGCTGGCCTCGACCATCACCACGCCGTTGCGCCGCCTCTCCGCCGCAGCCGTGCGGGTGCGGCGCGGCACCCGCGGGCGCGAAGAGATCCCCGATTTCGGCGATCGCACGGACGAGGTCGGCGACCTCGCCAGCGCGCTGCGCGACATGACCAACTCGCTCTACGCCCGTATGGACGCCATCGAGAGCTTCGCCGCCGACGTCAGCCACGAGTTGAAAAATCCGCTGACCTCGCTGCGCAGCGCCGTCGAGACGCTGCCCGTCGCCAAGACCGAAACCTCCCGGCAGCGTCTGATGGAGATCATCCAGCATGACGTGCGCCGCCTCGACCGGCTGATTTCAGATATCTCCGACGCCTCGCGCCTGGACGCCGAGCTGGCGCGCGAGCGGGCCGACAAGGTCGACCTCGCGCCGCTGCTCGATTCCCTCGTCCACGCCGCGCGCAGCCATGGCACGCCCGATCGGCAGCTTTCGATCGACCTTTCCATGACGCCGCAGCCTGCCGGGCCGAAGACCTATTCGGTCGTCGGTCACGATTTGCGTCTCGGCCAAGTCTTCACCAACCTGATCGAAAACGCCCGCTCCTTCGTGCCGCCCGACGACGGCCATATCCGCGTTTCGCTGCGCCGGCGCGGCAGCCGGATCGTGGCGACCGTGGAAGACAACGGGCCCGGCATCCGGGCGGAGGACATCGACCGGATCTTCGAGCGCTTCTATACCGACCGGCCCGCCGGCGAAGCCTTCGGCCAGAATTCGGGCCTCGGCCTGTCGATCAGCCGGCAGATCGTCGAGGCGCATGGCGGCACCCTGAAAGCCGAGAACATCATCGATCCGGACGCACCGGACGGCATCGGCGGCGCCCGCTTCATCGTGACGCTGAGCGCCGAATGACCGCGCCCGATGCCGCGCCGTTCAATATCCATGCCTGTGCCCTCGTGGTGGCGAAAGAGGGCGTCCTCATTCGCGGCGCGGCGCGCAGCGGCAAGTCGTCCCTCGTCTTGACGATCCTGCGCCGGGCCGAGGCCCTGGGGCTGCGTTGCGGGCTGATCGCCGATGATCAGGTGCGGGTTCGAGTGACGCCGCTGGGGCTGGAGGCCACTTGCCCGGTTTCGATCAAGGGACTGATCGAAGTCTCCGGCGTTGGTATCCTGCGTCAGCCGACGATTGACCATGGGTTGCTGAGCCTGGTCGTCGATCTCTTGCCGTTGGGGGAGATCGAGCGCCTGCCGGACGCGCCGCGGGCCGAGATCGCCGGAGTGCGGCTGCCCCGCATCACGCTTCCGGCCCGCCAGGCGAGCTTCGCGGCGGATGTGGTTCTGACGGTGCTCGCGGCCGATCCAAGCTGGAGCGACGCTGGGTGAACGATCGCCGATACCCACGAAATGACTTGCGCATTCTGGCCGGAGTGCGAAGATGACGCCTGAGACTTTCGCTGCCATGGCAGCCGAAGACCATTTCAATCGTTTTGGTATTTGCAAGACGATGATAGAGGGAGCGACCCCTGGGCCGGACAGGCGAGCCGCCGGCGCAGGACCTGAAATCGGAGCATTTTCTGCATGATCGGACTGGTGCTGGTCACCCATGGTCAGCTCGCCCACGAGTTCCGCAACGCGGTGGAACACGTCGTCGGGCCGCAGGAGGCCTTCGAGACGATCTCCATCGGCCCCGAAGACGACATGGAGCGCCGCCGCACGGACATCGTCGAGGCGGTCGGCCGGGCGGATCGTGGCGATGGCGTCATCATCCTGACGGACATGTTCGGCGGCACACCGTCCAACTTGGCCATCTCGGTAATGGACGGTCAGCGCATCGACGTGCTCGCCGGCGTCAACCTGCCGATGCTGATCAAGCTGGCCAGCGTGCGCCAGGATCGTCCGCTGGCCGAGGCGCTTCGCGACGCGCAAGAGGCCGGCCGCAAATACATCAACGTGGCAAGCCAGATCCTGAGCGGGAAATGAGCGCGATCGAGCCGAGCGAAGAGACCACCGACCCCGCCCGATCGTCGGCAGCCGATGGGGTTGCTGAATACTGCCGGACCCTGACCATCGTCAACAAGCGCGGCCTGCACGCCCGCGCCTCGGCCCGCTTCGTGCAGGTGGCCGAAGGCTTCGACGCCGAACTCACCATCACGCGCGACGGCGTGTCGGTGGGCGGCCAGTCGATCATGGGTTTGATGATGCTCGCCGCGAGCCAGGGCACGACGATCGACGTCACCGCCTGCGGCCCGGAGGCGGAAGCCGCGATCGAGGCCATCGCGGCGCTGGTGGCGGACTGCTTCGGCGAAGGGTGCTGAACGACGGCTCATTGAGCGGCAAGCCGCCCATCGGAGACCGCATGCGCTCCATCGCAGCCAAGGATCCCATTGCGGAACGAAACCATGCCGTTGAACTTGGCAATTCGGGAAGCGGACAAAGGCGACTACGATGCGATCGCCAATGTCTGGCACGCCGGCGCGTCCCGAATGGATGGCTTGCCCGGCCCAACGCCGGGGCTCGATGACTTCCGCGCTCGGCTGGAGAAGGAACTGGCCGAGGGGTGGGAGCTATTTGCCGCCTGCGACGGCGTCCGGATCGTCGGCATGTTGGCCTTGAAGCCACGCGAACGCCGGCTGGACCAGCTGTTCGTCCTGCCGAGCGAGCATGGGCGCGGAATCGGGCGCGCCTTGTTGGATTTCGCAAAGCGTCGAATGGTCGACGGCTTCAGGCTTCGCACGCCGGCCTTCAACGAGGCTGCGCAACGCTTTTATGCGCGCGAGGGGCTTCGGCCGGCCGGCGAAGGACGCCATCCGAGCAATGGACGTCCCGTTCGGTTCTACGAGTGGCCGAACGCCGCCTCATAGGAACGCTACCCGGCCTCTGCCGCCAGCGAGGACGGAGACGATGAAACTGTCGGCGCCGCAATATCTCGTTCACCGACTCAAGAGATCAGCATATAAAAATATCTTTATATGACTTGTCGTGGCATGCTCGGGCTGCTAGAGCCTGAGGCCACGGTGGGGGAGTTGTTCCCTCACGTCCTTTTTCAGACACGAAGCCGAAGTGAGAGACATGGTCGATTACGTCGTCAAGGATATTGCGCTCGCGGATTGGGGCCGCAAGGAACTCGATATCGCGGAAACCGAGATGCCCGGCCTGATGGCCTGCCGCGAGGAATTCGGCGCCGACCAGCCGCTCAAGGGCGCGCGAATCTCCGGCTCGCTGCACATGACGATCCAGACGGCCGTCTTGATCGAGACCCTCAAGGCGCTCGGCGCCGACGTCCGCTGGGCCTCGTGCAACATCTTCTCGACCCAGGATCACGCCGCCGCGGCGATCGCGGCGGGCGGCACCCCGGTCTTCGCGGTGAAGGGCGAGACGCTGGAGGAATACTGGACCTACACCGACCAGATCTTCCAGTGGCCGGACGGCAACCCGTCGAACATGATCCTCGACGATGGCGGCGATGCCACGATGTACATCCTGCTCGGCGCCCGCGCCGAGGCCGGCGAGGACGTACTGTCCAGCCCCGGCAGCGAGGAGGAAGAGGTTCTGTTCGCCCAGATCAAGAAGCGCATGGCCGAGACGCCGGGCTTCTTCTCGCGCCAGCGCGATGCGATCAAGGGCGTGACCGAAGAGACGACGACCGGCGTCAATCGCCTCTACCAGTTGCAGAAGAAGGGGCTCCTCCCCTTCCCGGCGATCAACGTCAACGACAGCGTCACCAAGTCGAAGTTCGACAACAAGTACGGCTGCAAGGAGTCGCTGGTCGACGGCATCCGCCGGGCGACCGACGTGATGATGGCCGGCAAGGTCGCCGTGGTCTGCGGCTATGGCGACGTCGGCAAGGGCTCGGCCGCCTCGCTGCGCGGTGCCGGCGCTCGGGTCAAGGTGACCGAGATCGACCCGATCTGCGCGCTGCAGGCGGCCATGGACGGCTTCGAGGTCGTGGGTCTCGACGACGTCGTCTCCACCGCCGACATCTTCATCACCACCACCGGCAACAAGGATGTCATCCGTCTCGAGCACATGCGCGAGATGAAGGACATGGCCATCGTCGGCAATATCGGCCATTTCGACAACGAGATTCAGGTCAGCGCGCTGAAGAATCTCAAGTGGACAAACGTCAAGCCGCAGGTCGACCTGATCGAGTTCCCGGGCGGCAACCGCATGATCCTCCTGTCGGAGGGTCGCCTGCTCAACCTCGGCAACGCCACCGGGCATCCGAGCTTCGTCATGTCGGCGTCCTTCACCAACCAGACGCTGGCCCAGATCGAGCTCTTCACCAAGAGCGAGCGCTACGACAACCAAGTCTACGTTCTGCCGAAACACCTCGACGAGAAGGTGGCGCGCCTGCATCTCGGCAAGCTCGGCGCCAAGCTCTCCGAACTCTCCGAGGAGCAGGCGGCCTATATCGGCGTGACGCCCCAGGGTCCCTACAAGCCGGAACATTATCGCTACTGATCGACGCGCTCGATCGCGGCTGGCCGAAACCAGCCCTCAAAGCCGACCATTCGGGGCCGCCAGGTTGCAAGTCGACCGGCGGCCTCGCCTTTTTTGACGACCGTTACATTCTTGCGCTTTGCGTGAATCCCGCCAAGGTTTACAGTTCGTTAATCGTGTCGCCGGCGGGTGGGCCGACGGCGCGGAGGGGACAGGAGTTCACTCTCGAGATGCGGCTGA
The DNA here is from genome assembly GCF_036541425.1 of Consotaella aegiceratis. NCBI lineage: Bacteria > Pseudomonadati > Pseudomonadota > Alphaproteobacteria > Hyphomicrobiales > Aurantimonadaceae > Consotaella > Consotaella aegiceratis. The sequence goes on from NZ_JAZHFT010000002.1 coordinate 23,421, forward strand.
GAGGACGAGGGCACTGTGCGGAATGGATCGAGACTTCCGCTTGCGCAAAGGGGGCGCGAGCGGCTGAGATGGCAGGCGGTTTGGAATAGAGACCCAACCTGCAACCGACGAACGGAATTGATCGAATCAGTACGCAGGGGGTGGTGGATCGCCGCCGCTGTGTGTCTGTTTGCCCAAGGCGCCCACGCGCAGGCGCTCGATCTCGGTCGCGCCGGTACGCTGTCCCCCGAAGACATCGTCTTTCTCGCCCTCTACGCGCTGACCATCGGCGCGGTGATGCTGGCTGCGGTGTGGCTGATCCGGCAACGGGCGACCATCAGCGCCGAGAATGACACCCTGCGCACAGCTCTGGCGGAGAGCCAGTCGGACGCAGAAGCCTGCACCGCGATCCTGGCCGCCGACGACCAGCGCGTCATCCTCTTCAACGGTTCGGATTCGCCGCAGTCTTTCGGCAGGCTGCCGCCGGAAACCGGTTCGCCGGTCGAGACGGGCCGCTTCCTGTCCTTCGACCAGTGGCTGCCGAAAGACGATGTGATCTCGCTCGCAGGCCTGATCGATCGGCTCAAGGCGACGGCGGAATCGTTTCACCAGGAGATCCCGATCGACGGCTCGGTGATCGACGTCGCCGGCAAGACCATCGGCGGCATGGCCATCGTCCGGTTCTCGGCCGTCAAGGGCATGCGCGAGGAACTGGTGGGGCTGCGCGCCGAAAACACCCGGGTCGTCGCCACCGTCGAAACGCTTCAGGCCCTGGCCGACGACCTGCCGATGCCGATCTGGCTGCGCGACGCCGAGGATCGAATCGTCTGGGTCAATGCGGCCTATGCGGCCGCCGTGGATGCCGCCTCGGTGGCCGATACGGTGGATCGGCAGGTGGAGTTCTTCAACGCCTCCGACCGTGCGAGCATCACCGCCAAGCGTCGCGCGTCGAACGCCTTCCGCGGCGAGTTGACCGCCGTCGTCGCCGCCGATCGCCGCAACTTCCGTGTCGTCGAGACTTCCGGTCCGGTCGGTTCCGCCGGGATCGCGGTCGATATCTCGGAAGCCGAACTGGTGCGCGCCGAACTGCGGCAGATCGTCGAAAGCCACTCGGCCATGCTCGACCGTCTGACCACCGCCGTTGTCTCCTTCGACGAGAAGACCCAGCTCAGCTATTACAACGCCGCCTTCCAGAGGCTGTTCAGCCTGTCGGCCACCGAGCTCGAAGACACCCCCGACCACATCACCCTGCTTGATCAGCTTCGCTCGCGCGGCATTCTGCCCGAGGATCGCCCGCTGCGGGTGTTGAAGGAGGAAACCCTGGAGGCCTACCGGGCGACCGAGCCGACCGAGGCGATCTGGCATCTGGTCGACGGGCGCACGCTGCGGGTGGTCTCCAACCCGCAGCCGCAGGGCGGCACGACTTGGCTCTTCGAAGACCTGACCCAGATGCTGGAACTGGAGAGCCGGCTCAATTCGCTGGTTCGTCTGCAGGGCGAGACACTGGACTATCTGAACGAGGCGGTCGCCGTGTTCGGCCAGGACGGGCGGCTGCGCCTGTCCAATCCCGTGTTCGCCGAGACCTGGGGGCTGGGCGAGGAATTTCTGAAGGCCAAGCCGCATATCCGGGCAATCGCCGAGCAGACCTCGGTGTCGATCGTGCCCCGGCAGAACGGTGGCGCCAACGTCGGCTGGGACGATTTCGTGCGCGCCGTCACGGCCTTCGACGACGGGCCGCGGGAGCCGGAGACCGGCGAGGCGGAACTCGCCGACGGCACCGTGAAGACCTATTCGATCGTGCCCCTGCCCAACGGCCAGACGATGCTGACCTTCGTCGACATCTCCGTCGCCCGCCATGCCGAGCGGATGCTGCGCGAAAAGAACGAGGCGCTGGAGCAGGCCTACAAGATCAAGAACGACTTCGTGCAGCACGTGAACTACGAACTGCGTTCGCCCCTGACCAACATCATCGGCTTTTCGGCGTTGCTGCGCTCCAGCGACATCGGCCCGCTCAACGAGCGTCAGAGCGAATATCTGGACTACATCTCCACCTCCACCTCGACGCTGCTCACCATCGTCAACGACATTCTCGACCTGGCGACCATCGATGCCGGGATCATGGAGCTGGAACTCTCCGAGGTCGACATCGCCAAGACGGTCGAGCATGCCGCCGAAGCCGTCCGCGAAAGGTTGCGCGAGAACGACATCGTCCTGGACATCGACATCGCGGCCGCCGGCGACACCTTCCTGGCCGACGGCCACCGGGTCACGCAGATCCTCTTCAACCTGCTGTCGAACGCGGCCAATTTCGCGCCCTCGGGCTCGACCGTCGCGCTGAGGGGATGGCAGGCTGACAAGACGGTATGCTTCTCGGTCTCCGACGAAGGACCCGGCATCCCGCCCGACCTGATCGCCAAGGTGTTCGACCGCTTCGAGGCCGATCCCTCCGGAGGCCGCCAGTCCGGGGCCGGCCTCGGCCTGTCGGTGGTCAAGAGCTTCGTCGATCTCCACAAGGGCACGGTCGATATCTCGGCCGGCTCGGGGGGCACCACGGTGACCTGTTGTTTTCCGACCGGAGAGGCGCGGCGGGAGGCGGCTGAGTGATCCTGCCGTCCGGGCATGATGCGCCTTACCGCGAACTGCACGCCGCCTTCGACGGCGATCACCTTTTCATCCCATTGGCCGACGAATCGGCGACCCAGAATCTGGGCCGCATTCTGGCGGGGATCGTCGCGGCCGGTGAGGTGATCGCCCTGCGCGGCGATCTGGGCGCCGGCAAGTCGACGCTGGCGCGCGCGCTGATCCGGGCTCTGGCCGCCGATTCGGATCTCGAAGTGCCTTCGCCCACCTATACGCTGGTCCAGTCCTACGACACCGAGCCTCCCGTCTGGCATTTCGACCTCTACCGGCTCGGCGATCCGTCGGAACTGGCCGAACTCGGCTTCGAAGAGGCGGCCGAGGATGGCGTCGTCCTCTGCGAATGGCCGGAAAGGGCGGGAATCGAGACGATCGCCTCGCTGACGATCCTGCTGGAGGCGACCGACGGCAATGGCCGCCGAGCACTCGTCTCAGGCGTATCGCCCATGATCGTTCGCCTTTGCGATGCATTGGGCGTTAACCCGCACGCCAAGAAATCGTGAACCGCGAGCGGCAAGGCGAGCCGCACCGTTTTCAACCGTGTTCCAGGGGTGTATGGCGACAGCTCTTCCCACGACCGACAATGCGCCAGCACCTCACGGATCGACCAGATGACGGACGAGCAGCACGATAAATTTCGGCCTTCGGCGGCGATGATCCTGGCGGCGGGGCTGGGCAAGCGGATGCGGCCGATCACCTCCACCATCCCGAAACCCCTGGTCGAGGTGCGCGGCAAGGCGCTCATCGACTACGGTCTCGACACCTTGGCGCGCAACCGGATCGGCAAGGTCGTGGTCAATGTCCACTATCTGGCCGACCTGATGCAGGCGCATCTCAGGAAGCGCAAGGATCTGGAGGTCGTCGTGTCGGACGAGCGCAAGCGCCTGCTCGACACCGGCGGCGCCGTCGTCAAGGCCCTGCCCGAACTGGGCAGCGACCCGTTCTTCGTGCTCAACGGGGATACCTTCTGGGTGGACGGCTATCGCGACAATCTCGATCTGATGACCGATCTTTGGAATCCCGAGCGCATGGACATCCTGCTGCTCATTGCCGACATGGCGCAGGCCACCGGCTACGAAGGGCGCGGCGACTTTGCCATGGATGTCGAAGGACGGCTGGCGCGGGTGCCGGAGCGCGACATGTCGCCGTTCATCTATGCCGGAGCGGCGATCATCAAGCCGGAGGTCTTCGCCGACATGGAGCCGGTGCCGTTTTCGCTGAATCGCGTGTTCAACCAGGCGATCCAGACGGGTCGACTGTTCGGCGCCCGCCTCGATGGGCTGTGGATGACCGTCGGCACACCCGAGGCGGTGGAACGGGCCGAGGCCCGCCTCGTCGCCAGCACCGCCTGAAGAGGCGCCGACCGGCCGCCGCTCATTCGGCGGCGGAGAGCACCCGGCTAGGCTGGGTTCGGTCGCCGGGCTCAGGCCTCGGCCTGGCGCTCCGGCCACGCGCATATTGCCGGGGCGGCTGGCCCATGACGCGCTTGAAGGCGGTCGAGAAGGCGCTCTCGGATTCATAGCCGAGCGACAAGGCGATCGACGAGACCGGTTCGCGCGCGCCCGCCAGCCGGTCGCCGGCCAGAAGCATCCGCCACTGGGTCAGATATTCCATTGGCGCCATTCCGACGGTCTGCTTGAAGCGCTGGGCGAAGGCCGAGCGCGACTTGCCGATCTGCGCCGCCAGTTCCTGAAGCGTCCAGTGATGCGCCGGATCGCCGTGCATCGCACTGATCGCCGCGTTCATCTGCCGGTCCGCGAGCGCGGCCAGCAAGCCGTTGCCGGTCGGCTCATCCGCCAAATGCAGTCTCAGAACCTCGATCAGCATCGTATGGGCCAGATGCTGAAGGATGAGGAAACCACCGGGCTGGACCGCACGCAGTTCCTGCATCATCCGCTCCATCGACCAGCGGAGCGAGGACTGATGGGTGCCGCGGCGGATATGAACGATCGGCGGCAGCATCTCGAGCAGCCGGCCGGCCGGATCACCGGCGAGCGCAAAACGATTGGAGACCAGGAAGCAGTCGCCGCCGCCATTGTACGTGACGATGCCGCCCTGGCGCGCGACGGAAAAGACGTTCGAGGCTGCAGTCGCGGGCAGCGCCAGATCGGTCGCCAGACGGAACGGCCGGCCGAGCGGCAGCACGAAGCAATCGCCCTCCTCCAGCCGCACCGGTTCGGCCACGCCCTCGACCGCGAGCCAGCAGGAGCCCGCGATCACGGCGCCGGTCTTGATGCTGTTCTGCTGGTCGGAAAATTGGATTGCCCAATCGCCGCCGGCGTCGAAGCCGGCCGACATGTAGTTTTGCGGTTTGAGCAGCGACAAAAGATCTGAAAGCGGATCCATCACCCCAGTCCGGACGATCGCGAAGAATTCATGGACGCTATAGCATGGATCGTATCCCGACAAGCGACTACCTAGGCTCCGATCTCAGCTTCAGGGCCTTCCCATGCACCTCACCGGCAACACAATTCTCATCACCGGCGGCACCAGCGGCATCGGACGCGCGCTGGCCGAAGCCTTCCACGATCTCGGCAATCGGGTCGTCATCGCCGGCCGGCGTCAGAATCTTCTCGACGACATCATCGCGGCCCGTCCCGGTATGCGCGGGATCGCACTCGATGTCACCGAACCGTCCTGCATCGACGCCTTCGCCACTCGCATTCGTGAGGAGGTTCCGGACCTCAATGTGCTGATCAACAATGCCGGAATTTCCCGGGCCGAAGACATCGCAGGCGACGATACCGATCTCGCGGTGCCGCGCGCGATCGTCCAGACCAACATTCTGGGCGTCCTGCATCTGACCGCAAGCCTTTTGCCGATTCTCAAACGGCAGCCGAGCGCGACCATCGTCACGACCTCGTCCGGTCTCGCCTTCGTTCCGCAGACCGGCTATCCGACCTATTGCGCCAGCAAGGCCTTCCTGCATTCCTGGCTGCAGTCGCTGAGGATGCAGCTTGCGGGAACCGCCATCGAGGTTCTCGAACTCGCGCCGCCCTATGTGCAGACCGAATTGCTCGGACCCGGCCAGGCGAGCGATCCTCATGCCATGCCGCTGGCCGGCTATATCGCCGAGGTCATGCAGATCCTCGAGACGAAAAGCACGCCGCAGGGCGAGATTCTCGTTGAGCGGGTCAAGGCGCTGCGCCATGCCGAGAGGACCGGCACCTACGAAGAGGCCTTCGCCCTCCTCAACGGCCCCAACAGCCATTGATCGACACCACCGCCGATTGGACGATCGCCAAAAAACTACGGATTTTCGAACATGGTTCGTATCCGGAAGGCGTCATAAATCGACGTCACGAGCGGCCGCACCGGCGGCCCCGCCAACCATCATCACACGAGGAGAAGTGCCATGCGCATTTTTGTCACCGGCGCCTCGGGCTTTGTCGGCTCTGCCGTCATCCAGGATCTCATTGCGTCCGGCCATCAGGTGCTCGGGCTCGCCCGTTCCAACGCCTCCGCCGAAGCGCTCAAGGCCACGGGCGCCGAGGTCCATCGGGGCGATCTCGAAGACCTGGAGAGCCTGCGTAGCGGCGCCGCCGATGCCGACGGTGTCATCCATACCGCCTTCAACCACGATTTCTCGAAGTTCGTGGAGAATTGCGCTCTGGACGAGCGCGCCATCCAGGCTCTTGGCTCGGCCTTGGCGGGCTCCGGCCGGCCGCTGATCGTCACGTCCGGGATCGGCGTCCTGAGAGGCAACGGCCTTCTCACGGAGGACGTCCGGCGCGATCCCAATACCCCTAATCCACGCGTATCGGAGGAAGCCACCGACCGGGTTGCCGAGCAGGGCGTCCGCACCGCACTGATCCGGCTGGCGCCCTCCGTCCACGGCGACGGCGACCACGGCTTCGTGCCGCTCCTGATCAACATCGCGCGCCAGAAGGGCGCCTCGGCCTATATCGGCGACGGCCAGAACCTCTGGCCGGCCGTGCATCGGCTCGACGCGGCTCCGCTTTTCCGGCTCGCGCTCGAAAAGGGGACGCCCGGCACCCGCTACCATGCCGTCGCCGAGGAAGGTCTGCCGTTTCGCGACATCGCCGAAGTCATCGGGCGCCGGCTGAACCTGCCGGTGGTCAGCAAGACGCCCGAAGAGGCGGGCGAGCATTTTGGCTGGTTCACCCATTTCGCGTCCATGAACATTCCCGCCTCCAGCGAGTGGACGCGCCAGCAACTGGGTTGGCAGCCGACGCAGCCGGGACTGATCGCCGATCTCGACCGGCCGAGCTATTTCGAACGCTGATCGGGCCGTCGAGCGATCACGACCGAGCGCTCGGAAAGCCTGTGTGTTTTCGCGCCGGACGGGTGTGCTCGCCCGCCCGGCGCGGTAGATTCGTCCTATGCGCCCATCGGTCATTTCGATTCCCCCCGGAGTCCCGTTCCTCAAGACGCTGGCCGAGGCCGTACTGGCGGGCCGCATCGTTAAGGGGTTCCGCCATACGGACGATCCCCTGGCGCTGGCCGACGTCAGCATCTATGTGCCGACGCGTCGTGCGGCGCGCGCCCTGGCGGCGGAATTCGCCGCAGCGCTCGGCGGCGAGGCCGCGATCCTGCCCGCCATCCGGCCCTTGGGCGAAATCGACGACAGCGCCCTGTTCGAGCCCTCGGACGGGATAGGCGATCTCACCGCGACCATGGATCCCCTCGAACGGCGATTGCTGATCGCCCGCCTCGTGCGCCTCTGGAAGGAACAGATCTCGACCGAGACGCTGCGGATGCTGGCGGGCGATGACGTGCACCTGCCGGCCTCCTCGGCCGATGCGCTCTGGCTGGCGGGCGACCTTGCCAGCCTGCTCGACCAGGTGGAGGACCAGGCCGCCGACATGGCCGGGTTTGCCGAATTAGCGCCGGATCGCCTGGCGCATTGGTGGCAGCTCACCCTGACCTTTCTCAAGATCCTCACCGAGCATTGGCCGTCCGTTCTGGCCGAGCGCGGCCTGATCGACCCGGCCCGGCAGCGGAACCTCTGGCTGCACCGAGAAGCCGAACGACTGTCGGAAGAAGGCTCGGCAGGCCCGACGATCGTCGCCGGGACGACCGCGACGGCGCCGGCCACCATCGCCTTTCTCCGTGCGGTCGCCAACCTGCCGCAAGGCGCCGTGGTGCTGCCCGGGCTCGATCGCGATCTCGACGAGGCAAGTTTCGCCGCGATCGATGTCGCCCGCTCCATCGCGGCGCCGGGCCATCCGCAGTACGGATTGAAGCGCATTCTCGCCGGGATCGGCGTGACGCGCGACATGGTCGAGCCGCTTTCGCACGATTTGACAGACGGCCGGCGCGAGCGCGAGCGCTTCGTCTCCAATGCTCTGCGGCCTGCCGAGACCACGCATGTCTGGGCCGAAACCAGGAGTTTCGACCCCGCCGCCCTCGACGGGCTCGCCCTGATCGAGGCGGCCGACGAGCGCGAAGAGGCGCTTGCCGTCGCCTGCGCGATGCGCGCGGCGCTGATCACACCCGATGCGACGGCCGCGCTGGTGACCCCTGACCGCAACCTGGCGCGGCGCGTCGTGGCGGAACTCGCCCGCTTCGGCATCGCGGCCAACGACTCGGCCGGGCGGCCGCTCGCCGCGACGCCGCCCGGCACCCTGCTCCGGCTCGCCGCCGAAGTGGCGCTGCGGCCCGGCGACCCGGTGCCGCTGCTGGCGCTGATCAAGCACCCGCTCGCCCGCTTCGGCCTGACGGCGGACGCGGCGCGCCGGGCCGCGCGAACCCTGGAGATGATGGCGCTGCGCGGTGGCTCGGGTGTCGCAGACGTGGTCGGCCTGGCCAAGCTCTACAAGAAGCGCCGGGCCGCGAACGAGGCCGGCGAAGAGCGAATGCCGCGGCCAGTGGAACTGATCGCCGACGAGGACCGCGATCTGGCCGCGCTCGTCGCCGAACGCCTGGAGGAGGCCCTGGCGCCGCTGACCGAGCTGCGCGCCCATGCCCCAGACGAGATTGCCGCGTTCGCCACCGCTGCATGTCGGGCGCTGGAAGCCCTGTGCCGCGACCCGGACGGCGACGCCTCCAATCTTTATGCCGAAGAAGCCGGCAGCGGCCTCGCCTCCTTCCTCTCCGATCTGGTGCGCGCCCCTTCGACCGGCTTCGCCTTCGAGCCGGCGGAGCTGCCGGACGTGCTCGCCGCGCTGATGAGTGGCAGGACGGTGCGCCCGCGTGGCGGTCTGTCGGCCCGCGTCTTCGTCTGGGGCGCGCTGGAGGCGCGGCTGCAGCGGGTCGACACGGTGGTACTCGGCGGCCTCAACGAGGGCACATGGCCCGCGGCCGCGCGCAACGACGCCTTCCTGTCGCGCGTGATGCGGGCCGATCTGCTGCTCGACCCGCCGGAGCGGCGGATCGGTCTCGCCGCCCACGATTTCACCATGGCGCTCGGCAGCGAGCGCGTGGTGATGAGCCGCGCCATGCGTGCCGGCGGCGCGCCGGCGATCGCCTCGCGCTGGCTGCAGCGCATTTTGACGGTGGCCGGCACCGAGGGCGGCGCGCGCCTCCGGGCCGATGGCGAGGTCTATCTGGCCCATGCCCGCGACTTGGACAGTCGCCCCGACGAGCCGCGCATCGAGCCCCCCGCCCCGCGCCCGCCGCTGGCACGTCGCCCGAGCCAGCTTTCGGTGACCGAGGTGGAGACCCTGGTGCGCGATCCCTATGCGGTTCACGCGCGCCGGATCATGAGGCTCGAGGCCTTGCCGCCGCTGCTGCGCGACCCCGGCGCGGCCGATCGCGGCAGCCTGTACCACCGCGTCCTCGCCCGCTTTGCCGAAGCGCCGCTGGAGCCCGCCGACGCCGAAGCCGAGGCCCGCCTGCTGGCGATCGCGCGCGAAGAGTTTCTGACCGAGGATCTGCCGCCGGAAATCGAAGCCGTGTGGTGGCCACGCATGGAAACGCTGGCGCGCCGCTTCGTCGAATGGGAACGCAGCCGCGACCCGAACATCGCCGCCCGCCACCCGGAATGCCGCGGCAAGATGGAGTTGCCTGACGTCGGCCTGACGCTCACCGGCTTTGCCGACCGCATCGATGTGACGACCGGCGGCGGCGTCGAGATCATCGACTACAAGACCGGCACCAGCCCGTCGGTGAAGCAGGCGCGCACCCTGCTCGCCCCGCAGCTGCCGCTGGAAGGCGCCATGGCGAAACTCGGCCAGTTCGACGGGCTGAACGAGGCCCCGGCCTCGGTCGCCGATCTTCTCTATGTGCGGCTACGCGAGCGTGACTTCTACGAGGAGCGCCTGTCGCATCAGGACAAGAAGACCGGCGAGGTCACCACCGCCGACGATCTGAGCGAGGCAGCGCTGGAGAAGCTGCGAGGGCTCGCCGCCGCCTATCGCGATCCCAAGCGGCCCTACGTCTCGCGGACACGGCCGTTCCTCGCCGGCGACTTCTCCGGCGACTACGATCATCTGGCGCGGGCGCGCGAATGGTCGGTGGGCGACGAGCGCGGCGGAGAGGGCGAATGAGCCTGTCGATTTCCGCCGCGACGCGGCAGGCGCAGGGCACGGCCTCCGATCCGAGGCTGTCGGTGTTCGTCTCGGCCAATGCCGGCTCGGGCAAGACCCATGTTCTGACCGAGCGCGTGGTGCGGCTGCTGCTTTCGGGCGCCGAGCCCGCGCGCATCCTCTGCCTGACCTATACCAAGGCAGCTGCGGCCGAGATGTCCACGCGCGTCTTCAACCGGCTATCGAAGTGGGCGACGACGGACGAAGCCTCGCTTGCCGGCGAGATCGGCCGGCTCGATGGGCGGCCGCCGGGCGCTGCCCGGCTGGCGGAGGCGCGCCGTCTGTTCGCCCAGGCGCTGGAAACGCCGGGTGGCCTCAAGATCCAGACGATCCACGCCTTTTGCGAGGCGATCCTGCACCAGTTTCCGCTCGAAGCCGGCGTGCCCGGCCATTTCGAGGTGATGGAAAGCGCCGAGAGCGCCCTGCTGATCGCCGAGGCCCGGCGCATGCTGATCGCCGGCACCACCGGCGGCGGCGTGGATCGACGAGCGCTGGCGGAGGCCTTCGCCGATGCGCTCGCCTTCGGCGGCGAATTCGGGCTCGACCGGCTGATCTCGGAGATCGTCGCCAAGCGCGACCGGCTGCGGCGCCATGTCGAGCAAGCCGGCGGGCTGGATGGCGCGACCCGCCTGTTGCGCGAGGCGCTGGAGATCGGCGACGCCGACAGCGAGGAGACGATCATTTCCGACGCCTGTCCGCCGGCCGGCCTCGACGACGCGTTCTGCGAGAGCCTGAGCCAGGTGGCCGCGACGAGCAGCAAGGTCACCGACCAGAGGCTCCTGGAAAAGCTGTCCGCCTATAGGGCGGCGACCGATCCTCATGCCCGCTACGACGCGCTGACGGCTCTTCTCATCAAGAAGGACGGCGAGCCCTACAAGCTCGGCAGCCTTGCTACCAAGGCGGTCTCGACCTTCCACGAGGATTTCGCCGACCGCTTCGAGCAGGCGACCGCGCACCTGCTCGAAATCCGCGAGAGACTGGCGACGTTGCGTCTCTTTCGCGCCAGCGCCGCCGCGCTCGTCATTGCCGACCGGCTGGAGCGCGACTACGGCACGCTGAAGCGCCGCCGGGGGCGCCTCGACTTCGAGGATCTCATCGCCCGCACCGCCGATCTCCTGGCGCGCTCGGAGGCTGCCGACTGGGTGCACTACAAGCTGGACAAGGGGCTCGACCACATCCTCATCGACGAGGCCCAGGACACCAGCGCCCGGCAGTGGCAGGTCGTGCGCTCGCTGGTCGAGGAGTTCTTCACCGGCGAGAGCGCCCGCGACGGCACGCGCACGGTCTTCGCCGTAGGCGACGAAAAGCAGTCGATCTATTCGTTCCAAGGCGCCTCGCCCCTGATGTTCGCCGAAGAGCGCCGGCGCATCGGCGAACGCGCCGAGGAAAGCGGCCAGGCCTTTCAGCGCATCGAGCTGCATCAATCCTTCCGCTCGGCATCGGATGTACTGGCCGCCGTCGATGCGGTGTTCGAGGATCCGGACAACCGCAAGGGCCTGTCGTCCACCGGCGAGGCGCCAAGTCATGCGTCCGCGCGCGCAGAGCCCGGATTGGTGGAGGTCTGGCCCGAGGTCCAGGCCGTGGCCGCGATCGAATCCGAGGACTGGCTAAAGCCGCTCGACTTCCAGCCCGACAGCGCTCCGGCCAACGTTCTGGCGCGCCACATCGCCGAGCGGATCGACCAATGGCTGGGCGATCCGATTACGGTGAAAGGCGAGACGCGCCCGATCACGCCCGGCGACGTTCTGATCCTGGTGCGCAAGCGCTCCGCCTTCGTCGATGCCATGGGCAAGGCCTTGCGCGACCGGGGCATCCGCGTCGCCGGGGCCGACCGTCTTGTGATCACCGATCATATCGCGGTGCAGGACCTGATGGCGCTCGGGCGCGCCGTCGCCAACGCCGAGGACGACCTGTCGCTGGCCGCCGTGCTGAAGAGCCCGCTGTTCGGGTTTTCCGACGACGACCTGATGGCGCTCGCCCTGTCCAGAGGGTTGCGCGACGCGCTCTATCTGGCGCTGCGGCGCCTGGCGGGGCCGGATGGCGAAGCCCGCCTGCCGGACTTCGTGCCGGAAGGCGCACGCGCCGGCCTGCGCGAGAAGGCCGCCTTTGCCTTCGACAAGCTGGAGACGCTGCGCGGGCGGTCCGGCTACGAGGGGGTCTTCGCCTTCTACGCCCGCGTCCTCGGACCGGAAGGCGGACGCGCCCGGCTGACGGCGCGGCTCGGCCGCGACGCAGGCGAGGTGATCGATGCGTTCCTCGACCTGGCGCTGGCTGAAGAAAGCACCTCGCACGCCGGCATCGACGCCTTTCTGGCCAATCTCGAAGCCGCGCCGCCCGAGATCAAGCGCGAGATGGAGCATGGCCGCGGCGAGGTCAGGATCATGACCACCCACGCCTCCAAAGGCCTGGAAGCGCCCGTGGTCTTTCTGGTCGATCCCGGCTCGGCACCCTTCGCCCACACCCACGGTGCCCGGCTGCTGGCCTGGGAGGCCATGCCGGGACTGGTGCCCGGCCAGGCGCCCGGTTTCCTCTGGCGGGCCGACAAGGCGCTGGACGTCGGGCCGGTGACGACGTTGAAGGACGCGGAGCGCGCCGATGCGGAGGACGAATATCGCCGCCTGCTCTATGTCGGCATGACGCGCGCCGCCGACCGCCTGGTGATTTGCGGCACGGCTGGCATCCGCGGACCGAACGAGCAGTCCTGGCTCCAGCGGGTGCGGGCGAGCCTCAGCCCCAAATGCCAGGAAATCCACGACGCGGACGGCGCGGTGGCCGCGTGGCGATTCGGCACGGCGCCGGTAGGCAAGAAGCTCGCGCCGGCAGCCGCATCGGCAGCGCCGCGGCCGGCCAAGCTGGAGCTCTCGGTGCTGCCGCCGGAGCCGCTGCCAACCCGGCCACTGACGCCGTCCTCGGCCGGCGCCGTCTATCCGATCGAGACGGAGGACGATGCACCGATCCGCCCGGCCGATGGGTTCGTTTCGCCGGTTCTCGGCGAGGCCGGCCAGCCGCCGCTCGCGATCCGCCGCGGTCTCATCGTCCACAAGCTTCTGCAGGTCCTGCCCGATCTGCCGCGTGACGAGCGCGAGGATGCGGCGCGGCGCTACCTGGCGACGGTGGTGCAAACGCTGCCCGAGGGTCAGCGCGAGACCGCCCTCGCCTCGGTGCTGGCGATCCTCGATGATCCGGCCTTCGCGCCGATCTTCGCGTCCGGCAGCCGGGCGGAGGTCTCGCTGTCGGGCCGCGTCGAACTGGGCGGCCGGCGCTATACGGTCAGCGGCACCGTCGACCGGCTGGCCGTGGCGGCCGATCATGTGCTCATCATCGACTTCAAGACGAATCGCGTGGTGCCCGAGTCGCCCAAGGCCGTGCCCGAGGCCTATGTCCTGCAGCTCGCACTTTATCGCGAGGTGCTGCGCCCGCTCTATCCCGGCCGGCCGGTGCGGTCCGCCTTGATCTTTACGGAAGCACCGCGTTTGATGGGCATCGACGACAGCGCGCTCGACGCGGCGCTGGAGCGGCGGGCACAGGCCGCGCGGAATGGTAGTGGACCAAGCGCTTGATTTCGCACCGCCAGCCTTCTACCTCTCTGGCAAAGTTTTCTGTTTGAAGGAGCCACTCCCATGGCCACGAAGAAGATCGACAGCAGCAATTTCAAATCCGACGTCCTGGACAGCGACAAGCCTGTCATCATCGACTTCTGGGCCGAGTGGTGCGGACCCTGCAAGATGATTGCGCCGAGCCTCGAGGAAATCTCCGACGAGATGGATTCGATTTCGATCGTGAAGGTCAATATCGACGAGAATCCCGATATCGCCGCCCAGTACGGCGTGCGCTCGATCCCGACGCTGATGATGTTCAAGAACGGCGAGCCGGCGTCGATCCAGGTGGGTGCCGCGCCGAAGTCGAAGCTGGTCAGCTGGATCAAGGGCGCTACCGCCGCCTGAGGATCCACGAGCCGACAGCGCTCGGTCGATATTCAAAAGGCCCGGCCGGTTCGGCGCGGGCCTTTTCATTGCTTGCAGCTCAATGGCGTTCAGCCTGGGGCGATCAGCCTGGGGCGATCAGTCCGGCGACAGGCCGCTCTGGGCCAGCACCTCGCCGACAAGGTAGAGCGAGCCGCAGATCAGGAAGCGGGGGGCGGGATCGCTTCTCCACCCGGTCGACACCAGTCGGATCGCTTCTTCGACGCTGTCGCACGGCTCGGCATCGAGCCCGGCTTCGATCGCCGCGTCGGCCAGATCGTCCGGATCGAACCCGGCGTCGGTGGTATGCAACGGCACGGTGAAGACATGCCGCGCCATGCTGGTGAAGGACGAGAAGAACCCGACCGGGTCCTTGGTCTTCAGCATGCCGACGATCAGGAACAGCGGCCGCTGCACCTTGTCCTCCATATCGGCGATCGCCTCGGCGATCACGGCACCGGCACCGGGATTATGGCCACCGTCGAGCCAGAGCTCCGAACCGGGCACGGCGAGAGCGGCGAGGTAGCCCGAGGTGATGCGCTGCAGCCGGCCCGGCCAGCGCGCCGTCGTCATCGCCGCCTCGATCGCCGCTTCGCTCGGCCGAAAGCCGGAGTGGCGCAAGGTGGCGATGGCCGCGGCGGCATTGCCGATCTGGTGACGCCCCGGCAGGCGCGGCATCGGCAGATCGAGAAGCCCGGCTTCGTCCTGATAGACGAGGCGGCCATGCTCTTCGAACGCAAAATAATCCTCGCCGAACACCGTCAGCGGCGCGCCGAGCCGATCCGCGGTCGACTTCAACACGTTGAGCGCGGGATCTTCGAGCTGCTGGCCGATGATCGCGGGAACGCCGGGCTTGATGATGCCGGCCTTCTCGGCCGCGATCAGTTCCACCCGATCGCCCAGATAGTGCTGGTGGTCGAGCGAGATGGTGCTGATCACCGACGCCGCCGGCCGATCGATGACGTTGGTGGCGTCGAACCGCCCGCCGAGCCCGACCTCGATGAGGGCGGCATCGGCCGGATGCTCGCTGAACAGGAGAAAGGCGGCGGCGGTCAGGATCTCGAAGACAGTGATGGGGTCGTCGCCATTGGCAGCCTCGGCCCGGGCGATGGCGTCCGCCAGTTCGGCGTCGTCGACCAGGCGCCCGCGCTCACCACGACGCCCAAGCCGATAGCGCTCGTGCCACTCCACCAGATGCGGCGAGGTATGCACGTGCACCGCTCGCTGGTCCGCCTCGAGGATCGCCTGCAGGAAGGCAAGCGTCGAGCCTTTGCCGTTGGTGCCGGCGACATGGATCACCGGCGGCAGGTTGAGCTGAGGATTGCCCAACCGCGGCAGCAGGGCGCGGATGCGGTCGAGGGTAAGATCATACCCCTTGGGATGCCGCAGCAGAAGATTCTCGATCTCGGCTCTGGCCAAGCTGGTTGTCGTCATCAATGAGCCTTACTCGGCGGCTTCCGACTGGCGCGTCTCATCGACCCCATGGGCCAGCATCAACTGCTCGCCGCCCCTGATCTCGCTGGTCCGTAGCTCGCTCAGGGCGAGATCGCTCGGCGTCTTGGTCATCACCTTGAGCAGGCAGGCGATCTTCGTCTTCAGATCGTGCCGATGGACGACCATGTCCACCATGCCGTGCTCGAGGAGATATTCCGAACGCTGGAACCCTTCGGGCAGCTTTTCGCGGATCGTCTGCTCAATGACGCGCGGGCCGGCGAAGCCGATGAGCGCGCCCGGTTCGGCGATGTGGACGTCGCCCAGCATCGCGTAGGACGCGGTGACGCCTCCCGTGGT
Source organism: Consotaella aegiceratis (assembly GCF_036541425.1). NCBI lineage: Bacteria > Pseudomonadati > Pseudomonadota > Alphaproteobacteria > Hyphomicrobiales > Aurantimonadaceae > Consotaella > Consotaella aegiceratis. The sequence continues at coordinate 39,280 of NZ_JAZHFT010000002.1, forward strand.
CGGATTGGTGAAGACGACCACGTAGGGAAGTCCGGCTTCCTTGAGCATGTCGACGGCGACCGTCGTGCGGGCCATCTGCATCAGGGACAGAATGCCTTCCTGCATGCGCGCGCCACCCGACGCGGCAAACAGCACCAGCGGCCGATGCAGCTCGATCGCCTTCTGGAAGCTGGCGACGATCATCTCGCCAGCGGCGGTGCCGAGCGAACCGCTCATGAAGTTCGGCTCATGAACCACAGCCACGATCGGCAAGCTTTCGATCGTGCCGAGCGCGCCGATCACCGCGTCCTCGACCTCGGTCTTCGCCCGCGATTCCTTCAACCGGTCGACGTAGCGCTTGGCATCGCGAAACTTCAGCGGATCAGCCGCCACCTTGGGCTGCTCCAGAAGCTCGTAGTCGCCCCCGTCGAAGAAGGCGGCGAGCCGGTCCTTGGCGCCGATCCGCATATGGTGGCCGGAGGACGGCACCACCCACTGATTGGCCTCCAGGTCCTTGTGGAACACCATCTCGCCCGTCTCCGGACACTTGATCCACAGGTTCTCCGGCACCTCGCGCCGAGACAACAGGCTCGACATTCTCGGGCGGACGTAGTTGGTGATCCAGTTCACGGCTGTTTCCCGTTCGGCAGTTGGACCAAACGAATGCGCTTACCGCATCCGGTCAGCAATGGCCATTCGTAAAGCGTGTCTGTGCCCTTAGTTGGGCCTCCGATCAGGCCTCGGCAAGGCGCGCGGCGCGAACCCCGTCGGCCAGCCCCCGAACCAGCGACACCACCGCATCACGAGTCTGGGCCGTCGCTCGCCCCTCTTCGTCGAGCGAGCCGGCGATCGCCGAGACCAGTGCCGAACCGACCACCACGCCATCGGCGGCCCTGCCGATCTCCGTCGCCTGCTCGGGCGTCCTCACGCCGAAGCCGACGCAGACCGGAAGGTCGGTATGGCCCTTGATCCGCGACACGGCGGCTTCGACCTTGCCGACATCCGGCGCGGCCGAGCCGGTGATGCCGGTGATCGACACGTAATAGACGAAGCCCGAGGTGTTCTTCAGCACCGCCGGCAAGCGGTGATCGTCGGTGGTGGGTGTGGCCAGGCGAATGAAGGCGAGCCCCTTGGCGAGCGCCGGCAGGCACAGTTCGTCGTCCATCTCCGGCGGCAGGTCGACGACGATCAGCCCGTCCGCACCGGCCTGCAACGCCGCATCGACGAAGGCCTCGACGCCATAGACATAGATCGGATTGAAATAGCCCATCAGGATGATCGGCGTCGTCCGGTCGCTCTCGCGAAAACGGGCGACGATGTCGAGCGTCTTTTTCAGCGTGGCGCCGCCTTCCAGAGCGCGGCGTCCAGCCTGCTGGATCGCCGGCCCGTCTGCCATGGGATCGGAAAACGGCATGCCCAATTCGATCAGGTCGGCGCCCGCCTCGGGCAGCGCGCGCACGATGTCGAGCGCCGTCTCGCCGTCCGGATCGCCCGCCATCAGGAAGGTGACAAGGGCCGGCCGGCCTTGCGCTTTCAGGGCCTTGAAGCGCTCTTCGATGCGTTTTGTCATAGCGGGCTTTCAGTGAATTCAGACGACCGGAGCGGGATCTCAGGCGCCGGGCGCGCAGGTTTCGGCAATCCAGGCGCGAGTGGACTCGTCGACGAAGGGCACGGAATGGCCGAAGATCGCCGGCGTCTCGTAGGGATGGTGTTCGCGGATCGCCGCCGCCACGTCGTCGAAGCGGTCGGCGCGAGTCTTGATAGCGACCGGCACTTCGTCGTGACGCTCCTTCTCGCCCTTCCACCAATAACGACTGTCGACCTCGGCGCCGATGTTCACACAGGCGACCAGCCTGGCGTCGAGCAACGCATGGCTGAGCTGGCGCGCATCCTCCAGCGTGGGACAGGTGACATGGATCTCGACGATGTCGACCTCGGCCATGCCTAGAGCTCCAACCCCATGGAGGCGGCGACTGTGTGGACGTCCTTGTCGCCCCGGCCGGACAGGCAGAGCACGATGGTCTCGTCAGGCCCCATCGTCGGTGCGAGCTTGATCACCTGGGCGAGGCCATGCGCCGATTCCAGCGCCGGGATGATGCCCTCCGTGCGCGTGCACAGATGGAAGGCGTCCATCGCCTCCTGGTCGGTGATCGGCGCATAGGTAACGCGGCCGGTGTCTTTGAGCCAGGCATGCTGCGGCCCGACGCCGGGATAGTCGAGGCCCGCCGAGATCGAGTGCCCCTCGAGGATCTGGCCGTCCGCATCCTGCAGCAGATAAGTGCGATTGCCGTGCAGCACGCCCGGCCGGCCGCCGTTCATCGACGCGGCATGGCCGTTCTCCACATCCATGCCATAGCCGGCCGCCTCGGCGCCGTAGATCGCCACCTCCGAATCATCCAGGAAGGCGTCGAACATGCCGATGGCGTTCGATCCGCCGCCCACGCAGGCGACGACGGCGGAGGGCAGCTTGCCGGTCTGCTCCCGCATCTGCTCGCGCGTCTCCTGGCCGATGACGCCCTGGAAGTCGCGCACCAGCGCCGGATAGGGATGCGGGCCGGCGGCTGTGCCGATCAGGTAATAGGTCGAGTCGACATTCGTCACCCAGTCGCGCAGCGCCTCGTTCATGGCATCCTTGAGCGTGCCGGCGCCCGCCGTGACCGGGCGCACCTCGGCGCCGAGCAGGCGCATGCGGAACACGTTCGGCTTCTGCCGCTCCACGTCGGTCGCGCCCATGAAGACGACGCAGGGCAGGCCGAAGCGCGCGCAGACCGTGGCGGTCGCCACGCCGTGCTGGCCGGCGCCCGTCTCGGCGATGATCCGCGTCTTGCCCATCTTTCGGGCGAGCAGGATCTGGCCGAGGCAATTGTTGATCTTGTGGGAGCCGGTGTGGTTCAGCTCCTCGCGCTTGAAATAGACCTTGGCGCCGCCGAGTTCCGTCGACAGGCGCTCGGCGAAATAGAGCGGCGAGGGACGGCCGGTGTAATGCGTGGCGAGGCTTTTCAGCTCGCCCTGGAATTCGGGATCCTGCCGCGCCTCCTTCCAGGCCTTCTCCAGGTCGAGGATCAGCGGCATCAGCGTCTCGGCGACGAAGCGCCCGCCATAGATGCCGAAGCGGCCCTCTTCATCGGGGCCGGTGCGATAGGAGTTGGGAAGCGGCTGGTTCACGAAGCTTTCCGTTCTTGGCTATGGGCGCCGGCGGCCTCGATCGCATCGAAGAACCGATGGATCAGGGCGACGTCCTTCACGCCGGGCGCGCGTTCGAGGCCGGAGGAGACGTCGAGACCCGAAAGGCCCGGACGGCCCAAGGCATCGGCCACGTTATCGGCATCGAGCCCACCGGAAAGCATGTATCGCGTTTGTCCGTCAAGCGCGTCGAGAAGCCGCCAATCGAAGACCACGCCGTTGCCGCCCGGCAGATCGGAGCCCTTCGGCTTCTTGGCATCCAAAAGCAGCCGGTCGGCCACTCCCTGATAGGCGGCGACCGCCGCGACATCTTCGGCGACGCCGATCGGCAGCGCCTTCATCACCGGCAAGCCGAAGCGCTCCTTGACCTCGGCCACCCGCTCGGGCGCCTCGCGGCCGTGGAACTGCAACCAGTCGGGCGAGACACGGCGGGCGACATCTGCGAGGAAATCGTCGTCCGGGTCGACGGAGACGACGACGGTCAGCGCGCGATCGCCGACGACACGGCGCAACGCCGCCATCGCATCGAGATCGAGGTGCCGCGGGCTCTTGGCGAAGGAGATGAAGCCGATATGGCTGGTGCCACGCGACAGCGCGGCGGCAATCGCGGCCTCGTCCTTCATTCCGCAGGTCTTGATGTCGAGCGTCATTCTCGCCTCGGGCTGCAACTCTGAAACTCGGATAACCCGCTTATCGCGCGCGGGCTGGTTTGGAGCAAGCGAAGACGGCCCTGCCAGATTTCGAGCCTGTCGGAAAGCCGCTCAATCAGCTTGGAAAATCGGCCATCCCGACGACGACTCCCGACGCCCCCGGATATCCGAGGACGCACAATCGGCCGTCGGGACAAGGCGGCGTCTCTATCGACCCTGCCCAAAAACGATTGACCCAGATCAATGTAAGCGGAACTTACTATAACCTCTTTGTGGATCCTGATTCGAGAATACATGGATTTCAAAAGTTGCCGCAATTCGTCCTTTGGCTCGCTTTCGGCTATACTCTCATCGGGGTGTTGACGCTGTTCGTGCTCGCGCAGCGAAACAGTTTGCGGCGCATGAGCTATCCTTCCTGCCAACCCCGCTCGCGCTGGCAAATCGCAGGACTGACATTGTTCTGGCCGACCTATTGGACCTATCGGCTGCGGCGGCGACGTCGGGTGGCCCGTCATGTTCGCAAACCATGGTCGCCGACGCCGGCGGTACGCTTGGATTCGGTGGCCCGCCGCTGTTGACGTCACGGATTCCAGACCTTCCGGCCTCGGCGATCGCTCCCTCCCGCCGCACGCCATGGCTGGAGCTCGCCGCGTCGGCCCGCGGAGCCGTGAGCGCTGGACGAGATCCGGTCAGGCCGCGCCGAAATCGATGCCGTGCAGCGAACCGCCGTGGCGCTTGAGCCAGGCCTTGCCCGCCTCCATCGAGGGGCAAAGCGACCGGCAGACCGCCCAGAAGCGGGGGCTGTGGTTCATTTCGCGAAAATGCGCCACCTCGTGGGCGACGAGGTAGTCGAGGACGTAAGGCGGCGCCATGACGATGCGCCAGGAGAAAGCGAGGCGGCGGTCATGGGTGCACGAGCCCCAGCGGCTGGTCGTATCCTTCAAGGTCATGGCGCGCGGCTTGAGCTCGACGGCGGCCGCATGCTTGTCGACCGCGGCCTGGAGCCGCCGGCGCGCCTCCCGCTTCAGCGCGTCCGCCACGCGGCGCGGCAGATGCTCGGACGCCCCGCCGACAAGGAGGCGGGACGGTTCGTCATTCTGGCCGATGACGAGTGTGGTGACGCGGCGACTGGGTTCGTGGACGATCTCCAGCAGGCCTCCGGCGAACGGAAGCATGGCACCATGGGTCACTGTCAGACGCTTCGGCGCGATCGACAGCCGGCTCTCGGCCCAGCCGCGATGGCGATCGAGAAAGTCGAGAACGGTCTCGTGGCGGGTTCGCGGCGGCACGGTGACCGTCAGGCCAGCGCCGCCGGGCGTGATGCGCATGATGATGCGCTTGGCGCGCGGATTGCAGCGCACCGTGAGTGGCACGTCGCCGTTGGAAAGCGCCAGCACCTCTGGAAAAGACAACGCGGCAGGGCGGCGAGATTGGGCGATCTTTTTCAGAAGAGGCACCGTCATAGGGCCGTAGTTTAGCCGATTCGCCGCGCAACCGCGCCCGGTTTCGTTCCTGCCGCTCTCATCCGGTCTCACAGGTTTGCTGCCGCCGATCGCGATGTGCCGGTGACGGCGGGGTTTCGGTCGTCATCACGGACTGGCGGCGAGAGCGCAAACGAAAGCGGCGGCGCCTCGTCGGCGCCGCCGCTTTTTCAGTCATCGTCGGCACGGGGATCAGCCGTCGATGGTGGTCTCGCCGTCGGCTTCCGGCCGCTTGCGGCGGCGGGAGGCCATGAAGCGATCGAACTCTTCCTGGTCCTTGGCCCGGCGCAGCTCGCGGGCATAGTCCTCGAACTCGGCGGCGGCCTCGTTCAGCTTGCGGCGCTCCTCGTCGAGACGAGCGAGTTCCTTTTCGCGCCAGTCGTCGAAGGCGACGTTGCCGGTGCGGTCCATGCCGAACCCGTGGCGCCGCATTCCGGCGCGGCGCATGCCGCACATCACGCGGTCGGTCGACCGGTTCACGTCACGGCGAAACCCTTCGAGGCGGTCTCCCCACAAAATATAGGCGATCATAGCCAATCCCAGCGGCCAGTAGACCATGAACCCGACCACCATCAGAGCGATAGTCGCAGGCGTCCATGCAGGGCGAATCAATGCTTGCGAAGTCATGTTTTAGCTTCCCTTGTAAAGACCGCGAGGCGCGCGCATCGCACAAAAACCAGATGGTTATGCCAAAAACTCCGTTCAATATCGTCGATACCGATTTTTAGTCTTGGCGTACCGATTTCTCTCCTTCGATCGACATCCGGGCGGGAAAGGCTTCGGCCACGACGACTAAAGGCGGCACACCATGACGCAGCGCTGCGCAGCCAGTGCCGAAGTCGGCGCCTCCGCGTGGAACTGCATCCGCATCGCAGCGGTCAGCCGATCGTCCCCGATCCGCTCAAAACCATGGCGTGCATAGAAGGGTGCGTTGAACGGGACATCCACGAAGGTCGACAGGCCGAGAGCGAGATGTCCGCGCCGGCGTGCCCGGTCCAGGGTCGCCCGCAGCAGGGCCGTACCAAGACCTCGCTGCACGAATGCGGGGTCGACCGACAATTCGGCCAGCCAATAAAGGTCTTCCAAGGCGAACGCAGCCGCAAAGCCAGCGGGCTCGCCTGCCAGTTCACCGGCAACGAGCACACCGTGACGGTCGAGCCACGCTTGATAGTCGGCAAGCGTACCCGGCCAGCCCGTGGCATCGGGATGGCCGGCCGCCTGCAGTAGGGTCGAGGCCGCACGCTCGATGCGCAGCAGCTCCGCGTCGTCGCCCGCCATCCTCATCCGGATGCCGAAGCCGCTCGGCGCCAAATCGCCGAACCCATCAGTCGAGGCGGCTGACGTCATGGCACGTGCTGCCGTTCAGTCGTCGATGCCCTCGACGACGACCAGCTCCGAATCGGCCACGTCCTGGCGTATCGCCTTGGCTTTCTGATAGGCCTCGCTCGCATAGCAGGCCTTGGCGGCCGCAAGGCTGGGAAACTCGATCACCACGTTACGGGACCGCGCGTTGCCCTCCAGTTCGACGAAGGGACCGCCGCGTGCGAGGAAGCGGGCGCCGTGGGCCTCGAAGGCCGGCTGTGCCGCTGCGATGTAGTCTTGATAGCGCTCGGGCTTACGCACATCGACCCGGGCGATCCAGTACGCTTTCGGCATTCTTTTTCTTCTCCTTCAACTCCGGCCGGCAGCCGTCATCTCGGCCAGGATGGCCGTGGCGGCCGTGCGCGGGTCGGCGGCTTGCACGATCGGACGCCCGACGACAAGATGGCTCGCGCCGGCGTCCAACGCGCTTGCCGGCGTCGCAACCCGCTTCTGATCGCCCGCCGCGCTGCCGGCTGGCCGTATGCCGGGCGTGACGATCGCCATGTCGGGTCCGACGAGAGCGCGCAGATCCTGTGCCTCCGACGCGGCAGCAACGAGACCACCCATGCCCGCGTTCCGCGCCTGGGTCGCGCGCCGACGCACGAGGTCGGAGACGGAGGCCTCATAACCGATCGCCGCGAGGTCCGCATCGTCGAGCGACGTCATCACGGTGACGGCGAGCAGCGTCAGATCCGCCCCCTCGGCCGCCCTGACGGCCGCCTCCATCGCATGGGGATAGGCGTGGATCGTGGCCATGGTCGCGCCAAGGCGGACGATGCTCTCGACACCCTTCTCAACGGTATTGGAGATGTCGAGAAGCTTGAAGTCGAGAAACACCTTCTTGCCGGCGTCGACGAGCTCTCGCACCAGCGGCAGACCGCCGGCGAAACCCAACTGATAGCCGATCTTGTAGAAGCGTACGGTATCGCCGAGATCCGCAATCAGACGCTCGGCTGCTTCGCGGCTGGAGACGTCGAGGGCCACGATCAGGCGCTCGGCGGGATCGAGGGCCGCCCTGGCCGGCGCGGCGTGATCTCGATCGGCTATGGGCATCGACAGGCTCAATGCGCTTCCTCCCAATTGGCAGCGGCACGCGCTTCGACCTCCAGCGGGACCGAAAGTTCGACGACGGGCGCAGCAGCGTTTTCCATGATCTCTCGCACCACCGGAATGGTGGCCTCGATTTCGTCCTCGTCCACTTCGAACACCAGTTCGTCGTGAACCTGCAACAGCATGCGGGCCGACAGGCCGGCGGCCGTCAACGCGTCCTCCATGCGGATCATCGCACGGCGGATGATGTCGGCGGCCGTCCCCTGGATCGGCGCATTGATCGCGGCGCGTTCCAGCGCGGCGCGCACCGAGGGGTTGGAATGCTTGATGTCCGGATAGTGGGCACGCCGACCGAACAGCGTCTCGACGTAGCCATGCTCGCGGCAGAACGCCTTGGCCTGGTCCATGTAGCCGCGAATCCCGGGGAAGCGCTCGAAATAGCGGCGGATATAGGCGCCGGCTTCCTCGCGCGGGATGGCGAGCTGGTTGGCGAGCCCGAAGGCCGAGATGCCGTAGACGATGCCGAAATTGATCGCCTTGGCGCGCCGCCGGATCTCCGCCGGCATGCCCTCCACCGGCACGCCGAACATTTCCGACGCGGTGGTCGCGTGGATGTCCTGCCCTTCGCGGAAGGCCGCCTTCAGCTCCGGAATGTCGGCGACATGGGCGAGGATGCGAAGCTCGATCTGGCTGTAGTCGGCCGAGACGAGCTTCTTGCCCGCAGGCGCCACGAAGGCGGTGCGGATCGCCCTGCCCTCTTCCGTCCTGACCGGGATGTTCTGCAGGTTGGGCTCCGACGAGGACAGCCGTCCGGTGGTGGTCGACGCCATCGAGTAGGATGTATGAATCCGGCTTTCCCCGTCCATATAAGCCGGCAAAGCGTCGGTATAGGTTCCCTTCAGCTTGGTAAGCTGTCGCCAGTCGACGATGCGCGCCGGCAGATCGTGGGTCAGCGCCAGCTCCTCGAGAACCTTCACGTCGGTCGACCACTGGCCGGTCTTGGTCTTCTTGCCACCGGGCAGGCTGAGCTTGCCGAAAAGGATCTCGCCCAGTTGCTTGGGGCTGCCGGGATTGAAATGCTCTCCCGCCAGTTCGGCGATTTCCTCCTCAAGCTGCGCCACCTTCTGGGCAAAGCGGCCGGAGAGGCGCGACAGGATCTCGCGGTCGACCTTGATGCCGCGCTCTTCCATGCGCACCAGCACCGGCAGAAGCGGCCGCTCCAGCCGTTCGTAGACCGCCGTCATGCCTTCGGCGGCGAGCCGGGGCTTGAGGACCTGCCAGAGACGCAGCGTGACGTCGGCATCCTCGGCCGCATATTCCGTCACCTTGTCGATGCCGCAATGGGCGAGCGCCAGCGCCGCCTTGCCGGACCCGCAGAGCTCCTTGTAGGTGATCGGGCGATGGCCGAGGAAGCGTTCCGACAACTCGTCCATGCCATGTCCCTCCAGCGAGGAGGAGGCGTCGAGCGCGTAGGAAATCAGCATCGTGTCGTCGAAGGGCGCGATGCTGATGCCGTGCTTCATCATGACCAGGCAGTCGAACTTGAAATTCTGCCCGATCTTCAGGATCGCGGGATCCTCCAGCGCCGGCTTCAGAATGGCCAAGGCCTCGGCGAGCGGGATCTGCGGCCCGACGCCGTCGTCCTGACCGCCCTCGCTCCAGAGATCGCCGGTCGTCTCCGGCGAGCAATGGGCGATCGGCACGTAGGCCGCGCGCCCCGGCGCGACGGCGAAGGAGACGCCGACCAGGTCGGCGCTGACCGCCGACAATGAATTCGTCTCGATGTCGAAGGCCATGAGCCCCGTCCCGCTCGCCTCTGCCATCCAGGCGCGCAGCGTCTCGACATCGCGGATCGTCACATAGGCGGACCGGTCGATCGACACCGGCTTGGCGGCCGCGAGCACCGCGGCCGAATGGGCGCGCGGGTCGAGCGGCAGCACCGTCGAACCGTCCATCGCCGCCACTGTCTTCGCCGTTGGCGCCGCGTCGAGATCGGGACCGCGGCCCGCCCCTTCCACGGCGACATCCGCCGCTTCGACACCGCCGGCATCGAGCTCCAGACGCGCGGCCACGCGCCGGGTGAGAGTGGTGAACTCCATCGCCTTCAGGAAGGCGACGAGCTTCTCGCCGTCCGGCTCGTTGATGAAGAGGTCGTCGAGCGGCGTATCGAGCGGCGTATCGCAGTCGAGCGTCACCAGCCGTTTCGACAGCCGCGCCTGGTCGGCGAAGGCGACCAGGTTCTCCCGCCGCTTGGCTTGCTTGATCTCGCCCGCCCGCGAAAGAAGCGTTTCGAGATCGCCATACTCGTCGAGGAGCTGGGAGGCCGTCTTCGGACCGATGCCGGGCACGCCCGGCACGTTGTCGGAGGTATCGCCGACCAGCGCCTGAAGATCGATCATCTTCTCCGGATAGACGCCGAACTTTTCCTTGACCTCTTCCGGCCCGAGCCGCCGGTCCTTCATCTGGTCGTAGAGGATGACGCCGGGACCGACGAGTTGCATCAGGTCCTTGTCGGACGAGACGATCGTCACATCCGCGCCGGCGGCGACGGCCTGCCTCGTATAGGTGGCGATGAGATCGTCCGCCTCGTAGCCCTGCTTTTCGATGCAGGGCAGGTCGAAGGCGCGCACCGCCTCGCGAATCAGCGGGAACTGCGGAATCAGGTCCTCGGGCGGCGCCTCGCGATTGGCCTTGTAGGCATCGTAGAGTTCGTTGCGAAACGTTGTGGCCGAATGATCGAAGATCACCGCGAAATGGGTCGGCGCGACGCCGACCGACGTGTCGCGCGATTCCTCGACCAGCTTCCACAGCATGTTGCAAAAGCCGGACACGGCGCCGACCGGCAGGCCGTCCGATTTTCGCGTCAATGGAGGAAGCGCGTGGTAGGCCCGGAAGATGTAGGCCGAGCCGTCGACGAGGAAGAGGTGATCGCCCTTTTGCATAAGATGCTGGTAGCGCGCCCGCGAGACCGAGTCCATCGCTACGGACCGGATCGAACGACCGGCGGGAACGGCCTTTCGAGTGACCCTCGACGAGCGGACCAAGTCATTCATATTGCAGAACAATAAGGCGGCGCGGTGAAAATTTGGCGGCCTCTGGGAGCATCTCACGGGGATGTGACGAAAAAAAAGATGTCGGATCTTGAAACCAATTTCGCCCAGCGTCATTTTAACAACAACGGCGAGGCAATCGCCGCCTTCGGCCGATAGCTCGTCCCCCGCTCTCGAGCCGAATGCAAGAAAAGCGGATCGTCCCTATCCCCCTCTCCGGGACCTCCGTCTTAAAGAAAGCGAGCCGTCACGGTGTTCCCCCTCCAGGCCGTGGCGGCTCCTTTTTTATCTCCCTTCCCATTTCCTTCGAAAACGTCGTTGTCCGTAGCCTTCGGCAGCCGGCGATCGTGAAAAGCCGGTAAGCTCGCTTTCCAGCGCCGCGCGGCTGTCCTACCTTTCGCTCCTGCCAGCCGGCACGGCCCGAGGCGCTTCGGATGGCGCCTTCGCCGCACCATTTCCGATTTGTGCCGCACAAGGAGTATCCCATGGCCAGCCTCGACAGCGTGCTCGCCTGCCTCGATCTCAATCTGGAGCGCTCCGTCGCCAGGCTCGGCGATCTTCTTCGCATCCCTTCGATCTCTACCGATCCCCAATATGCGTCCGATTGCCAGCGCGCCGCCGAATGGCTGGCCGGCGATCTTTCGGCCATCGGCTTCGACGCCAAGGTGCACGAAACGCCGGGCCATCCGATGGTAGTCGCTCATCATCCCGGACCAACGGGCACCCCGCACGTTCTCTTCTACGGCCATTACGACGTCCAGCCGGTGGTGCCGCTGGACCTATGGGACAGCGATCCGTTTCAGCCCGAGTTGAAGACCATGCCGGACGGCAGCAAGCGGATCACCGGCCGCGGCTCCGCCGACGACAAGGGCCAGCTCATGACCTTCGTCGAGGCCTGCCGCGCCTATAAGGCGGAAACCGGCGCCCTGCCCTGCAGCGTCACCGTGCTCTTCGAAGGCGAGGAGGAGTCGGGCTCGCCCTCGCTGGTGCCGTTCCTCGACGCGCACAAGGCCGAACTTGCGGCCGACATCGCGCTCGTCTGCGACACCAACATGTGGGACGCGGAGACGCCGGCGATCTCCACCGGCCTGCGCGGCCTGGTCGGCGAGGAGATCACGGTTCACGCCGCCAACCAGGACCTTCATTCCGGCTATTTCGGCGGCGCCGCGGCCAATCCGATCCGGGTGCTGTCCAGGATCCTGGCCGGATTGCACGATGACGACGGCCGGGTGACGCTGCCCGGCTTCTACGACGACGTCGAGGATCTGCCCGACGAGATCCGCAAGATGTGGGACGGGCTCGGCTTCGATCCGGCCGCCTTTCTCGGCTCGGTCGGCCTCTCGGCGCCAGCCGGCGAACGCGACCGATCCATGCTGGAACAGCTCTGGTCGCGGCCGACCGCCGAGATCAACGGCATCTCCGGCGGCTATACCGGCGAGGGCTTCAAGACCGTGATTCCGGCGGAAGCCTTCGCCAAGGTCTCGTTCCGCCTGGTCGCCAACCAGGACCCGGCCAAGATTCGCGCCGCCTTCCGCACCTATGTCGAAGAGCGCCTTCCGGCCGACTGCACGGTAAGCTTTGCGCCGCACGGCGGCTCGCCCGCGATCAAGCTTCCCTTCGATTCGCCCTATCTCGAAAAGGCGCGCGTGGCGCTCTCCGACGAATGGGAGAAGCCGGCCGTGATGATCGCCATGGGCGGGTCGATCCCGGTGGTCGGCGAATTCAAGAGCCGGCTGGGCATGGAGTCGCTGCTGATCGGCTTCGGCCTCGGCGACGACCGCATCCACTCGCCGAACGAGAAATACGAACTGACCTCGTTCCAAAAAGGCCAGCGCTCCTGGGCGCGCGTGCTCGACGTGCTCGGCCGGATGGGCTGACACTTCTACGGCGGCACGCTCACCGGAGGAGCCGTGCCGCCGCGACAGACAAGGCTCGGAGATCCTTTTGCACCGTAAAATCGAAGACTATGCGCTGATCGGAGATTGCGAAACCGCGGCTCTGGTCGGCAAGGACGCGTCGATCGACTGGCTCTGCTTTCCTCGCTTCGATTCCTCGGCCTGTTTTGCCGCCCTGATCGGCGACGAGGACAACGGCCGCTGGCGCATCGCGCCGGCCGGCGAGGCCTTTGCCGTCAGCCGCCGCTACTGGCCCGGAACCCTGATCCTGGAGACGGAATTCAAGACCGAGAACGGCACGGCTGCGATCATCGACTTCATGCCACCGCGCGACGGCGTGCCCAATCTGATGCGCATCGTGGTCGGCAAGGAAGGCGAGATCGAATTCGACTTCGATCTGGTCATGCGCTTCGACTATGGGCGCTCCGTTCCCTGGGTCAGCCGCCTCGACGACACCACGCTGGCCGCCGTCGCGGGCCCCAGCCTGCTGGTGATCCGCACGCCCGTCGAATTGCACGGCGAGGACATGCACACGCGCGGGCGCTTCCGCGTCTCGGCCGGCGACCGGCTGCCCTTTTCGATCACGCACCATCCCTCCCACCTGGAGCCGCCGACACCGCACGATGCGGAAGCCTGCCTGCGCGATACCGAAGCCTTCTGGACGGAGTTTTCCTCCCGCTGTCCCGAGGTCGACGGCTGGACCGACGACATCAAGCGCTCGATCATCACGCTGAAAGCCCTCACCTATCGCCCGACCGGCGGCATCGTCGCGGCGCCGACGACCTCGCTGCCGGAGCGGCTCGGTGGCGAGCGCAACTGGGACTATCGCTATTGCTGGCTGCGCGATGCCACGCTGACGCTGATGGCTTTCATGGATCTCGGCTATTTCGAGGAAGCGAGCGCCTGGCGCGACTGGCTGATGCGGTCGGTGGCCGGCGATCCGGCCCAGATGCAGATCATGTACGGCGTGGCCGGCGAGCGCGAACTGGTGGAATGGGAAGCCCCCTGGCTGCCCGGCTATCGCGATTCCAAGCCTGTCCGCATCGGGAACGGGGCGGCCGGGCAGCGCCAGCTCGACATCTACGGCGAGGTCGCCGACATGCTGATGCAGGCCCGCAAGGGCGGGCTGAAACCGCATCCCCGTTCGCCCTCGCTGGCCACTTCAGTGATGCCGTTTCTGGAAAAGGTCTGGCGCGAACCGGACGAAGGCATCTGGGAGGTGCGCGGCGGCCGCCAGCATTTCGTCCACTCCAAGGTGATGGCCTGGGTCGCCTTCGACCGTGCCTCGCGGACCGCGGAAGACGAAAGCAACGCTGGGGAACTGGTCCGGCATTGGCGCAAGGTTGCCGACGAAATCCACGACGACGTCTGCGAGCGCGGCTTCGACCCGGAGATGAACAGCTTCGTCCAGAGCTACGGCTCGAAGACCGTCGACGCGAGCCTGCTCCACATCGCCATGACTGGATTTCTGCCGTGTGACGACCCGCGCGTCGTTGGCACGGTCGCGGCGATCGAGAAGCGCCTGCTCAAGAACGGCTTCGTGCTGCGCTACGATACCGGCGAGACCAATGACGGCCTTTCCGGCGAGGAAGGCGCGTTTCTGGCCTGCTCGCTCTGGCTCGCCGACGTCTATATCATGCAGAAGCGCTTCGACGAGGCGAAGGAGCTGTTCGAACGGGTGCGCCTGCTGCAGAACGACGTCGGGCTGCTGGCCGAGGAGTACGATCCGAAGGACGGTATCATGCTGGGCAACTTCCCCCAGGCCTTCAGCCATCTGGCGCTGATCATCACCGCGCTGAACCTGTCGCGCGCCATCGGGCCGGCGCATGAGCGCTCCGACGACCACGAGAGCTCCGAGGTCGTCGAGTCGTAGATCCGCCATAACTTGCCGGCCGGCCATTCCGCCCGATGTTTCGCAAGCATTGGACGGAAGGACTGAGACGATGGCCAAGACACAGCGGAAGCGCAGGACGCCGGCGGCGGGAGTCGAGGCCGATCTCTCCCTCGACCGCAAGCCCTGGGGAACCGCCGACCTCTATTTCGAGCATCACCATCGCCTGGCCCATGTCCAGGATCCGATCTGGCGCGACGTCTCTTCGCTCGCGGTGGTCGGACGATCGGTGTTTCTCAGCTGCGACGAGACCGCGACCGTCGAGCGCGTGGTTCTCGATCCGGAGACCGGTGAGGCACGCGAGCACGCCAATTTCGCGCTCGGCGACGCCTTCGACCTTCCGGATGGCCCGGAAGGCGAAATGGATATCGAAGGTTTGGCCGTGGCCGACGGCTATCTGTGGATCTGCGGATCGCATTCCCTGAAGCGCGACGATCCGGACGACGGCCTGGACGACATGGCCGACATCGACTGGGACGCCAATCGCGGCTTCCTGGGCCGCGTGCCGCTGCTCGACCGGGGCGACGGCGTGTTCGAGCTGGTCGCCGCGATCGATCGACTGGACGGGGAGCCGGCACGCGAGGCAGCGATGCTGCCGATGACGGATTCGAAGAAGACGCCGCTGCGCAAGATGCTGGCCAAGGACCCGCTGATCGGCCCCTTCGTCGAAATTCCCTGCAAGGAGAACGGTCTCGACATCGAGGGCTTGGCCGCGCAGGGCCAAACGGTGCTTCTCGGCCTGCGTGGGCCGGTGCTGCGCGGCTACGCCTTCATCGTTCGCCTGGAGATGAAGGCGAACAAGGATGGCGAACTCAAGCCGAAGAAGTTCGACGGCGGCAAGCGCTATGCCCTGCAGGCGATCGACCTCAACGGCCAGGCCATCCGCGACATGGTCTGGCGCGGGGACCGGCTGCTGATCCTCTCGGGCGCCACCACCGATCTCGAAGCCCTGCAATCGGTCTTCGCCATCGACGACTACGACCCGAGCCGGCCGATCTACCGGGAAGGCGCTCTCAAGCGTGTGCTCGACCTGCCGGCCATCCGGGGTTCGGACCATGCCGAGGGCATCGAGCTGATCGAGGTAAAGGACGCGACCCGGCTCCTGGTCGCCTATGACTCGCCGGCCGACAGCCGCACCGACCCCGCCCAGCGGCGGCTCACCGCCGATCTGTTCGACATTGCGGTGCCCGCGGCGAAAGACTGAGGCGACCCCTTCTCAAGCCTGCGCTTCCGTCAGCAGCCGCTCGACCAGACCGCGATAGCTCACGCCGAACAGCCGCAGATGCACCAGCGCCGGCCAGAGTTGATAGATCGGCCGCCGCTCGGCGAAGCCCGCTTCGAGAGGCAGATAGGCGTCGTAGAAGGCACTGCTGGGCTGACCGAACAGCGACAGCATCGCCAAATCGACCTCGCCGTGACCGTAATAGCAGGCCGGATCGATCAGGCCGGTGACGCGATCGCCGTCCACCAGCACGTTGCCGCTCCACAGATCGCCATGCAACAGCGCCGGCACGGGCCTGGCGGGCAAGCGGCTCGCCAGATCATCGACGAGCCGTTCCAGGCGGCGGGCGAGCGCGGACGGCAAATGGGCGAGATTGACGGCGAGCCGACGCGAGCCCCAGAACGTCGGCCAATCAACGGCCCAGGCATTTTCGATCGCCACCGCCCCGAAGGCGTAGTTTTCGTGCCAGCCATAGCGCTCGCCAGCGGCCGAATGCAGCGTCGCCAACGCCCGGCCCAGGCTTTTCCAGGCATAGCTCAAGCTGCCTCGAGTGGGCAGCAGCTCGATCACCATCGCCTCGTCGTCCACCGCCAGCACGGCCGGCGCCGGGGCCCCCGTTGCCGCGATGGCCGTCAGCATCGCCGCCTCGATGCGCGGACCGGGTCCGCCTTTCACCATCGCCTGGCGGCCATCCGCCAACTCGATCCGAACGACGTCGGAGAGATCGCCTCCATGCACGGTCTCGGTATGGGCGAGCACGCCGCCAAGCAGCGTCACACCGGCTTCGGCCAGCCAGTTCACCCCTGCCCCGCGAGCTCGCGAACCAAGGCGGCCGCCCCCGCGGTCACGTCGGCCCAGGTGGCGTCGAACCCGGCGGCATCGCCGAAATAGGGATCGGCGACCGGCTGGCCGGCCCGACCGGGCACATGATCGAGCAGCAGGCTCAGCTCGGCCGTCGCGTTCTTCGGCCTGAGCCGCTTTAGGGCGGAGAGATTTTCCTGATCGAGCGCGACGATATGGGTGAAACGGTGGAAATCCTCGGGCGCGACCTGACGGCCGCGATAGGTGCTGATGTCGACGCCGTGGCTCCTGGCAACCGCCTGGGCGCGGCGATCCGGCGGCTCCCCGACGTGCCAGCTCCCGGTGCCGGCCGAATCGACGTCGACGGCGAGCCCCTGGGCTTCCGCCTCGCGCCGGAAGGCCGCCTCCGCCAGGGGCGAGCGACAGATGTTGCCGAGGCAGACGAAGAGGACGGAAGGCTGATCAGGCATGGAATTCGGCCTTTCGTCAAACGATGCGACGCAGAAACGATCTCGTCGATATCCGCCCCGCATCGCCCCGGCGAGCGGAACCGGGCCCAGGCTCCCGCCCGGACCCGGCCATTATTGAAGGTCAGCGGGCTGCCGTCCAGCCTTGGTACTCGTCGACATTGTCGGCGGTAATCAGCTTGGGGTCGAGCAGCACCGTATCCTCTTCGGGCTTGTTGCCCATGAAGACCTCGTAGCCCATCTTGAAGGCTTCGCCGGCCATCACGTAGGGGTCCTGCGAAGCCGAAGCCTCGAGCAGCGTATTGCCGCTCTTCAGCGCCTTCTCGACGTCGGGCGCGCCGTCCACCGCGGTGATGAAGAAGTTCGTGCGGTTGAACTGCTTGGCCGCCAGGTCGGCGCCCAGCCCGGTGGGATCGTTGATGGCGAACACCGCGTCGATGTCGTCGTAGCGGGTGAGCAGGCCCTGCATTACCTCCAGGCCGCCCTCGCGCGAGCCCTTGCCGTTCTGGTTGTCGGACAAAACGGTGATGCCGGAGTTCTGCGAGAACACGTCCTTGCAGCCCTTCACCCGATCGATGATCGACGAGCTCTGCGGGCCGTTGATGATGATCACGTTGCCCTCGCCGTTCAGCTTGTCGACGATGTACTGGCAGGCGATCTCGCCGGCCTTGACGTTGTTGGTCATCACGGTGACGTCGGCGCCGGGCGCGGAGACGTCGAACGCCGCGACCACGACGCCGGCATCGGTGGCGCGCTTGACCGCCGGCGCGATGGCTGTCGCATCGACCGCGTTCAGCATGATGATGTCGGTGCCGGCGGCGATGAAGCTGTCGATCTGTGAGGCCTGCTTGTTGAGATCATAGTCCGCCGAGACCGAGGTCACCTGGACGTCGGGGTTGATCTCCTTGGCGCGGTCCTCGATGCCCTTGATGGTGGCGACGAAGAACGGATTGCCGAGCAGGCCGACCGAAATGCCGATCTTCTCGAGCGTCTTGCCGTCCTGGGCCGAGGCCGGCGCAGCAGCGATGGCCGCCAGCGCGATGCCGCAGAGAGCACGCTTCAGAAATGTCATTGGTCTTTTCCTCCTGGAGTTCGCGGGAAGCCTCCTCCCGCATGGATGCGCCGGCCGTGGCCGGAACGCCGTCAGGTCCGGCTCCCGCCCTTCTCGCGATAGCGATCGAGCGCGACCGCGCCGATGATCACCAGACCTTTGATGATGTACTGCCAGATGTCCGAGACGCCGACGAGGATCAGGCCGTTGGACAGGACCGCGATGATCAGCGCGCCGACCAGCGTCCCCCAGATCGAGCCGACGCCGCCGACGAAGCTGGTGCCGCCGAGAATGACGGCCGCGATCGCGTCCAACTCGTAGGACTGGCCCAGTTGCAGGCCGTTGGCGGCATAGAGCCGCGCCGCCGACATCACACCGCCCAGACCGGCGAACAGACCCGAGACGCCGTAGACGAAGAGCAGCACCTTCCAGACCTTGATGCCGGTCAGCCGTGCGGCATCGACATTGCCGCCGACCGCATAGATCCAGGTCCCGAGCACCGTCCGTTTCAGGACGAACCAGGACAGGATGACGACGGCGAAGGCGATGATCACCAGCCAGGGGACGCCGAACAGCGACCCGTTGCCGATGAAATCGAACGGCAGATCGGAGTTGAACACCGTGGTGTCGTCGCCGAGCAAGCGGGCGAGGCCTCGCATGGCGGTCAGAGAGCCGAGCGTGACGATGAAGGGCGGCAGGCCGAGCGCCGAGATCAGCCCGCCATTGGCCAGGCCGCAGGCAAGGCCCATCGCCATTCCACCGGCGATGCCGAGCATGCCCCAATCGGGCACGAGCGACACGATCACCGCCACCATCGCCGACGAGGCCAGGATCGAGCCCACCGACAGGTCGATGCCGCCGGTCAGGATGACAAAGGTCATGCCGGCGGCCAGCACGGTGTTGACCGACGCCTGCTGCATGACGATGGACAGATTGTTCCAGGCCAGGAAGCGGCCCGACATGATCTCGAAGCCGATCGCCAGGAGCACCAGGACCGGCAGCATGCCGACGGCGCGCAGCGTCGATCGCAACCTCGGCCCTACTCCCACCATGCCCGATCGCGCTTCCGCACGTTCGCCCGCACCTTCCGCCATCGCAGACCTCCCCATACTCCCATTCGGGACCGCCGCCGGGCTATGCCGCCGCCGCTCCGGTCGAATAGTTCATGATCTCCTCCTGCCGGATATAGCCGTCCTCGGCAGGCATCACCTCGCCGACGATGCGCCCGTCGCGCATCACCAGAGCGCGGTCGGCGATACCGACCACCTCGGGCAGCTCGCTGGAAATCATCAGGATCGCGACACCGGCCTGGGCCAGTTCGTCGATCAACCGGTAGATCTCCGACTTGGCGCCGACATCCACGCCGCGCGTCGGCTCGTCCAGGATCACCACCCGCGGACCGGTCTCGAGCAGGCGCGCCAGCAGCACCTTCTGCTGATTGCCGCCCGACAGCGAACCGGCCGTGACGGACGCGCTCGGCGTGCGAATGGCGAAATCCTTGATGGCCTTGCCGGCGCGCCTCGCCGCCGCCTGGAAATCGAGGATGCCGCCCGCATGCGCGTCCTTCTGGATGACGCCGATATTAATGTTTTCGCGGATCGACATGTCGAGAAACAGGCCGAGCGCCTTGCGGTCCTCCGTCAGATAGGCGATGCCGGCCTCCAGAGCGGCGCGCGGCGTATTGAGAGCGACCTGCCGGCCATTGAGCCAGACCTCGCCCGTGGTCTTCGAGTCGGCGCCGAAGATCAGCCGCGCCAATTCGGTGCGCCCGGAGCCGACGAGGCCCGACAGCGCCAGCACTTCGCCAGCATGCAGATCGAAGCTGCAATCGTGGACGCGGTGGCCGTCGCCCAAACCGCGCACCGACAGCACCACGTCTTCCTTGCCCTCGCGGGCGTGGTGGTCCTTCTTGTAGAAGGTCGACAGATCGCGCCCCACCATCATCGACACCAGCCTCTCGGCGGACAGCTCGTCGCGCGACAGGGTGCCGACATCGGCGGAGTCGCGCAGCACCGTGACGCGGTCGGCCAGTTCGTAGACCTCGTTCATCCGGTGGCTGATGTAGATGACGGCGATGCCGTGCCGCTTGAGGTCGCGGACGACGTCGAACAACCGCTCGGTCTCGCGCGTGGTCAGCGACGTGGTGGGTTCATCCATCACGATGATGCGGGCACGTGTCGACAGCGCCCGGGCAATCTCCACCAGTTGCCGCTCGCCCAGCGACAGGCGGGCGACCTGCGTTCCCGGCGAGAACGATACGCCGAGGCGCTGTAGGATCGCCTGGCAATCACGTTCGCTGGCGGCGCGATCGACGAGGCCGTAGCGCGCGGTCTCATTGCCGAGATAGATATTCTGCGCCACGCTGAGATTGGGCGCCAGCGACAGCTCCTGATAGATCACGGCGATGCCGGCCGCCTTGGAGGTCCATGGATCGCCGGTGGCGAGCGCCTCGCCGGCCACCAGGATCTCACCACCGGGATCGGCGCGGTAGGCACCCGACAGGACCTTTATCAGCGTGGACTTGCCGGCGCCGTTCTCGCCCATCAGGGCATGAACCTCGCCGGCGTAGGCGGTCAGCGAGACGCTCGACAGCGCCTTCGTCGGCCCGAAGGTCTTGCTGATATTCCGCATTTCGAGGAGCGGCGGAGCGCTCTCGGCCCGGTCATCCGTCATCGGCTCCTCCCCGACGGTTATCGTTGCAAACGGTACCACCGCCCGCCGCGCCCCGTCTACGCGTCCCTTCGGCCCGTCGCATTATGCTGTGGACGGCGCCGCCGGACGGCTCAGGCGCGCATCGGCGCGGTGATGCGGTCGATCTCCGCCAGCTCGACGGCATCGAGCGCCCAGCCGGCCGCCGCCACATTCGCCCGCACCTGTTCGGCCGAAGTCGCGCCGGCAATGACGGAAGCGACGGGACGATGGTGGAGCAGCCAGGAGAACGCGAGTTCAAGAAGCGTGTGCCCCCGCGCCTCGCAGAAACCGACGAGACCCTCGATGACGTCGAGCGCCTGCGGCGTGACGTGATCGGTGCCGTCCAGACGCGTGCCGGTGGGCATCGCCGCATCCTTGCGATACTTGCCCGTGAGCAGGCCCCGCGCCAGCGGGAAATAGGGCAGGAAGCCCATGTCCAGCCGCTCGCAGGCATCGAGAACTTCCTGCTCGGGTGCGCGGTGGAACAGGCTGTATTCGTTCTGCACGCTGACGAAGCGCGCCGCGCCCTCCGTCACCGCCGTTCGCGCCTCGGCGAGTTGCCGAGCGTCGAAATTGGAGCAGCCGATCTCGCGGACCTTGCCCGCCTTCACCAGATCGCCGAGCGCGGCGAGGGTCTCGGCGATCGGCGTGGACTCGTCAGGCCGATGCAGCTGGTAGAGGTCGATCACGTCGGTCTTCAGGCGCTTGAGGCTGTCCTCGACGGCCTGGCGAATATAGGCCGGCTTGGCGCCCTGGCGCTCTTCGTCGACCTTCATGCCGAACTTGGTGGCGAGCACGAACCGGTCGCGGCGCCCGGCCAGCGCTTCGCCCATGAAGCTCTCGCTTTTGGTGTCGCCGTAGATGTCGGCGGTGTCCAGCAGCGTGATCCCGGCATCCAGCGCGGCGTCGATCACGCGCGTCGTGGCCGCCTGATCGAGGCGCCGCCCGAAATTGTTGCAGCCGAGGCCGACCTCCGACACCTCCAGCGAACCGATGCGACGTGTCTTCATGACGACCTCCGAACAAGACAGGACCCGAATGACAGCATTGCCGCCACGCCTGCGATCTGTGTCGCAGAGCGGTGGCGGCAAGTGTCGTGCCGTTTCGGAGTTCCCTCCCGAGGGAGGAGAGGCGGATCAGGCCTTGGCGCTGGTGGCGATGTCGACCCAGACGGCCAAGAGCAGGATCGAGCCCTTCACGATCATCTGCCAGAAGGTCTCGACGCCGAGCATCGACATGCCGTTGTCGAGGCTCGCCATGATCAGCGCGCCGATCAGCGCGCCGTAGACCGTGCCCGAGCCGCCGCGCATCGAGGTGCCGCCGATGATGCACGAGGCGATGGCGTCGAGTTCGCCCAGATTGCCGGCCGAGGGCGAGCCGGCGGCCAGACGCGCCGTGGTGGTGAGCCCCGCAAAGGCGCACATCAGACCGACGAGGCCGAAGATCATCAGCTTGACGGTGCGCACGTTGACGCCGGAGAGCCGGGTCGCCTCGAGGTTCGAGCCGACGGCGTAGATGCGGCGGCCGAACACCGTGCGCTGCGCGATCAGCGTGAAGACGCCCAGGATCACGCCCAGCACCAGCACCGGGATCGGAATGCCGCGATAGTCGTCCAGCATGATCACGAAACCGGCGAGAACGGCGCCGATGGCGGCGAGCTTCAGGATATCCTGCCACAGCGGCGGGACATCGAGATTGTACTGCTGGCGTTTGGCGCGCGAGCGGAAGAACAGGACCGCCATCAGGGCGAACACCAGGACCGCCAGCGCGTCACCGATCAGAAGCGGCAGGTAGGCCTGGCCGATCAAGACCAGCCCCGGCGAGACCGGCGCGATGGTCGCGCCGTCGGTGATGCCCAGTAGCACGCCGCGATAGGCCATGAGGCCCGCCAGACCGACGATGAAGGACGGCACCCCGCGATAGGCGACCCACCAGCCGTTGAACAGGCCGGCCGCCAGGCCGAGGGCGATCACCACGATGATCGTCAGGACGACCGGAAACCCGTAGATGACGTCGAGAATGGCCGCGACACCGCCGAGCACACCGAGCAGCGAGCCGACCGACAAGTCGATCTCACCGGAGATGATGACGAACACCATGCCCGACGCCAGCATGCCGGTGATCGCCATCTGGCGCAGCAGGTTCGAGAAGTTGCGGGCCGACAGGAAGGCGCCGTCCGTCTGCCAGCCGAACAACAGCCAGATCACCGCGATGACGGCCAGCAGGCTCAGCACCTTGTAGCGGCTGAACAGGCTGGCGAATTGTTGTGTCCCCGACGCAATCATGAACGTCCCCCACTATCGTCGTTTTATTGGGTTTGTGCCCGCTCAGGCCGCTTGCTTGCGCCTGGTCAGGGCCGCGGTGAGGATCTTTTCCTGCGTCAGCGTTCCATCGTTGACGAAGTCACCGCGCAACTGGCCCTCCCCGATCACCAGGACGCGGTCGCTGATGCCGAGCACCTCGGGCATCTCCGACGAGATCATGATGATGGCGATGCCTTCCTTGGCGAGGCCGTAGATCAGTTTGTAGATTTCGTATTTGGCGCCGACGTCGACGCCGCGCGTCGGCTCGTCCAGGATCAGCACCCGCGGCTTCGGCATCAGCATCTTGGCGACCACGGCCTTCTGCTGGTTGCCGCCCGACAGGCTGGCGATCGGCAGAACCGGGCTCGCCGTCTTGATGCCCAGCCGGTCGATCTCGCCATGAATGGCGGAGAATTCGGCCGCGTCGTCGATCAGCCCGCCGTTGGTGAACCGGCTCAGAACCGACATGGTGATGTTCTGGCCGACGCCGAGCAGCGGGACGATGCCGTGGCGCTTGCGGTCCTCCGGCACCATGCAGATGCCTTGCCGGACCGCATCCTTGGGATCTTCGACGGAGATCGGCTTGCCGTCGAGCTTGAGCTGCAGCGAATGCGAACCGCGATAATAGCCGAAGATGGCGCTCGCCATCTCCGTGCGCCCGGCCCCCACCAGCCCGGCGACGCCGAGGATTTCCCCGGCGCGCACCGCGAACGAAACGCCGTCCACCTTTTTCATGTCCGGATTGAGCGGATCGTAGCAGGTGACGTTCATCACCTCGAACACCACGTCGCCGATCGCGTGCGGCTCGCTCGGATACTTTTCCGTCAGCTCGCGACCGACCATCATGTTGATGATCTTGTCGACGGTCAGCTCGGCCATCGGCTCCGCCCCGATGAACTGGCCGTCGCGGATGACCGTGACGGTGTCGGCAATGGCCTCGATCTCCTCCAGCTTGTGCGAGATGTAGACGCAGGCGACGTTGCGCCGCTTCAGATCGCGGACGATGTCGAGAAGGATCTGCGTCTCCGACTGCGACAGCGCCGAGGACGGCTCGTCCAGGATCAGCAGCTTGGCGTTCTTGCCGAGAGCCTTGGCGATCTCGATGAGCTGCAGAATGCCGCCCGAATAGTGCGAAACCGGAAGCGCCACGTTGACGTGGCTCATCTTGAGTTCCGCCATCAGCTTGGCCGCTTCGGCGTTCATCGCCTCGTAGTCGAGAAACCCGCCCCGCGACGTCCGTTCGCGTCCCAGGAAGATGTTTTCGGCCACAGACAGTTCGGGCACCAGCATCAGTTCCTGATGGATGATGACGATGCCGGCGTCCTCGGTCTCGCGGATCGATTCCGCCTGGAGCGGCTTGCCTTCCCAGAGGATCTCGCCGTCCCAAGTTCCATAGGGATAGACGGCCGACAGCACCTTCATCAGGGTGGACTTGCCGGCACCGTTCTCGCCGCACAGGCCGACGACCTCGCCGGGACGAACCTGCAGGTTGATGCCGTCGAGCGCTTTGACGCCCGAGAATTCTTTGACGATCCCTCGCATTTCGAGGAGGTATTCGGACATGACACGGCTCCCTTGGAGGAGGACGAGCACCCAAGGCTCGAGGCACGGGCCGGTCGGCGGCGCACGCCGAGAATCAAATCGTTTGAATGGAAGAAGGGGCGGCTGGCGCCGCCCCCATTTTGGTCCTTCGGCTTATTGGCCGAAAACCTGTTCCTTGGTGTAGAAGTCGTCGTCGATCAGGACCTGGACGTTGTCCTTGGTGATGGTGGTCGGGGTCAGCAGCAGGCTGTCCACTTCCTTCATCCCGTTGTCGAGCTTGGCGTTGAATTCGGGCTTTTCGCCCTTGACCAGCTGGACGGCCAGCTTGGCGGCTTCCGAAGCGATCTGCTTCAGGGGCTTGTAGACGGTCATGGACTGGGTGCCCTGGACCACGCGCTGCACGCCGGCGAGATCCGCATCCTGACCCGAGACCGCTACCTTGCCGGCGAGACCCTGGGCGGCGAGCGCCTGGATCGCGCCACCGGCGGTGCCGTCGTTCGACGCGACGATGGCGTCGACGTCGTTGGCATTGGCCGTCAGCACGTTCTCGATGATCGACAGAGCCTCGGTCGGGCTCCATTCCTTGACCCACTGGTCGCCGATGATCTCGATGTCGCCCTTGTCGACCAGCGGCTGCAGGACATTCATCTGGCCTTCGCGCAGCAGCTTGGCGTTGTTGTCGGTGGGCGAGCCGCCGAGCAGGAAATACCGGCCGGTGGGCTGCACGTCGACGACGCCCTGGGCCTGCATCTCGCCGACCCGCGTGTTGTCGAAGGAGATATAGGCGTCGACGTCGGCGTTGAGGATCAGGCGGTCGTAAGAGACGACGGCGATGCCGGCGCTCTTGGCTTCGTTGATCGTGTTGGTGAGCACCTTCGAATTGAAGGGCACGATCACGATGGCGTCGACGCCCTGCGCGATCATCGTCTCGATCTGCTGGATCTGACGCTGCTCGTCGGCGTTGGCCGACTGAACGTTCACGGTCGCGCCGAGCTCTTCGGCAGCGGCGATGAAGTAGTCGCGATCGCGGGCCCAACGTTCGACGCGCAGGTCGTCGATCGAAAAGCCGAGGACCGGGCTATCGGGACTGGCAACGGCCGGTGCGGCAAACGCTCCAAGCCCAACCATCGCCGCGGTCACGACACTGGCGACTGAAAACAGGCTTTTCATACTTCTCCTCCTGATTACCAACCCGACGGATCGACGCGACCCGCAAAGGCGGCCTTCGCGCGCGATGCTGCGCGCAGCCAAATCAAATACCGAAGCGAAACCCTCCCCGAACCCTTAGATCGGCCGATCAAATCGACCGTCTTGGAGGCCCCGCAAGCAACCTGTGGCTTCAAGCCTCTCAGCCCGGCTACCGACCGCCTTATAGTCAGCCGACGTTCGTGCCTCAAGTCCCTTCATCAGAATGTTCGACAGCCAAGCACGAGACCAATCGCCACGCCCCTGCGACGCCTCGACCAATTCGAACGCCTTGCTGAGCAAAGACTATTTGTCTAAGTAAAGAAGCTCTTCTGCTCCATGACCTCGACCAGATTTTGCCTTCGACGAATCGCGGCATGGCGCGGAGAGGCAGCAAATATGGTAAGCGATGAGCAGCATGTCAGGTCTTTCTGAGCAGCGTACCTCAAGGCGGACATCTCGTCTCCGCTGTCGCGGGTTTCTACCGTGAAGAGAGTGACGGTCCACGACGTCGCCGCCGAGGCGGGTGTCAGTCTCGCGACGGTGGATCGCGTCCTCAATGGCCGGGTCGGCGTCAGCCCGGCAACGATCGCCCGCGTCAAGACCGCCGTGGAACGGCTGAACTATAGGCGGGACGTCTTCGCCGCCAGCTTGGCGACGGGCCGCGACTACCGCTTTCAGTTCCTTGTCCCGGCCGGCAACGCCAACACCTTCATCGGCAATCTGGGCCAAGCGGTCCAGGAGGCGGCCGAGCGGCTCGCCGACCAGCGCATCTTCCTGTCGCTCATCCCGTACGAGGCGTTCGCGGAGGCCTCGCTCGCGCGCAAGCTGGCGGCGATCGATCCGGCGACCGTCAAGGGCGTCGCCGTGGTGGCGATCGATTCGCCCAGCGTCCGCCAGGCGATCGACGGGCTGGTCGCCCGCGGTGTCGCCGTCGTCACCGTCGTCTCCGATGCGGTCCCCTCGCACCGCGCCCGCTGCGTGGCGATCGACAACATCTGCGCCGGCCGCGTCGCGGGCACGCTGATCGGTCGGTTCCTGGGCGGCCGCAAGGGCAAGGTGGCGCTGATCTTCGGCTCGCTTTCGCTGCACGATCACGCGGAGCGGCGCATCGGCTTCGAGCAGATCATGCGCCGCGACTTTCCGCACCTGCAGATCCTTGCCGCCGAGGAAGGGCGCGACGACAGCGGCCTGACCAAGCCGCTGGCCGCACGGCTCATCGCCGAACATCCCGATCTGATCGGGCTCTACAGCCTGGGCGCGGGCAACCGCGGCATCATCGAAGCGCTGGAGGAAAGCGGGCGCGCCCATTCGATCGTGACCATCGGCCACGAGCTGACGCCGCATTCCCGGATGGCCCTGATCTCGGGGACATTCGACGCCATCATCCACCAGAACGTGGCGAGCGAAGTGACGGCCGCCGTCAACACCTTGAAGGCGCTCTGCGACAAGGAGCCGGCCACGTCGGAGCCGAACATCCCGATCGACATCTACTTCCGCGACAACCTTCCCTAAGGGGCCACCGGCTCCAGATCGACCGCGTTCTTCGCCTCGTCTCGATCCCGATCGGCCGGGGTCAGCAGAAGCTCCAGGAAGGCGCGCGCCGCCGGATCGCTCGGCCCCTCGTCCGGGCGTTCCGCCGCAGCGTAGGCGACCACCAGCTCCCAGCACATTTCCGGCTCCGCCAGCCGAATGACGCCCAGCGAAGACGATCGCGCTTCCGCTACCGCCTCGGGCACCAGCGCGACGCCGAGCGCCCGCGCCACGAGGCCAAGAAGCGTGTCGAGATCGCTGACCTCGAAGGCGATGCGGCGGTCGACCCCGGCCTCCGCGAAGGCCTGATCGGCGAGACGCCGGGTTCCCCAGGAGGGTTCGAAATCGACGAAGGGCTCATCCTTGAAGGCAGCCAGCGGCACGTCGTCGCGTCCGGCCAGCCGATGGTCGGGCGCGCACGCCATCACCAGCGTCTCGCAGGCGATCAGCGAGGTGGCGATGCCCTCCGGCAGGTCGCCCAACGGCAGCACCGCTAGATCGAGCCGGCCGCCGCGGATCTTGTCGGCAAGGTGCGAGGCGTTGCCCTGGCACAACCGCACCTCGATATCCGGATAGCGCTGGTGGAATGCGGCGAACAGCGCGGGAAGATCGAGAAAGGCCGGCAGGCTCTGCACCGTACCGATCGACAGCGTGCCCCGCTTCATGCCGTTGAACGCGCTCACCGCCTCCTGCGCGTCACGCACCGCATCGAGCGCGATCCGCGCCTTTTCCAGAAAGATCTGGCCGGCGGCTGTGACCCGCACGCGCCGCGTGGTGCGCACGAACAGCTTGGCGCCGAGTTCCTGTTCCAGCGCCCGCACCGAACTGGACAGGGCCGACTGCACGATGTTGACCCTTTGGGCCGCTCGCGTGAAATGCTGCTCCTCGGCCACGGCGACGAAGTGCTGAAGCTGGCGCAGTTCCATGAACACCCCCGATTAATCCATGGCGTCGAATAATATCATCTCCCTTTTCAATTTGAATGATGAGTTTTGCAAGCGCATGGT
Organism: Consotaella aegiceratis; assembly: GCF_036541425.1. NCBI lineage: Bacteria > Pseudomonadati > Pseudomonadota > Alphaproteobacteria > Hyphomicrobiales > Aurantimonadaceae > Consotaella > Consotaella aegiceratis. The sequence goes on from NZ_JAZHFT010000002.1 coordinate 67,623, forward strand.
GCGCGTCATCGGCGGGAGGCGCCGGCCGGGCGATGCTTTCGCGCGCACCACCGCAAAGCCGCTTTGACAGTCCGCGACCCTCGAAGGTCGCCAGCAGGAGGCAAACCCATGGCCACCGACACCTTTGCGCAGGGCGTCCCCCTGCCCACCCGCCGCTTTGGCCGGACCGACATGGAGATCACGCGCGTCGGCTTCGGCGCCTGGGCCGTCGGCGGCACCAATTCGCCCTACAACTGGGGCAGCCAGGACGACCGGGATTCGATCGCGGCCATCCGCCATGCGGTGGCGAGCGGCGTCAACTGGGTCGACACCGCGCCGATCTATGGCAAGGGCCATTCCGAGGAGGTCGTTCGCGAGGCTTTGTCCGCCATTCCGGCAGCCGAACGTCCCTATTTCTTCACCAAGTGCGGCCTGGTCTGGGACGAAGAGGGCGCCGAAGGTGGATCGCGCCGGGTCGGCGCGGCGGCGAGCCTGCGCGCCGAGGCCGAGCGGTCGCTCAAGCGCCTCGGCGTCGAGCGCATCGACCTCTATCAGGTTCACTGGCCGGCCGAGGACGGCACCCCGATCGAGGACTATTGGCAGACGTTGCTCGACCTGAAGGCCGAAGGCAAGGTCCGCGCCGTCGGCCTGTCGAACCACAATCCGCAGCAGCTCGAACGGGCTGAGGCGATTGGGCATGTCGACACGCTGCAGCCACCGTTCTCGGCGATCCGCCGCGATATCGCGGCCGCCGAACTGCCCTGGTGCCGGGCCCACGAGACCGGCGTCATCGTTTACAGTCCGATGCAGTCCGGCCTGCTCACCGGCCGCTTCTCGATGGAGCGCCTGCGCTCCCTGCCGGAGGGCGATTGGCGCACCCGCAACCCGCAGTTTTCCGGCGAGGCCCTGGAGCGCAATCTCGCGCTGGCCGAGGCCTTGAAGCCGATCGCCGAACGTCACGGCACCAGCGTCGCCGCCGTGGCGGTCGCCTGGACGCTCGCCTGGCCGGCGGTCACCGCGGCCATCGTCGGAGCACGAACCCCGGCCCAGGTCGACGGCTGGATCGGCGCGGCCGCGCTGGAGCTGACCGGCGCGGACATGACCGCGATCGCGGCCGCCATCGAGGCGACCGGCGCGGGCAGCGGCCCCGCCCTGCCCGAGGTCTGAACCGGGGCCGCTTCGTTGACGCGGGCCGGCGGCCCTCCCTATGCTCGACGCGGCCGAAGGCCGGACGACAAGCGGCCCTTCCAGGACGATCGCCGGCCATGGCTCATCCTGCCGGCGGACCTCCAACCGGCCACCCAAGCGAACGACAGAGACAGCCCATGACCGAGACCGCCGCCACCGAAAATCTCCGCCTGATCATCCCCGACCTTGCCGGAAAGGTGGTCCTGATCACCGGCGCCTCGACGGGTATCGGCGCCGCACTCGCCCGGGCCTTTGCCGCGCAAGGAGCCCAGGTCGGCCTGCATTACAATGCCAGCGTCGACGCGGCCGAGACTGTTGCCGAGGAGATCGTTCATGACGGCGGCAAGGTCTTCCTGGTCCGCGGCGACGCGGCCCAGTCGGGCGAACTGACCCGCGTCGTGGAGGAGACGGCGGCGCATTTCGGCCGCCTCGACGGCCTGATCAACAATGCCGGCGCCATGCTCGGCCGTGTGCCCTATGCCGAGATGACCGACGAGCAGTACGACAAGGTGATGGACCTCAACGCCCGCTCGGTGATCACCGCCTCGCGGGTGGCCCTGCCGCACCTGAAACAGCAGGGCGGCTTCATCATCAACACCAGTTCGATCGCGGCGCGCAACGGCGCCTCGCACGGATCGGGCGTCTACGGCTCGGCCAAGGCATTCGTCTCCAACGTCACCAAGGGCATGGCCAAGGAGTTCGTCGAGTTCGGCATCCGGGTCAATGCCGTGTCGCCCGGCACCATCATGACGCCCTTCCACGAACGCTATTCGACACCGGACAGACTGGCCCAGATCGCCGAGACCATCCCGCAGAAGCGGCTCGGCACGGCCGAGGACTGCGTCGGCGCCTACCTCTTTCTCGCCTCGGAAGGCCTGAGCGGCTACATCACCGGCCAGACCATCGAGGTCAACGGCGGACAGCTGATGGTTTAGGCCCATCCTCGTCCGAGGAGGTTTGCCGCCTCGGGCACCGGCATTTCGCCGCTCAATGAATTTTTTGCGGCGGCGCAGCCCGGCCCCGGCCGCGCGGGCCGCCGATCGGAGGAGACCCCATGTCCAAACGGATCGTTTTCACCGGCGGCTCCGGCAAGGCCGGCCGCCATGTCATCCCCTGGCTCAAGGCCAAGGGATACGACATCCTCAATCTCGATCTGAAGCCGCTCGACTGTCCCGGCGTCAACACGCTGATCACCGACGTGACCGACGGCGGCCAGGTCTTCAACGCTCTGACCACGCATTTCGGCTTCGCCGACCAGGCGGCCGGCGCGGTCCCGCCCAGGGTCAACGCCGTGGTGCACTTCGCAGCGATCCCGCGCATCCTGATCGAGCCGGACAACGAAACCTTCCGGATCAATGCGGTCAGCACCTACACCATGATCGAGGCGGCGCTGAAGCTCGGCATCCGCAAGGTCGTCATCGCCTCCAGCGAAACGACCTACGGCGTGTGCTTCGCGGAAGGCGACAAGGATTTTCACCAGTTTCCGCTGGAGGAGGACTACGACGTCGATCCCATGGACAGCTATGGCCTGTCCAAGGTGGTGGGCGAAAAGACGGCGCGCGCCTTTGCCATGCGTTTTGGCGCCGACGTCTACGCGCTCCGGATCGGCAATGTGATCGAGCCGCACGAATACGGGAAATTCCGTGGCTTCCTCGCCGACCCGATGTCGCGCAAGCGCAACGCCTGGAGCTACATCGACGCACGCGATCTCGGCCAGATCGTCCATCTCTGCCTAGAGAAGGACGGGCTCGGCTTCCAGGTGTTCAACGCCACCAACGACACGATCACGCTGAACGAGCCGACCGAGGCGTTCCTGAAGCGCGCCTGCCCGAACGTGCCGATCACCCGTCCTCTGGACGAATACGAGGCGCCGCTGTCGAACCGCAAGATTCGCGAGGTGCTCGGCTTCAAGGAAGAGCACAACTGGCGAAAATACCTGCCGGACGCCTGAGCGCGCGGACGGTCGAGCCAAGGGCATACGCTCTTGGCTCGCGCACGATCGCCGGCCGCCCGGCAATGACTGGCGCCGCCACAGTGGCTCGAACTCGCGGGCTCAGGCGCCGAATCTCTCCTTGATCGCCTGGTTGATTTCCCAATACCAGTCGATGTCCTGACTGTAGGGTTTGGTCTTTTTCAGCGCCGCTTCGATTTCGCCGCCCGAATAGCCGTACCATTCGACTGGAACGTCTACACGAATCCCCAGATCCAACTCGCCGGGCGGCACCTGGCAGAAGCGCTGCCCCTCGAACTCCCAGTCCACCACGTCCTTGCCCGGCGGCGACGTGCGCCCTGACGCCTGGGCGACCGTTTCATGCAGAGCCAGACAGACCTGCTTCAAGGTCTCCCGCTCCAATTTCAGCAGCAGCGCATAAAAGTTCGAGGTATCGTGCGGCTCGATCAGAGTTTCGAAAGCAGCCCCGGCCGGATCGACAGGAAACTTCAGCCCCGATTCTTCCTGAAATTCCTTGACCACCGTGGCTTTCGCCGCGCCCAGACCCGAGCCGGTCTCGATACGGCCGCCAAAGGGCGCCCATTGGCCGGCATTGTTGGGGCAACTCGGCGGGCCGGCTTTGCCCTGCCAGAATCCGTTCAGCCAGTTCTTGGTCCCGAGCAGGAACAGGAACCCATGCTCGTCTTCGCCGTAAAAAATCAGATAGGCCTGGGTCATTCCAACCTCCCATTTGGATCGTGCGACGAGGACGCCTCTTCGCCGCATCAGGTCGGGGCAGAATGACTACAACCTATAATTGTGTCAAATGGATTCCTCGCGCCGGGCGTGGACGAGGAGCCCACGCAAGGTGCCAACACCGGCGAGCCTCAGTCACCGATAACCTTTACACCACCGACGATCGTGATCGCTCCGCATCAACGGGAAATGCCCGAGCGGGACCGACCACTCGGGCATTGGCATAAATGCAGAAAATCCGGTGGTCAGGCCGCCTGCAGCGTCTCGTTCGGATAGCCGGCCTGCGCAATGGCCTGCTTGATGGCGGCTTCATCGGCGCCGCTCTCGACCATGGCCGTGCCGGCCTCCAGGTCGATGTCGACCTTGGCGGCCGGATCGACGCTTTTCACCGCCTTCTCGACAGTGGCAACGCAGTGCTTGCAGGACATTTCCTCGACTTTCAGTTTCAGCATGGGAGCTTCCTTTCCAGGTGAGAGGTTTGGAGTGGATTCCGGCGTCGCCGGGATTTTTGCCGGCTCGGGTTGCGCGGCAGGCCTTTCCTCAGGCGTAAACGACGGCGACGCCTCGCGAACGGCTTCGTTACGGCCCGCCGACGACGGCCGAAAACGCTTGAGCCGCAGCGCATTGGACACCACGAAGACGCTCGAGAGCGCCATCGCGCCAGCCGCGAGAACCGGCGACAGGAGAATGCCGAAGCCGGGATAGAGCGCACCCGCCGCCACCGGGATCAGCACCACGTTGTAGGCAAAGGCCCAGAACAGGTTCTGCTTGATGTTGCGCAGCGTCGCCTTGGACAGCGCGAGCGCATCGGCGACGCCGGTGAGATCGCCCGACATCAGCACCACGTCGGCGCTTTCGATGGCGACGTCCGTGCCTGTGCCGATGGCGAGCCCGATGTCGGCTTCGGCCAGCGCCGGCGCGTCGTTGATGCCGTCGCCGACGAAGGCGACCGTGCGCCCGCCCTGGCGCAGCGACTTCACCGCCTCGATCTTGCCTTCCGGCAGGACCTCGGCCACCACCTCGTCGATGCCGAGCTTTTGGGCGACGGCTTGCGCCGTGCGGCGGTTGTCGCCGGTGATCATGGCGACGCGCAGCCCCTGTCCGTGCAGCGCGGCGATCGCCGCCGGCGTCGTCTCCTTGATCGGATCGGAGACCGCGAGCAGCGCCGCGGCCCGCCCGTCGAGCGCGGCATAAAGCGGCGACTTGCCCTCTTCTGCCAGCCGCCCGGCCGGGTCGGCGAACCGGGCCGCATCGATGCCAAGCTTGACCATCAGCCGATCGGCGCCAATCGCCACGGCGCGGTCGCCAACCGTTGCCGTGACACCGAACCCAGGCACCGCCTCGAACTCGTCGACCGCCGCCGGCGCAGACGCGCCCTCCGCCTCGGCTGCGGCCACGAGCGCGGTCGCGATCGGATGCTCCGACTTCGCCTCCACCGCCGCGATCACCGCCAGCACTTCGGCGCGTTCGAACCCGTCTGCCAGGACGAAATCGGTCAGTTCCGGCCGGCCCTTGGTCAGCGTGCCGGTCTTGTCGAGCGCGACCACGCTCGTCTCGTTCAAGGATTGCAGCGCCTCGCCCTTGCGGAAGAGCACGCCGAACTCGGCCGCCCGGCCGGTGCCGACCATGATCGAGGTGGGCGTGGCGAGACCCATGGCGCAGGGGCAGGCGATGATCAGCACCGCCACCGCATTGACCAGCGCCAGGCCCAGCGCGGGCGACGGGCCGAACACCATCCAGACCACAAAAGTGAGCGCCGCCGCCGTCATCACCGCCGGCACGAACCACTGCGTCACCCGGTCGACCAGCGCCTGGATCGGCAGCTTGCCGCCCTGCGCCGCCTCGACCATCTTGACGATCTGCGCCAGCACGGTGTCGCTGCCGACCTTTTCGGCGCGGTAGGTGAAGCTGCCGGTCTTGTTGATCGTGCCGCCGACCACCGTGTCGCCCTCACCCTTGACGACGGGCACCGGCTCGCCGGTGATCATCGACTCGTCGACATAGGACGAGCCGGCGGCGAGCGTGCCGTCCACCGGCACCTTCTCGCCGGGGCGGACCTCGATTACGTCGCCGACAGCGACCTGTTCCAGCGGCACTTCGGCAAAACGTCCGTCGCGCTCGACGCGCGCCGTCTTCGGCTGAAGGCCGATCAGATGTTTGATCGCCTCGCTGGCCCGCCCCTTGGCGCGCGCCTCGAGCAAACGGCCGAACAGGATCAGCGTGACGATCATCGCCGCGGCTTCGAAATAGACGTGCACCGTGCCTTGCGGCAGCGCCGAGGGCCAGAAGGTGGCCACGACCGAAAAGGCCCAGGCGGCGCTGGCGCCGACGACGGTGAGCGAGTTCATGTCCGGCGCGCCATGCAGAAGCGCCGGCACGCCCTTCCTGAAGAAGCGCAGGCCGGGACCGAACAGGACGACGCTGGTCAGCACGAACTCGACGAGCCGGCTGCCGAAGACACCGAGACTGCCCTCGACGACCGCTCTGGCCCCGGGGATGAAATGGGAGCCCATTTCCATCAGGAAGACGGGGAGCGTCAGGAGGGCGGCCAGCAGAAGGTCACGCTTCAGCGCGCTGAATTCCTTCGCCTTGGCCTCGGCGCGCTTGTCGGCAGCGCCCGCACCGCCGTCCAGACGATGCGGTTCGTAGCCGGCCTGGCGCACCGCCGCTTCGACGGCGGCAAGATCGACGGAGGTCCCCGCGATCGACGCGCGCTCGGTGGCGAGATTGACCGAAACGGTCTGCACCCCGGGCACCGTGGCGATCGCCTGCTCGACGCGCCTGACGCAGGAAGCGCAGGTCATGCCCTCGACACCGAGATCGATCGTCTCGCGCGGCACCTCGTAGCCGGCCTGCTCGATGGCGCCGACCACCGCCGCATCGTCGGGTGCGGCCTCGAAGGTGACGTCGGCACGCTCGGTCGCGAGATTGACGTTGGCGGACCGAACGCCCGGCACCGAAGCGATCGCCCGTTCCACCCGCCGCACGCAGGAGGCGCAGGTCATGCCCTCGACCGTATAGTGGCGCGACGCTCCAGGCTGGACGAAGCGCTCGGCTGGAAGACTCTCGTTCATCGCATCGTCTCCATAAGCAGACGATAGCTAGATGGAGCTTCCAGTCACTGGAAGGTCAAGGAGGATATCCCGCCCGAGACATTTCGTCCGGGCAAGGCAGCCTTGCGCCGTCACGCCGACTGGGCGCGCCAGGGTCCGACGCCGCGCTCCGACATCCACAGGATGCCGCGTTGCAGCGCGATGAAACCGAAGAGCAGCAGGCCGATGACGATCTTGGTCCACCAACTCGACAGCGTGCCGTCGAAGACGATGTAGGTCTGGATCAGCCCCTGGATGAAGATGCCGATCAGCGTGCCGGCGACGAACCCGGCCCCGCCGGTGAGCAGCGTTCCGCCGATGACCACGGCGGCGATGGCGTCGAGCTCGACGCCGACGGCGGCCAGCGAGTAGCCGGCCGAGGTGTAGAGCGAGAAGACGATGCCCGACAGCCCGGCCAGGAAGCCGGAGACGGCGTAGATGCCGATGGTCGTGCGCGCCACCGGCACGCCCATCAGTTCCGCCGATTGCAGACTGCCGCCCAGCGCGTAGACGTTGGTGCCGAAGCGCGTGCGCTGCGCCACCAGCGTGCCGACGACGAAGACGACGAGCATGGTGACGCCGATCAGCGTCAGCCGACCACCGCCCGGCATCTTGTAATAGATGTGCTGGAGCGTGTCGTAGAAGGGATGGGTGATCGGCACCGAGTCGATCGACAGGAGGAAGGCCACGCCGCGGGCGAGGAACATGCCGGCCAGGGTGACGATGAAGGCTGGCATCTGAAGATAGTGGATGATTGCCCCCATGCAGGCGCCGAAGGCCGTGGTGATCATCAGCGCCAGCGCGAAGGCGACCAGCGGGTGGATGCTGAAATTCTTCAGAACCACGGCCAGGAAGACGCCGGTGAAGGCGATCACCGAGCCGACCGACAGGTCGATGCCGCCCGACAGGATGACGAAGGTCATGCCGACCGCCGTGATGCCGAGGAACGCATTGTCGGTCAAAAGATTGCCGGCAACGCGGGTCGACCACATCGACGGGAACTGCGCCACGCAGATCAGATAGGCGAGGACGAAAACGACGATGGTCGTCAGCAGCGGCAGATATCGCGATCCCTTCATCGCACCGGTGTCTCCTGCTTGATCGGCGTATGCCGGCGCTCGCGGCGCAGATAGGCCCAGACCATCTGGCTGGCCGGCGACTGGACGATCAGGATCACCAGAATGATCGCCGCCTTGATGATCAGGTTGAACTCGGGCGGGAAGCCGGCCACCAGGATGCCGGTGTTCACGGCCTGCATGATCATCGCGCCGATGAGCGACCCAACGATGGAAAATCGGCCGCCGAGCAACGACGTGCCGCCGATGACGACGGCAAGGATGGCGTCGAGTTCGAGCCACAGGCCGGCATTGTTGGCGTCGGCGCCTCTGATGTCGGCGGCGGCGATCACGCCGGCGGCGGCGGCGCAGAGCCCCGAGGTGGCGTAGACCGCCAGGAGCAGCGAGCGCGAATTGACGCCGGCGAGCGTCGAGGCGCGACGGTTGATGCCGATCGCCTCGATCAAAAGCCCGAGCGCCGTGCGCCGGACGATCGCGACGATCAGGACGGCCATGAGGATCCAGATGACGAACGGCATCGGCAGCCCCAGGACCGACCCGCTGCCGACGAAGATCAGCCCCGGATGGGTAAAGGTCAGGATGACGCCCTCGGTGATCAGTTGCGCGATGCCGCGCCCGGCCACCATCAGGATCAGGGTCGCGATGATCGGCTGAATGTCGAGCAGAGCGACCAGCGCACCGTTCCACAAGCCGCACAGGATGCCGACGCCGAGCGTGCCGGCGAGCGTGGCAGGCAGCGAATAGCCCTGGGTGATCAGCGACGCGGCGACCGCGCCGGTGATCGCCATTGCCGCTCCCACCGACAGGTCGATGCCTTTGGTGGCGATCACCAGCGTCATGCCGATGGCGAGCAGCGCCACCGGCGCGCCGCGGTTGATGACGTCGATCAGGCTGCCGTAGAGCCGCCCGTTCTGGATTTCGACATGGAAGAAGCCCGGCGAGATCAGCGCGTTGAGAAGCAGGATGACGGCGAGCGCCGCCAGTTGCGGGGCGAGCCGCCTCAATGTCCGGGATACGCCGCTCATGCCACTGCCTCCGGGGTGCCACGCGAGGCGATCGCCCGCATGATGCCGGCCGTCGAGACCTCCTCGCCGGTGAGTTCGGCGACGTGCCGCCGGTCACGCAGGACGATGACGCGCGACGAGTAGCCGACCAGTTCGTCGAGTTCCGAGGAAATCACCAGGAGCGACATGCCCTGGCGGCAGAGCTCGCGGATCAGCCGGATGATCTCGGCATGCGCCCCCACATCGATGCCGCGCGTCGGCTCGTCGAGAATGAGGAAGCGCGGATTGGTCGCCAGCCAGCGGGCCAGGAGCACCTTCTGCTGGTTGCCGCCCGAGAGGAACTTCAGCGGCATGTCCTTGCCCGCGGTGCGGATGTCCAGCGCCGCGATATAGTGGTCGGCAATCTCGTCCTGCTCGCGCCGCGACAAGGGCCGCGCCCAGCCGCGCCGTGCCTGCAAGGCGAGCGCGATGTTCTCGCGCACCGACAGATCGCCAGCGATGCCGTCGGTCTTGCGATCCTCCGGGCAGAAGCCGAAGCCGGCGCGCACCGCCTTTTGCGGCGAGGCCAGGGTGACGAGCTTGCCCTCCACCTCCAGCGTGCCGCCATCGGCCGCCTCGATGCCGAACAGAAGCTGCGCCGTCTCGGTGCGGCCGGAGCCGAGCAGCCCGGCGACGCCGACCACCTCGCCGCGCCGAACGTCGAGATCGAAGGGCGCGATCACACCGCGTTTGCCGAGTTGCCGCACCCGCACAATGGGCTCGCCGGCGGGCGGCGGCGTGGCCGCCTGCGCGCTGTCTTCCGCCTCCTCCAGCCGGTGGCCGAGCATCATGGAGACGAGGTCGAGACGGTCGAGCCCGTCCACCGACCGCGAGGCGATCAGCCGGCCGTTGCGCAGCACGGTCACCGCGTCGGCGATCTGGTAGACCTGATCGAGGAAGTGGCTGATGAAGATGATGCCCAGGCCCTGGGCGCGCAGCTGTCGCACCACGTCGAACAGCATCTCCACCTCGGCCGCGTCGAGACTGGCCGTCGGCTCGTCGAGGATCAGCACCTTGCCGGAGATATCGACGGCGCGGGCGATCGCGATGATCTGCTGGATCGCCACCGAAAAGCTCGAAAGCTGCGCGCGGGGATCGATGCCCAGCGCATAACGGTCGAGGATCGCGCGGGCGCGGCGGTTCATCTCGCGCACATGGGTGAGACCGAAGCGCATGGGCTGGCGGCCGATGAAGAGGTTTTCGGCCACCGAGAGGTTCGGCAGCAGGTTCACCTCCTGATAGACCGTGCCGATGCCGAGCGCCTGGGCGTCGAGGACGTCGCGCGGGGCGATCGCCGCGCCGTCGAGGAGCACTTCGCCGCTGTCGCGGCGATAGGCACCGGTGATGACCTTGATGAGCGTCGACTTGCCGGCGCCGTTCTCGCCAAGCAATGCGTGGACCTCGCCGGCCTGGAGCGAAAAGTCCACGTTGTCGAGCGCGGTGACGCCGAAGAAACTCTTGCTGACTCCTCTGACGCGGAGCAGCGGTTTGTCATTCACCATCGATCCGATCCCCATGAGCGGCGCGGACGCCGGTCGCCTCGCCGCTCGACCTTTGGATTCCGGCACGAGCGGCAGGCCTGGGGCCTTATCCGGCAGCGTCCGGAAGGGCGTGCCGCCCGCCGAAGCGGACGACACAGGACGGATGGGGCTCAGTAGCCGAGGTTCTTCTTTTCCTCGTAGACGGCCTTCGGGTCGTCGGCCTGGGTGTAGAGCTTCGATTCGGTCTGGATGAACTTCGGCGGCACGGTGCCGCTGTCGAAATAGGCGGCCAGCGCATCGAAGGCCGGGCCGGCCATGTTCGGCGTCAGTTCGACCGTCGCGTTGGCCTCGCCCTCGGACATCGCCAGGAAGATGTCCGGAACGGCGTCGATCGAAACCACCAGGATATCCTCGCCCGGCTTCAGGCCGGCTTCCTTGATCGCCTGGATCGCGCCGACGGCCATGTCGTCGTTGTGGGCATAGAGCGCGCAGATGTTGCTGCCGCCGTTTTCCGCTTTCAGGAAGCTCTCCATGACTTCCTTGCCCTTGGTACGGGTGAAGTCGCCGGTCTGGCTGCGGACGATCTTGATGTTGTCGTGGCCCTCGATCGCTTCCGCGAAGCCTTCCTTGCGCAGGATCGCGGGCGACGAGCCCGTGGTGCCCTGCAGCTCGACCACGTTGCAATCCTTGTCGCCGACCTCGCCCACCAGCCACTCGCCGGCGACGACGCCCTCGTGATGCAGGTCCGAGCCCACCGCCGTCAAATAGAGATCGTCGGAGGAATCGACCTGACGGTCGAGCAGGACGACCGGGATATCGGCGTCCTTGGCCTCTTCGAGCACCGAGTCCCAACCGGTGGCGACGACGGGCGCGAGCAGGATCGCGTCGACGCCCTGGGCGATGAAGCCACGGATCGCCTTGATCTGGTTTTCCTGCTTCTGCTGCGCATCGGCGAACTTCAGGTCGATGCCGCGCTCCTTAGCCTGCTGCTGCGTCAGAGTAGTCTCGGCGGCGCGCCAGCCCGATTCCGAACCGATCTGTGAGAATCCGACGGTCATGTCGGCCGCGCTTGCGGACGACCAAGCCAAACTCGCCGCGACTGCCGTCCCGGCCAGCAAAATCAACGATCGCATGGTATCTCTCCCATTTGTATTGACCGGTCTCCCCACCGGTGCCGCTACGCTAGCGCGCACCGATTGGTCGCGCTAGGGTGGAAACCGCTCAATAGATGGACGATCCTGCTGCGACGCGTGAGCGACCGGCCCCCAGATTTTCTGGAAACTTGCCGATTCTGCCCGACAGCACAGCCAATACTTTCCCGCCAAGGACAAGTTCTTTTGCACTGCAGCAAAAGCAATCGTATCGCGGGGGTGATCCGGCCGTGACGGCAGCCGCGATCGCCTCAACCCTTGCGTGATATCTCCGCCGCACCGCAGCGAAGAAGGGCCTGAGCCTCGATGATCTGGCCGAACGCAAGCCCGCCGTCGTTGGCCGGCACGAGACGCGGAAGATGGGCGACGATGCCCTGCTCCGCGCAAAGCGCGAGCACGCGCTCGGCCAGGCGGCGGTTCTGGAACACGCCGCCCCCGAGGCCAACAGCATCGAAGCTCAGCGTCTCGGCCAGAGCGAGGACCTGACGCAGCAAAGCGCGCGCCAAGCTCTCGTGAAAGATGCCGGCCCGCGCCGCCGGCGCGAGACGCTCGTCGACCAGGATCTCCAGCAGCGGCTCCCAGTCGACACACGACACGCCGTCTCCGCTCTCGATCAGCGGCAACGGCACCGCGTCGCATCGGTCCTGAGCGATGCTTTCCAACAGCATCGGCCCCTGGCCTTCGAAGCTTGCCGTCTCGATCCCCAGGATCAGAGCGGCGGCGGCATCGAAAAGCCGGCCGACGGAGGAGGTCCGCATTAGCCGCACGCCCTTCTGCCAGGCCTCGGCGGCCAGCGGCCCCGCCTCGTGGCGCGGCAGCCAGGAGCGGCCGGTCTCCCACATCAGGGCGGCGGCCGTGCGCCAGGGCTCGCGTCCCACCCGGTCGCCGCCGATCAGGCGGAACGGCCGGATGCTGCCGACCCGATGCCAGTCGCCCGGCGCGCCCAGCAAGGCCTCGCCGCCCCACAATTCGTTGTCCGGCCCCAGCCCGACGCCGTCCCAGGCAAAGACCAGCCAGCGGCCGATCTCGGGATGTTCGCCCGCCAGAGCCGAGGCATGGGCGACATGATGCTGCACTCGGGTGACGGGCCGGCCGTCGGCAACCGCCCATCGTGTCGAGGCGTAGTCCGGGTGGCCGTCGCACACGACGCGGCGGGCCAGGACGCCATAAAGATCCTGGAGATCGGCGATCACCTGCTCGAAGACGGCACGGCTGCGCGGACTGTCGAGCTCACCGATATGCGGCGAGACGATCGCCCGGCTGTTCCACGCGAGCGCGATCGCGCCCTTCATATGTCCGCCCACCGCCAGCAGCGGCTCGCCCAGCGGCGCGTCCAGGTCCAGTTCCAGGGGCGCCAGGCCGCGTCCGACGCGGATCGGCCGTGCCCGCCCGCCGATCACCCGCACCACGGAATCATCGGCCGGACGCAGGATTGGCCGGTCGTGCTCCAGAAAAGCGTCGGCCACCCAGGCGAGACGGTGCCGGGCCTCCTCGTTGTCGGTGATCACCGGTTCGCCGCTGATGTTGCCCGAAGTCGCCACCACCGGCGCGCCGAAATCGGACAGCAGCAGATGGTGGAGAGGGCTATAGGGCAGAAAGACGCCGAGCTCCGACAGGCCGGGGGCGAGCGCCTGCGCCAGAGCGCTGTCGGCACGCTTGGTTGCCAGCACGATCGGACGCACCGGATCGGCCAGCGCCGAGGCTTCCGCCGCATCGAGGGTGACAGCAATCCGCGCGGCATCGAGGCCGTCTGTGCCGGTCTGCGGCACCATGATCGCCAGCGGCTTGTCCGGGCGCCGCTTGCGCTCCCGCAGGGCGGCGACAGCCTTTTCGTTCGCCGCGTCGCAGACCAGATGATAGCCGCCGATCCCCTTGACGGCGACGATGCCGCCAGCTTGGAGGCAGGCGACCGTCGCGGCCAAAGCCGCTTCGCCGTGGGCTTCGCGAACGCCTTCGCGAAAAAAGCTCAGTCGCGGACCGCAGACGGGGCAGGCGAGCGGCTGGGCGTGAAAGCGCCGGTCCATCGGATCGCCGTACTCCGCGCCGCAGTCCGGACACAGCGGAAAGCCTGCCATCGCAGTCGATGGCCGGTCATAGGGCAGCGCCCGAATGATCGTATAGCGAGGGCCGCACTGGGTGCAGTTGGTAAAGGGATAGCGATGCCGGCGCTCGCCCGGATCACGCAGTTCGGCGACGCAGTCGTCGCAGCAGAAGAGATCGGGCGGCAGATGAATGTCCGGCTCGCTCGCGACCGCGCTGGCCAGAATGCGAAAGTCGGCAAAATCGCTGGCCGCGACGACTTGCGAGGATTCGAGCCGCGGTCGCGCCAGGGGCGGCGCCTCGTCGGTGAGCGCCAGCTCGAAGCGCTGCAGATCCGCCGACGCACCGGCGATCTCGATGATCACCCGCCCGGCGTCGTTGCGCACCCAGCCGACGAGCCCGCAACTCTTGGCGAGACGATAGACGAAGGGCCGAAAGCCGACGCCCTGCACCCGCCCGCCGACCACGATGCGGCGAGCTGCCCGGTGCGGGCCGCCATCAGCGTTGGACGTCGGGTACCCCACAATAAAGCCCGTACAGCGTCGAGAGAACCGCGCTGACCTCCCGGCCGTTGAGCGAATAGAAGATCATTTGCGCCGAACGGCGCGTCTGCACAAGCTCATGACGGCGAAGAACCATCAGATGCTGGGACAGAGCCGACTGGCTGAGCCCGATGATCCGCTCCAGTTCACCGACGGATTTTTCCCCGTGGACCAGCTGGCACAGGATCAAGAGGCGCCACTTGCTGCCGATCGAGCGTAGCAATGCGGCCGCCCGTTCTGCATTTTCCTCGAGCGCAGCTGTGTTCATTTCCACGGGAAAATCCAGCATGGACCACCACTGACCAAACGAGCATCGCCACCGCCCCCAACCTCCGGCTGCGACAAACTCGACCGACTAACTCAACTCTGTTGTTCTACATCCCATCTTTTGGGCCGTAGGATCAAGAGCCATTCCAGTTCCAAGGTCCAAACCACGCGCTTCAAACCCGTGGTCTTCCGCCGTTCGATCGACCGTCGGGCCTTTGCTGCACACGATTGCAGCTCGCCATCGTCATGCTTGCCCACTCTTCAGAAGAACCCGGCGATAGACTCGGACGGCTCAAGTCTATCCCGGACCGACCATGGCCGTTGACGCTACGGAGACACTGTCGCCGGCCCGTTGGGCGGCACGTCGCGCTTTGTGCTAAATGGCCGCCGATGACCGGCCCTCGCCGCGAGCCGGCTCGACATCGGGAGCACCCCATAGCCATGGCCGACACGGTCCTCGATACCAGAGGCTTGAACTGTCCGCTGCCCGTGCTGAAGACCCGGAAGGCCCTCCGGACGATGGCGGCTGGCGAAATTCTGGAGGTGCTCGCCAGCGACCCGCTGTCGGTGATCGACCTGCCCGCCTTCTGCCGGGAGAGTGGCAACGATCTCCTCGATCAGACGCAGGATGGCAGCGTCTACCGCTTCGTGATCAGACGCGCCGGCTGAGCAAATGCCGGCGTTAACCATTCGTTAACCAACCGAGCGGAAACTGAGCTGTGCAGCAAGCGTGGATACGGACAGGTCGACGAAGATCGATCGCCACTAGGACAGCGGGGGCGCGGCGCGAGGGGTGAAATATCGCCGCGCCCTTGCCGCTACCTGGAAGACCGGAATGCCGGCGCCGCATTTCATCGAGGCCAAAGTGGCGGCACCTGCCGAACAGGACGGTCAGCCTTTGCGCGTCGTGAAGGCCCGGGCTTCGACCAGCAGCCGAACGACGTCGTCGTCCGAGGTCTGTGTGAAGTCGGCATAATGGATGCCGACCGCCTGGAACGGATTCGGCGTTTCCAGACAGATCACCTCGTCGGCTTCTTCTTGAAGAATTTGCAGGCTTTCGCGCGGAGCCAGCGGGATGGCAAGAACGAGGCGGCTCACGCCCGCTTTGCGCAACGCCTTCAGCGCCACCCGCGCGGTGCCGCCCGTAGCGATGCCGTCATCGACGAGGATGACGGCGCGCCCGCGGACGGAAACGGGTGCGCGCTCGCCCAGATAGAAGCTGCGCCGCCGTTCGATTTCGGCAAGCTGTCGCTGCATCTCCGCCGCGACGTAGCCGTCGGGCGGCTGGACGAAGCGGATCGCCTCGTCGTTGAGAACGAGTTGCGGATCGTCGCCGTCGATCACCGCGCCGATGCCGAGTTCGGGCGCTCCCGGAGCGCCGAGCTTGCGCGCCAGAAGGAGGTCGAGCGGCGCCCGCAGCACCCGCGCAACCTCGAAAGCGACCGGGACGCCGCCTCGCGGCAGCGCCAGCACCACGGGATCGAAATCCTTGAACCGGGCCAGCGCGGCCGCTAGCTGGCGACCGGCGTCGTAGCGGTCCGTGAAATATTCGTCGAAGTGCAGCATGGAGGTTCTCCCGCTGCCCACGATGCGGTCAGCCGTTTCGCTCAGCTCCCGCTGGCAGGAGTTGCGCCGCCGTGGGCGCGCGACCACTCGTCGGGACCATGCAGAAAGTCCTCCACCGCCGAGAGGGTTGCATCGTCGAAATAGCCCTTGCCGCGCGCCACCTTCAGCACATCCCACCAGCTTGCCAGCCAGTGCAGTTCGAGGCCGAGATCGGCCAGCGTCTGCCGCGAGCGCGGGAAGATGTCATAGTAGAAGACGACGAAGGCGTGGTCGACCTGCATGCCCGCCTTGCGCATGGCCTCGCAGAACTTGGCCTTGCTGCCGGCGTCGCTGGCCAGGTCCTCGACCAGCAGAGTGCGCGCCCCGTCCTTGAAGGCGCCTTCGATCTGGGCGCCGCGGCCGAAGCCCTTGGGCTGCTTGCGCACATACTGCATCGGCAGCGACAGCCGATCGGCGAGCCAGGCGGCGAAGGGAATGCCGGCGGTCTCGCCACCGGCGACGGCGTCGAGCGATTCGAAGCCGATCTCGCGCAGCACGACGGAGGCGGCGAAATCCATCAGGGTGGTGCGCAGGCGCGGATAGGAGATCAGCTTGCGGCAGTCGATATAGACCGGGCTCACCATGCCCGACGTCAGGCGGAAGGGCTCGTCGGCGCGGAAGTGAACGGCCTCGACTTCGATCAGCATCGACGCCGTCAGTTCGGCGATGAGAGTTTTGTCCGGAAAGCTCGTCACATCTGGCCTCGCGCTTGAAGGGATGACCCGCAGGACGGGCCGCGACGCTTGCCACGACCCGCCCGGGTCCGGCGCGCATCTAGCCTCGCCATACTCTCTCCATCAAGGTCCGAACCGCGACGAGTCGCGATGCTGTCGGCGGGGCTCGCCTTGCCATGCCTTCCTCCCTGACCAGTTTCGCAGGCATGACCGTGCCGGAGCGACCTGACGGTTGCCGGCGCAGACTGTCGATCGGATTGAAGGATATTGCCATGCGTTTGGGAATCATCGGTCTCGGCCGGATGGGTGGGAACATCGCGCGCCGCTTGATGCGCGGCGGTCACGAATGCGTGGCCTATGACCGCTCCGAACAGGCGGTCGCCAAGCTCGGGGCGGAAGGCGCCGTTCCCGCCTCGTCGCTGGGCGACATGTGCGGGAAGCTGACCGGGCCGCGCATCTTCTGGCTGATGCTGCCCGCCGGAGCGCCGACCGAGCAGACGGTGGCCGACCTGGCAGGTCTCGCGGGCGAAGGCGACGTCATCATCGACGCCGGCAACACCTACTACAAGGACGACATTCGCCGGGCGAAGATGCTCGCCGAGAAAGGCATCCGCTATATCGACGTCGGCACGTCGGGCGGCGTCTGGGGCCTGGAGCGCGGCTTCTGCATGATGATCGGCGGCCCGAAGGAGGAAGTCGACCTGCTCGATCCGATCTTCGACACGCTGGCTCCCGGCTATGGCGAGATCGAGCGAACCGAGGGCCGCGATACCCCCGACGACCGCGCCGAGCGCGGCTATATCCATACCGGCCCGGCCGGCTCAGGCCATTTCGTCAAGATGGTCCACAACGGCATCGAGTACGGCATGATGCAGGCCTATGCCGAAGGGTTCGATCTGCTCGCCCAAAAGGCCTCCGAACGCCTGCCGGAAGACGAGCGGTACGAACTCTTCCTGCCCGACATCGCGGAGGTGTGGCGGCGCGGCAGCGTCATTTCCTCCTGGCTTCTCGACCTCACCGCCCAGGCGCTTGCCCACGACGAGAAGCTGTCGAAGTTCTCCGGCCATGTCAGCGATTCCGGCGAGGGCCAATGGACCATCGAGGCGGCCATGGAGGAGGCCGTGCCGGCCCATGTGCTGACCGCCGCGCTCTATGCCCGCTATCGCTCGCGCGTCGACCATACGTTCGGCGAGAAGCTGCTGTCGGCCATGCGCTTCGGCTTCGGCGGTCACGTCGAGATCCCGCAGTAAGCCCGGCTGCCCCCGCGCTCCAGGCCCGGGCGAAACAGGCTCGGGTGTAGCCGTGGCGGCCTGCGAAACGATTCCTTTACCGTAAGGGCCGAGCGACCGAGGGGTTGAAAACCCGTCATCTTGTCGCCCCTATCGGGTTCTCGTATGCCGATGGCGCATCCCGAGCCACGGAGCCCATCCGCCTTTGCGCAAGTCGATCTCGAACATCCGCAAGCCGGAGATTGTGCAGGCGACGCTCAAGGCCGTCGCGCGCAACGGACTTCCCTTTCCGGCCTACGATGCGATTGCCCAGGAAGCCGACATGTCGCGGCAGCTCATCCGACACTATTTTCCGGATCCGGAAGAGCTGATGCTGGCCACCTGCGACGCTCTGGCGGCGGCCTATCGGGATCTGATGCTGCAGGGGATCATCGCCTCGGCCAAGACGGAGCGGCTGGACGTCTTTCTCGACTTCTACTTCAACTTCCTGTCCGACAAAGGGCTGACCAAGCCGCTCGACGACACGGTCTACGACGCCATGATGGCGCTCGCGACCCGCTCGCCGCGAATCCGCAAGAACCTCTACGAGCAGTATACGCTGCTGCAGCATACGATTGCGCACGAGGTGCAGATCAGCCACCCGGCGCTCAGCCAGAAGGCCTGCCGGGAAGTCGGCTTCCTGTTCGTCAGCCTGATGTACGGCCATTGGAAAATGGTCGCGAGCCTGGGTTTTTCGGACGACAACAATCGCGTCACGAGACAGGCGCTGGATCGCCTCATCCAATCCTACATCGCCCATTACGTCGACCCCGATCTCGGCGACGAAACGTAGGTGCGACGGCAGCGAGGCGTGCTCTCCCCAGCGCACGACCACGCTCGGAAAGTCAGTCTGACATTCCTGCTAATTATAAGCAGCAGTTAGTTTTTTTGTCGCTCGGTGCGGTTTGCGATCCAGATTCGCACCAGCCATCGGAGGCATAGTGCGCCCCATCGCAATCCGATCGACGTCCGAGCGAACGTGGGCCACCCATGACCGACGAAAACGCCTGCCCGATTCCTCTCGAACTCCTCGCGCTGATGATGCGGGCCGACCAGAACAAGGTGTCCGACATCGTCCAGGCGATGCCGATGGCGCAACGCGCCGCCTTGGCCGCCTTCTGCATCGCGCGATGCCATCTGCGTCCCTTGGCCTTCCAGGTCGCCCGACACTGCGACGCTCGCTCGTTGCGGCTGATGGCCGGCAACGCCGGGGAAGTGCTGCTCGACCAGGCTCGCAATCACACCTTCGACCAGGACCCCGCCGAAGCCCGCAAACCCAAGATCACGCTGGCGAAATGCGTCGCGTAGAGCACGCCACGCGCAAGTGGACGCCGACGGCGCGTGAGGGCAAGAGAGGCAGCAAGTCCGCCAAGCGGTCGAATGAAGCCGTCCAGGCACCGTCCGTGCCGGCCGGGCTCGCCGGCACGCTTTAGCCTTACCGAAGCAGACCAGTGAGGCCCGGGCGCGTTACCTGCGCCACGGGAAGCGATACAACCGCACCAACTCCATCGACGCCGGAACTATTGGCCCGTCGCAGGCCGTACGGCACCGTCTCCCTCCGCTTTGGACTCGTAGTGGTCCGCGCTTGGCGCCGCCACTCGGCGGCGGCTTTGAGGATGGTCGCCGGCTTTACCGTTCGCCGCGCAAACTTCGTCGGCAGCCGCTTCCATCGCCTGTGTTGCAACCCTTAGATGATGTTCGGCCTCCGGGATGTTCAATTGCCGGGTCAGGTTCAGCATGTCTCGCAATTGCCGGCCCAACGCCCGCAACGTCACGAGATTCCAACGGTTTTGAGGCATCCTTTCGCTCCACCGGCTGACTGCGAAGGGGCAACGGTATCCTGTCTCCGCAGGCAGGGCCTGCGAGATGGGATGGACGACCGCCTCGCCCCGATTGAGCCGGATTTTTCAGGTCATGCCTATTTCGACACCCGCAGGCGCGTCCGTGTCAACGCCGACGCAATAGGCATTTCTACGCAATAATGACCCGCACGCTTATTGTTCCCAAGTCTTATGGTTTGTGTTGCAAGTCTCGCCTCGTCTGATCAGCATGGCGTTCATCGCTTGACTGACCGGTCTTCCGTGAATTCCCCCACACGCCTCAACAAAAGCCGCTTGACGCGACATCAAAGCGCAGAAAAACTCGTGCGCGTATTCTTGGGAGGAACACGAATGAAGCAGACCCTTGGCCTCGCGGCCGCCTTTGCCGTATTTTCGGTATTGGCGTCGCCCGCCGTCGGACAGGAATTTTCGCCCGGCAACACCGAATGCATCGCACCGGCGGCACCCGGCGGCGGCTGGGACTTCACCTGTCGCCAGGTCGGCAAGACCATGCAGGATCTGGATGTCATCCCCGGCACCATGCAGGTTTCGAACCTTGTGGGCGGCGGCGGCGGCGTGGCCTATGCCGAGGTCGTCAACAAGCGCAGCGACGACAACAATCTCGTCGTGGCAGCCTCCTCCGCGACGGCCACGCGGCTGGCCCAGGGCGCCTTCCCCGGCAACACCGCGGATCAAGTGCGCTGGCTCGGAGCGGTCGGTGCCGACTACGGCATCATCGCGGTTGCCGCCAGCTCCGACATGACGACGCTGCCCGAGTTGTTCGACCGCATCAAGACCGATCCGACCTCGATCTCTGTCGCCGGCGGCTCGGCGGTGGGTGGATGGGATCATTTGAAGGTCCTGATCGCGGCCAACAAGGCCGGCATCGAAGACGTTCGCCAGATCAAGTACGTCGCGTTCGACGGTGGTGGCGAAGCGGTGACGCAGCTTCTGGCCGGATCCGTCCAGGCGTTCACCGGGGATGCGTCGGAGGCCAAGGGCTTCGTCGATTCCGGCGACATCAAGGTGCTCGCCGTCCTGGCGCCGGAACGCCTCGAAGGCGACTTCGCCGAATTCCCGACCGCCAAGGAGCAGGGTATCGACGCCATCGGCGCCAACTGGCGCGGCTTCTACGGTCCCGGCGACATGTCGGACGCGGCCTACGAATTCTGGTCGAATGCGATCGGCAAGGTCTACGCGTCGGATGAATGGAAGCAGGTGATGGCGCAGAACGGTCTCGCTCCGCTCGACCTGCAGGGCGAGGAATTCCAGGCTTTCGTCCAGGAGTCGATCGCCAACATCGAGTCGATCTCGCGCGATATCGGAATCATCCAATAAGGCGTCGGGTGTCCCGCGCCGGCCGACAACCGGCGCGGGACACGTTTCTTGCCCCCATATCGTCCTCGCGCCCCGCGGCGCGACGGCTCGGAGCACGCGTCATGAGTGACCGCATTCTCGGCATCGCCGGCCTGTTGATCGCCGCCTTTTACGCCTTTTCGGCCACTCTCATTCCGTTGAGCTTCATGTCCGACCCGGTCGGACCGAAGGCCTTTCCCTTCATCATCGCCGCGACGCTCGGACTGTCGTCGCTGGTGTTCGTCCTGAAGCCGGACGAAGAGCCTGAATGGCCGACCCTGGGACGGCTGGCCGAGATCGGGTTCGCGGCCGTCGTGCTGGTTCTCTACGCGCTGGCCCTGCCCAAAGCCGGGTTCGTGCTCGCCACCGCGGTCACGGCTGCCTTCCTGTCCTGGCGCATCGGCGCCCATCCGCTGGCGGCTGTCATTGCAGGGGTCTGCATTGCCGTCGGCATCTACGTCTTCTTCCATCTCGTGCTCGGCCTGTCGCTCGCGCGCGGGCCCTGGGGCTTCTAGGGACATGGATACGCTCGTCGCCCTCGCCGGCGGCTTCGCCGTCGCGCTGACCTGGCAGAATCTCTTCCTCGCCTTCGTCGGCTGTTTTCTCGGCACGGTGTTCGGGGCCTTGCCCGGACTGGGCCCGTCCAACGGCGTGGCGATCCTGATCCCGCTCGCCTTCACTCTGGGCCTGCCGGCGACACCGGCCATCATTCTTCTGACCAGCGTCTATTACGGCGCCATGTATGGCGGGCGGATCTCTTCGATCCTGCTCAACATCCCTGGCGACGAGCCGGCGATGATGACGACGCTCGACGGCTATCCGATGGCGAAGAAGGGACAGGCCGGCGAAGCCCTGGCGCTGTCCGGCATCGCCTCCTTCGTCGGCTCGTTCTTCGCCACCTGGGGGCTCGTCTTTCTGGCGCCGCAGCTCGTCGGCCTGGCGCTCCTCTTCGGGCCCGGCGAATATTTCGCCCTCTACGTCCTCGCTTTCGCCACGCTGGGCGGCGTCGCCAGCCGCAACCAGGCCAAGGCCGCCTTTGCCGCCGCGATCGGGCTTGGCATCGCGACGATCGGCGTCGACGGCCAGACCGGGGTGCCGCGCTTCACCTTCGGCGAGGTTCACCTCTACGACGGGATCGACTTTCTGGTCGCCATCGTCGGGCTCTTCGCGGTCTCGGAAGTCTTCGTCTTCCTCGAGCATCGCGGTGACGAACGCAAGACCGGTGCGCCGAGCAGCATCGGCCGCGTGACCGCGCCCTGGTCGATGCTCAAGCGGACGCTCGGCGCGATGGGCCGCTCCACGGTGTTGGGCTTCATCGCCGGCGTGCTGCCGGGTGCCGGCGCGTCGCTGGGCTCGTTCATCTCCTATTCGGTGGAAAAGCGCGTTTCGGACCGCAACGGCACGTTCGGCGAAGGCGACCCGCGCGGGGTCGCCGCGCCCGAAGCCGGCAACAATGCCGCCGCCGGTGGCGCGCTGGTGCCGATGCTGGCGCTGGGCGTCCCCGGCTCGGGCACCACGGCGGTTCTGCTCGCCATGCTGCTCGCCCTCAACGTGACGCCCGGCCCACTGCTGTTCCAGAACAATCCGGATGTGGTGTGGGGCCTGATCGCGGCCCTCTTCATCGGCAATGTCATGCTGCTCGCCATGAACATCCCCCTGGTCAGCCTGTTCGTGCGCGTCCTTCTGGTGCCGCCGAAATATCTGATGCCGACCGTGGCGATGATCTCCTTCGTCGGCATCTACGGGATTTCCGGCTCCAGCTTCGACCTCATGGTCATGGTGCTCTTCGGCGTCGCCGGCTGGGGCCTGCGCAAGCTGGGCGTCCCCCTCGTCCCGATCATTCTCGGCGTGCTGCTCGGCGACCAGATGGAAAAGAATCTGAGACGCGAGCTCACCATTTCGAACGGCGACTGGCTGGCGCTGTTCGATTCGCCGCTCGCCATCGCCCTATGGGCGCTCGCCATCGCCGGCTTCGTCCTGCCCATCGTGGCGGGACGCTATTTTCGCGTCGCGCGGGACACCGGCGACGCATCCGTCGAGGGCGCCGACCCCGACTAGGACCACCTGCCGTCCACTAGGCTGCCGACCTTCCCGGGCGGATCCGCCCGAGAGAGTCGGTGGACCGTGCCGGTCAGCGAGTTGCACTTGACGCTCCACGCTTCGCGTCGACCGATGGCGCATGTCGCGACGGCGGGGCTTGCGCATGGAGACGATCTATCGTTATGTAGCCAACATACATAACGATAGATCGCATCGGTCATGGAAGCCCTCATCAGCCTGCGCGACGAAAACCGTTCCCAGATCGGGCGCGAGCGCATCCAACTTCTGGAGGCGGTGGCGCGCGAGGGGTCGATCACCGCCGGCGCCAAGGCGGTGGGCCTCACCTACAAGGCGGCCTGGGACGCGCTCGACGCCATGGCCAACCTGTTCGGCCAGCCGCTTCTGGAAAAGCGCACCGGCGGTCGCGCCGGCGGCGGCGCCACCCTGACGCCGGCCGGCATCCGCATCATCCAGGCCTATCACCGCATGGAAAGCGAGATGGCGCGGGTCATGCGCACGCTGGAGCCCGAGCTCGCCGGCACCGGCATCTCCCCCATCAATCTGATTTCCGGTTTTCTGATGAAAACGAGTGCACGCAACGCCCTTCGCGGGCCGATCACCGCCATGCATCACGATGCCCTGCGGACCGAGGTGGAAGTCGAGGTGGCAAAGGGCCGCGCGATCCACGCCATCGTGACGAACGCCAGCGTGCGCGAGCTCGGATTGTGCGTCGGCCGCGAGGCGACGATGCTGATCAAGGCCCCCTTCGTCGCCGTCGCCGTGGGCGACGAGCCGCCCAAGGTCACCGCCCGCAACGTCATTCCCGGCACCATCCTTCGCTGCGAGAGGTCGGCGGTCGATGCCGAGGCCGTCATCGACATCGGCGGCGACAAGACGCTCGCCGCCACCATCACCGCCCGCAGCGCCGAGGCCCTGGGCCTCGAACCCGGCCGCGCGGTCTTCGCCCTGTTCGAAGCCACGCATGTCATTGTCGCCATCGACTGAATGGAGATCCATATGAAGTCCTCCCCTCTTCTGACTGCCCTCGCCCTGACCACCGCCCTGTTCGGCGTGGGTCAGGCAAATGCCGCCGAAACCAACGTCGCGGTCGCCGCCAACTTCACCGAAGCGGCCAAGGACATCGCCGCAGCCTTCAACAAGGCCACCGGCGACACGGCCACCCTCAGCTTCGGCTCGACCGGCCAGCTCTATACGCAGATCAGCCAGGGCGCGCCCTTCCAGGTCTTCCTGGCGGCGGATGCGGAGCGTCCGGCCAAGGCCATCGAAGAAGGCTACGGCGTCGCCGACAGCAACTTCACCTATGCCATCGGCAAGGTGGTTCTGTGGAGCCCGGATGCCGCCATGGTGAGCGGCGAGGACACGCTGAAGGACACGAGCTTCGAGAAGATCTCCATCGCCAACCCGACGGCCGCCCCCTATGGCGCCGCCGCCGTCGAGACAATGCAGGCGCTGGGCGTCTACGATACGCTGAAGCCGAAGATCGTCGAGGGCAACAACATCGCCCAGGCCTTCCAGTTCGTCGATAGCGGCAACGCGGAACTCGGCTTCGTCGCCCTGTCGCAGATCGCCGGGCGCGAGGACGGCTCCCAGTGGATCGTGCCCCAGGAAGATTACAGCCCGATCCTCCAGGATGCCGTGCTCCTGAAGACCGGTGAGGACAGCGACGCCGCCAAGGCCTTCCTCGACTTCCTGAAGGGTCCCGAGGCCCACGACATCATCGAGAACTACGGCTACGCCACCGATGGCGGGAACTGATCGGCATTGCTGGGCCTGCCACCTGACGCCTGGACGCCGATCCGGCTGACGCTGGAACTCGCCTTCGTCACGACCGGCGTGCTGCTTATCCTCGGCACGCCGCTCGCATGGTGGCTGGCGCGCTCGAAGGCATGGTGGAAGGAAGGCGTGGCGACGGTGGTGGCGCTGCCGCTGGTGCTGCCGCCCACCGTCCTCGGCTTCTATCTTCTGGTCACGCTCGGCCCCAACGGGCCGGGCGGCGCGCTCGCCTCGCTCTGGGGCGCACGCACGCTGGCCTTCACCTTCGAGGGTCTGGTGATCGGCTCGGTGATCTACTCGATGCCGTTCGTCGTCCAGCCGATCCGCAACGCCTTCGAGGCGATGGGCGACCGGCCGCTGGAGGTGGCGGCGACGCTGCGCGCCTCGCCGCGGCGCGCCTTCTGGAGCGTGGCGATTCCGCTCGCCCGGCCGGGCTTCCTGACCGGCGCGGTGCTCGGCTTCGCCCACACGGTCGGCGAATTCGGCGTCGTGCTGATGATCGGCGGCAACATTCCCGGCGAGACCAAGGTGCTGTCGGTGGCGATCTACGACTATGTCGAGACGTTGCAATGGCGCCAGGCGAACATCCTGGCCGGAGCGATGGTGATCTTCGCCTTCGCCGTGATCCTTTCGGTCACCGTGATCGGCCGGCGCCTCGGACGGGTCGCCCAATGAGCCCGACCGACCGCATCGAAGCCGCCTTTCGCGGGCGGCTGGGCAGCTTTGCCCTCGACGCCGCCTTCGAGATACCGGCGCGCGGGGTGACGGCGCTGTTCGGTCCTTCCGGCTGCGGCAAGACCAGCGTGCTGCGCTGCCTCGCCGGCCTCCAGCGCGTCGCCGACGGCGTGTGCCGGGTCGGCGGCGACGTCTGGCAGGACGCGACCACGTTCCGCCCCACCCATCTCAGGCCGATTGGCTATGTCTTTCAGGAGCCGAGCCTGTTTGCCCATCTCTCGGTCCGGCGCAATCTCACCTTCGGCGCGCCGCGCGCCCCCGCCGAAACCGGGAACGGCGTCGGCTTCCGCGAGGTGGTGGAGCTTCTCGGCATCGCGCACTTGCTCGACCGGGCGCCCGAAAGGCTCTCCGGCGGCGAGCGCCAGCGCGTGGCGATCGGCCGGGCTCTGCTCTCGCAGCCCCGGCTGCTGCTGATGGACGAGCCGCTGTCGGCCCTCGACATCGCGACCAAGCAGGAGATCATGCCGTTCCTGGAACGCCTGCATGCTGCCCTGGCGATCCCCGTGGTCTATGTCAGCCACGACATCGCCGAGGTGGAACGCCTGGCCGATCACCTGATCCTGATGGAGTCCGGCCGGGTGATTGCAGCCGGAGCCCTCAACGAACTGCAGAGCGACCCGAGCCTGCCGCTGGCGCTCGCCCGCGATGCCGCGGTCAGCCTCGACGCGACGGTGGAGTCCTACGAGACCGAAGACGGCTTGATGAGACTCACCGTCAAGGGCGGACGCTTCCTCGTACCCTCGCCGCCGGGCCGCCCCGGAGAGACGCGCCGCCTGTCGATCGTTGCCGGCGACGTCAGCCTGACGCTCGAACCGGCTCAGGGCACGACGATCCTCAACATCCTGCCGTGCCGAATTCTGAGAGGAGCGCCGCGCGGCGAGCACGAAATGGTGGCGCTGCTCGGTCTCGGACCGGACGGCGACGGCGACCGCCTGCTGTCACGCATGACGCGCCGCTCCTGGCACCATCTGGATCTGGCCGAAGGCAAGACCGTCTATGCCCAGGTCAAGGGTGTGGCGCTACGCTAAGCAGACCAGTCACCGAGCGGATAGAACGCGAACCGGCTTATGCCGCCACACACACATACTCGTGCTCGCCGAGGCCGGTGCCGCTCAGATGGATGCGATCGCCCGCCTTCAGGAAGCGAGGCGGGTCGTAGGACAGGCCGACGCCGCCCGGTGTGCCGGTGAAGACCACGTCTCCCGGCTCGAGCCGCATGAAGCGGGAGATGTAGGAGACGAGATAGGGGACGTTGAACACCATTTCGCCCGTATGGCCCACCTGCTGCTCCACACCGTTGACCTCGAGCCGCAGGGTGATGTCGTCGAGATTGGGCATCTCGTCCTTGGTCACCAGCCAGGGTCCGAGGGGCGCGAAGGTATCGTGCGACTTGCCCTTGACCCACTGGCCGCTACGCTGGAGCTGGAAATTGCGCTCCGTCAGGTCGTTGCCGAGCGTATAGCCGGCGACATAGTCCAGTGCGCGCTCGACCGGCACGTATTTCGCCATCCGACCGATGATGACGGCCAGTTCGATGCCCCAATCGGTGCGCGCCGACATACGCGGAATCTCGATGTCGTCGTTGGGTCCGCACACCGATGACGACGCCTTCATGAAGATGGTCGGCTCGGGGTTGATCTTGAAGCCGGCGAGTTGCGCGGCATCGTGATAGTTCGGACCGACGCCGACGATCTTGCCGATCTTGGCGACGGGGGCGCAGAGCCGAACGCCCGGCTCCGCCTCGGGCAAATCTTCCAGGGACTGGCCGGCCAGGCCGGCGAGATTGTCGGGGTCGATCGCCGAGCCGGATAGGGATGGAACGATACTGGAAATGTCGCGGATCCTGCCATCGACATCCAGCGCGCCCGGTTTTTCCGAACCACGCAGCCCGAACCGCACCAGCCGCATAAAGATCTCCTCGCATTTTTGAGGAATAACTGCCTGAAACAGAGGCGGTTCCGCCTACTCAGCTCTTCTTCGTTTCCCTTTTCGGCACCGAAAAGCGCATTGGTCCTTCAACGGGCGAACGCAGCCACCGCTTCGACATGGTGAGACCACAAAAATTGGTCGATCGGTGTGACAGAACGAAGACGATAGCCGGCTTCGATGAGAAGATGCGCATCGCGCGCCAGCGTTGCCGGGTTGCATGAAACGGCGACCACGCTGCGAACGGTCGAGCGGGCCAGTTCGCGCGCCTGCGCTTCCGCACCGGCGCGGGGCGGATCGAAGACTACACCGTCGAAGCGGGACAACTCCTTGGCCGTCAAGGGTCGCCGGAAGAGGTCGCGTCGCTCCAGCGTCATCGGCTTGAGCCCCGGCACGCCTCGCACGGCCCTGTCGAGCGCGGCCAGCGCCGGCGCATCGCTTTCCACCGCCATCACTCGGGCATGGCGGGCCAGACGCAAGGCAAAGGTCCCGACGCCGGCAAAGAGATCGGCGACCTCCTTCGCTTCGCCGAAATGATCCAGAACCTGGTCGGCCATCGCCTCTTCAGCCGCCGCCACCGCCTGCAAAAAGGCACCGGGCGGCGGCGCAAGCGCAATGCCGCCGATCTCGATCAACGGCTTGCGGGCTTCGACCACCACCTCGTCGTCGATCGACACCCGGGCGAAATCGCGTTTCAGGGAAAAGGCGACCACCGCCTGCCGGCTCTTCTCGGAGAGCTTCGTCGCGTCGGCAAGCGCGATGTCGAGGCCGGAGGGGGTAGCCGTAACAGCCATGCGCAGCGGCCTCCGGCGGTCGAGCACCATGCCCGCCAACGCCTTGAAATCGGGGAGCCGCGCGGCGATCTCCGGCATCACGACGAGGCAGACGTCGAGGTCGGTCAGGCGATGGCTCGCGACCTCGAAGAAACCGAAGCGCACCTGCCCCCCCTCGCGCACGGCCGAGAACACCGCGCGACGGCGCGAGGCCGGCGGGCAGGCGACCAGATCGCCGATCGGCGGCTGGATGCCGCGGCGCGCAAAGGCATCGACCACGATCTGGCGCTTCCACGCCCGATAGAAGGCATCGCTCGCGTGTTGCAGATCGCAGCCGCCGCAGGCGCCGAAATGCGGACAGGGCGGTTCCCGCCGCTCCGCCGAAGGCTCCAGGATCGCCGACGGCCGCGCCTTCGACGCCTTAGCCCCGTCGATCTCGACGAGTTCGCCGGGAAGCGTGAACGGCACATAGACCGGGCCGCCTGCCACCGCGGCGACGCCGTCGCCCTTAGCGCCCAGCGACTCGATGCGCAGAGACTCAGCCATCCTTGATTCCCGCCAGCAAAAACTCCGCGTTGCCGTCGCCCCCGGTGATCGGCGAGGGCATCAAGCCGGTGGCGCGCCAGCCCGGCTGCCCGTCCAGCCAGACCCGCAGATCCTCGGCCACCCTCGGTCCGTCGGCGGGATCCCGAAGCAGCCCGCCCTTGCCGAGCGCGGCGCGCCCCGCCTCGAACTGCGGCTTGACCAGAAGCACCGCGATCGCCCCGGCTTCGGCCAGCGCCAGGGCCGGCGGCAGCGCCAGCTTGAGCGAGATGAAACTGACGTCGCTGACGAGGCGTTCGATCGCCCGTCCGCCCAGATGCTCGCGGGCAAGATTGCGCGCATTCAGCCCCTCGATCGCGGTGACACGCGGATCGGCCTCGATATCGGCATCGAGCTGCCCATGCCCGACGTCGATCGCCACGACATGCGCAGCACCGCGCTGCAACAGCACCTGGGTGAAGCCGCCCGTCGAAGCGCCGACATCGAGAGCCGTGCGTCCCGCCACCTCGATGCCGAAGCCGTCGAGCGCCGCCTGAAGCTTCAGCGCCGCGCGCGAAACATAGCTGCCGGCCGGATCGTCCAGCACGATCGCGGCATCGGATGCGACCAGTTGACCGGGCTTCGTGGCGACAGCGCCATCGACCCGGACATGTCCACGCAGAATGGTGTCGCGCGCCCGCGCACGACTGCCGACCAGCCCGCGCTCGGCCAGGATCTGATCGAGGCGAAGACGCAACTTGGCCCCTGAGAAGCGATCGGATGCCATGTTCGCGCTTGGGTCACAGCCTCGAAGTCGAGATTGGAGGTTTTGGAGCAAATCCAGCGGCACGAGCCGTCATGCCTGCAGGCTGCGTTTGGCACTCTCGCCCAGAGCCTTGAACGCCGCATCCACGATGCCGGCCTTGTCGAGTCCGGCCTGGGCGATCATCGCCTCCGGAGCGGCGTGCTCGACGAACCGATCCGGCATGGTGAGCGCGCGAACCTTCAGGCCGCCGTCGAGAAGGCCGCGAACCGACAGATGATGCAGCACCTGCGAGGCGAAACCGCCGGACGCCCCCTCCTCCACCAGGATCAGAACCTCGTGATCGCGAGCCAGCCGCAGAATGAGATCCTGATCCAGCGGCTTGGCGAAGCGCGCGTCGGCGACCGTCGTCGAAAGTCCAAAGCTGTCGAGGTCGGTCGCCGCCGCCAGACTGTCGGCGAGCCGCGAGCCGAAGGAGAGAATCGCGATTTTGGTGCCTTCCTTGACGATCCGGCCCTTGCCGATCGCGAGCGCCTGCCCGCGCTCCGGCAGATCGACGCCGACACCGGCGCCGCGGGGATAGCGGAAGCTGATCGGTCCTTCGTCGTAAAGGACGGCGGTCTTGACCATGTGGCGCAGTTCCGCCTCGTCGGCCGCCGCCATCACCACCATGCCCGGCAGCGGCGCCAGGAAGCCGGTATCGAACGAGCCCGAATGGGTCGGCCCGTCGGCGCCGACGAAGCCGGCCCGGTCGATGGCGAAGCGCACCGGCAGGCGCTGGATCGCCACGTCGTGCACGATCTGGTCGTAGGCGCGCTGCAGGAAGGTGGAATAGATCGCACAGAACGGCTTGTAGCCCTCAGCCGCCAGACCTGCCGCGAAGGTCACGGCATGCTGCTCGGCGATGCCCACGTCGAACGTTCGTTTGGGAAAAGCCTCGGCAAAGGCGTCGAGGCCGGTGCCCGAGGGCATCGCAGCGTTGATCGCGACGATCCGGTCGTCCTCGCGGGCTTCGGCGACCAAGGTATCGGCGAAGATCTTGGTATAGCTCGGCGCGTTGGCCTTGGATTTCGCCTGGGCGCCGGTGATCACGTCGAACTTGCCGACGCCGTGATATTTGTCGGCCGAGTTTTCCGCCGGCGGATAGCCCTTGCCCTTCTTGGTGACGACGTGGACGAGGATCGGCCCGGTCTTCGCGTCGCGGACATTCTTCAGAACCGGCAGCAGATGGTTGAAGTCGTGCCCGTCAATCG
Organism: Consotaella aegiceratis; assembly: GCF_036541425.1. NCBI lineage: Bacteria > Pseudomonadati > Pseudomonadota > Alphaproteobacteria > Hyphomicrobiales > Aurantimonadaceae > Consotaella > Consotaella aegiceratis. Next base: position 98,697 of record NZ_JAZHFT010000002.1, read on the forward strand.
GCCCGACGTAATAGAAGCCCAGTTCCTCGAACAGCGTTCCGCCGGTGAACAGGCTGCGCGTCAGTTCCTCGGTGCGCCGCGCCCCTTCGCGCATGAAATCGGGCAGATGGCGGGAGAAATTCTTGGCGCCGGCACGCAACGCCCGATAGGTCCGGCCGGAGACGAGACGCGCCAGATAGGCGCTCATCGCGCCCGTCGGCGGCGCTATCGACATATCGTTGTCGTTGAGGATGACGATCAGCCGGGCGTCGAGCGCACCGGCGTTGTTCATCGCCTCGTAGGCCATGCCGGCCGACATCGCCCCGTCGCCGATGACCGCGACCACCCGGTTGTCGCCGCCGGACAGGTCGCGCGCCACGGCCATGCCGAGGCCGGCCGAGATCGAGGTGGAGGAGTGTCCGGCGCCGAAGGCGTCAAAGGGGCTCTCGGTGCGCTTGGCGAAACCGGAGAGGCCGCCCTCCTGGCGCACCGTGCGCATCCCCTCGCGCCTTCCGGTCAGGATCTTGTGCGGGTAGGCCTGATGGCCGACATCCCAGATCAGGCGGTCGTCGGGCGTGTCGAAAACATAGTGCAGCGCGACGGTCAGTTCGACCACACCGAGACCCGCGCCCAGATGGCCGCCAGTGCCCGACACTGCATCGATCAGGTCGACGCGCAGTTCGCCGGCCACCTGCTTCAGCTTCGATTCGGGGAGTTGCCTCAGGTCTTCCGGAGTTCTGACGCAATCGAGCAGCGGCGTTTTCGATTCTTCTGACACGGGAACGGAGAAACCTTTTGCGTTCGGGCCTGCCGCTAAGCCTGCGAAGCTCGGGGCCCGAAGCGGTGAGACTCATTCTAAAATCGGGTTCGCGACGCCGGAATCAAGCATCCTCCAACGGAAAGTCCAACGACGCCGCTTCCCAACGGTCAACCGAGATCGAGAGGTTCGGCCCCCTCGGGCTTGCCGTTGCGCGAAACCTTGATCTTCTCGATCTTGTCCTCGGCGGCCGAAAGCAGCCGTTCGCAATGGTTCTTCAGCTTCTCGCCCCGCTCATAAATTCGGATCGAACGGTCGAGCGGGACGTCGCCATGTTCCAGATCGGCGACGATGCGCTCCAAGGCGGCGAGCGCCTCCTCGAAGGTCATCCGCCGGATGTCCGAATCGTCGGCGGGCAAAGCCTGTTCATTCGCTTGGTCGGTCATTCCTGTCCTGTTCTTTCAGCCGGCTCAGCCCGTCATCAGGCGCTGGATATGCGCGGCGACCGAATTGGCCAAGCCGGTGAGATCATAGCCGCCCTCCAGCACGGAGAGGAGCCTGCCATCGCAATATCGGTCGGCGATGTCCAGCAGGCGGCTGGTGGCCCAGTCGAAATCCCCTTCCGACAGCTTCAGGTGGCCGAGCGGATCGCGATAATGCGCGTCGAAGCCGGCGGACACAATGACGAGATCGGGCTGGAAGCGATGCAGGGCGGGCAGAATGCGCGACTTGAACGCCTCGCGGAACGGCTCGCTGCCGTCACCGGATCTGAGCGGGGCGTTGACGATGTTGCCCGCCCCGATCTCCGTCGTGGCGCCGGTGCCCGGATAGAGCGGCATTTCGTGCGTCGAAGCGTAGAGCACGGAGGGGTCTTCCCAGAAGATGTCCTGGGTGCCGTTGCCGTGGTGGACGTCCCAATCGACGATCGCGATGCGCTCGAGCCCATGCACCGCCTGCGCGTGACGAGCGGCGATCGCCGCCGTGTTGAAAAGGCAGAAGCCCATGGCCGACTGGCGTTCGGCGTGATGGCCCGGAGGCCGTCCGGCCACGAACACGCTGCTGGCAGCACCGCTCATGAGATCGTCGACGCCGGCACAGGCGCCGCCCACGGCATGCATCGCCGCCGCGAAGCTTTTCGGGCTCAGCACCGTATCGTACTCGACGCGCGCCAGGCCGCTATCGGGGACCGCCTTCGCGATCTTGCGCACGAAGCTTTCGGGATGACAGCGCTCGATCGCCTCCAGCGTACCTTCCACGGCGGCCGCCCGGTCGAGAAAATGGAAGGCTTCCGCCTCCAGTGCCGCCGCAATCGCCTGCACCCGCTCCGGCCGCTCGGGATGCCCTGGGCCGGTCATATGCTCGGCGAACACCGGATCGTGATAGAAGCGGGTGTGCATGAGCAGAAATTAGCGCTCTCCGCGAAGGCTTCCACACCATCACGCGCAATGCGCGATTACGGTTTGGAAAGAAACCCGTCCCTCATCCTTTTCCGGTCTGGCCGCGATGGCGCAGATAGTGGTCGGCGATGGCGCAGGCGACCATCGCCTCGCCCACCGGCACCGCCCGGATGCCGACACAGGGATCGTGCCGCCCTTTGGTCATCACCTCGACCTCGTTGCCGTCGGCGTCGATCGAACGGCGCGGCGTCAGGATCGACGAGGTCGGCTTCACGGCAAATCGCGCCACTACCGGCTGGCCGGTGGCAATGCCGCCCAGAATGCCGCCGGCCTTGTTGGACAGGAATTCCGGTCTGCCGTCCGGCCCGATCCGCATTTCGTCGGCATTCTCTTCGCCCGACAGCGTCGCAGCCTCGAACCCCGCCCCGATCTCGATACCCTTGACCGCGTTGATCGACATCAGTCCGGCGGCGATGTCCTGATCGAGCTTGCCATAGATCGGCGCGCCGATGCCGGCCGGCACGCCCTCGGCGACGATCTCGACCACGGCGCCCACCGAGGAGCCGCGCTTGCGCACCTGATCGAGAAACTCCGCCCAGCGCTCGACTGTCTTCGCATCCGGGCAGAAGAACGGATTGCGACCGACCTCGTCCCAATCCCAACGATCGCGGTCGATCCGGATGTCGCCGATCTGCACCAGCGCCCCGCGCACCACCAGTCCGGGCACCACCTTGCGCGCCAACCCGCCGGCCGCGACCCGACACGCGGTTTCGCGCGCCGACGAGCGCCCGCCGCCGCGATAGTCCCGGACGCCGTATTTGATGTCGTACGTGACATCGGCATGTCCGGGGCGATAGCGTCGCGCGATGTCGGAATAGTCCTTGGAGCGCTGATCGACGTTTTCGATCATCATCGAGACGGGGGTGCCCGTGGAGACCAGTTCGCCCTCGGCCTCGCCCGGCATGACACCCGACAGAACCCGCACCCGATCGGGCTCCTGCCGCTGCGTCGTATAACGCGACTGGCCGGGTCGCCGCCGGTCGAGCCAGGCCTGGATCTCGGCTTCGGAAAACCGGAGGCCGGGCGGCAGGCCATCGACGACGGCGCCGATCGCCGGCCCGTGGCTTTCGCCCCAGGTGGTCACGCGAAACAGGTGACCGAAGCTGTTGTGCGACATGGGAATTGGCTCGCTCGAAACAGAATGGCGTTCGTTTACGGACGCGCGCCAACGGGGTCAATCGATCACATAAACAATCGAAATGCGGCTTTACAAATTGTTAAGCATAGCCGCCCCAGCAAATGCCATAATTCCGTCTGACGGTAAGCAAATCACGAAACATCGCCTCGCCGCTGGATGCGGCAGGGAGAACACAGGACCGGGGTGCAATGGAGGGTGTGGGAATGGCCAAGAGAATCGTAGCCTTTTTCGCCTGTTCGTTCCTGAGCGTTGCGTTGACCATCCCGGCGCTGGCGCAGGAGACTGCCGGCCGGGTCGTCGAAATCGACCAAGCGAACGCGATGCTGAGGCTCGAGGATGGCAGCATCTACCTTCTGCCGCCCGAATTCGACTATGCCGCCGTCGAACCCGGCATGGAAGTCTACGTCATCTACGACGAGACCGAGAGCTGAGCGAAGCTTCCAGGATCATCGCTGAGGCAACCCTACGACAAGTGCTCGACGCCGCTCGCGCCGGGCTCTCCGGGGTTCCTTCTGCAGATGCTCGTCCGTGCCCGGAAGGCGCGGCATGAACGGCCCGGCAGATCGAGTTCAGATCCACTCTGCCCGGTTGTCGGCCACCCGCAGAACCTGATCCTGCGGGATTTGGGCATGCGCCGCGTGATTGACGGCAACACCCTCGTAGAGCTTGAAGAAGGCACGCATGACGCCACCATGGGCGACGATCAGGCTCGGCCGGTCCAGCCCCTCGAAGACCGGTGCGACGCGCGCTGCCAGCGCCTCGTAGCTTTCCGCATCGTCGCCGGGCGGCACATAGTGCCACTTGTTGGCTTCGCGCTCTTCCACCGCCGCGGCGTCGACGACCGCGAGTTCCTTGATCGTCGAGCCCTGCCAATCGCCGAAATGGATTTCCTTCAGCCGGGCGTCGGTCTCGAAATCGGCAGGCGGCAGGCCCAGTTCGGTTCGGATGAGGCGCATCGTCTCGCAGGCGCGTGACAGCGGGCTGGCCAGGAAATAGAGGTCCTTGGCCCCGGCGCCGAGGACCTCGGCGAGCCGCCGGCCGTTGCGTTTTGCCTGGGCGCGGCCGATCTCGTTGAGCGGGATATCGCGCTGGCCCTGGATGCGCTCCTCGGCGTTCCAACTGGTCTGGCCATGGCGGCTGAGATAGAGCAGCGGCAGGTTGCCGAGGGAAAGCGCCACGATTCAGTCCTTGACCACCGAGATGTCCGGCGCGTCCACGGCCTTCATGCCGACCGTGTGATAGCCGCTGTCGACGTGATGAACCTCGCCCGTTACGGCGCTGGACATGTCGGAAAGCAGATAGAGCGCCGACTGGCCGACCTCGTCGATGGTCACCGTCCGCTTCAGCGGCGAATTGTACTCGTTCCACTTCAGGATATAGCGGAAGTCGCCGATGCCCGACGCCGCCAGCGTCTTGATCGGACCGGCGGAAATCGCGTTGACGCGGATCGCCTTGCCGCCCAGGTCGACCGCGAGATAGCGCACCGACGCCTCGAGCGCCGACTTGGCGACACCCATGACGTTGTAGTGCGGCATCACCTTCTCGGCGCCATAGTAGGTCAGCGTCAGGATCGAGCCACCGTTCGGCATCAGCTTTTCGGCGCGCGCCGCCACCGCCGTCAGCGAATAGACGGAGATATCCATGGTCTTGCGGAAGTTGTCCCGCGTCGTCTCGATGTAGCGGCCGGTCAGTTCGTCCTTGTCGGAAAAGGCGATGGCATGGACGAGAAAATCGATCGTGCCCCAACGCTCGCGCACCGTCTCGAACACCGCATCGATGGTCGGCTCGTCGGTGACGTCGCAATGGCCGACGACGATCGCGCCCAGTTCTTCCGCCAGCGGATCGACCCGTTTCTTCAGGGCCTCGCCCTGATAGGTCAGGGCCAACTCGGCACCCTGATCGGCAAGAGCCTTGGCAATTCCCCATGCGATCGAACGATTGTTCGCCACCCCCATGACGATGCCGCGCTTGCCGTTCATGAGGCCGTTCGCTTGAACCATGATCGCATCCTCCGGGGACTAACTGCGCAGCCAGCGCTGTGCGGCGGGGGGTATGGCACAGCCTTCCAGGACCTTCAAGCCAGCGCGCCGGCGGCCAGGGCGGACCGTCGCCCGGCGCCGTCGGGGCAAGGCCTGGAGTGGCATGCCGTCGAAGGGATGCGCGCGGGGCGTGCTAACTTTTTGTTTGCACGCCGTATCTTTCGCGAAGAAGTCTCGCCGGAGGCCGTCCGCGCACCTCTCAGGGCCGGCGCGAGCGGAAAAAGTCGATGAGATCCTGATCCGGCGCATCGGGCAGCATGACCTTGAGTGCCACCAGAATGTCGCCGTGGCCACCGCCCTTTTTGGTCAGACCCTTGCCCTTGATCCGCATGGTCTTGCCGGAATTCGACCAGGGCGGCACGGTGAGCGAGATCCGTCCGTCCAGGGTTTCCACCGTGACCTTGCCGCCCAGAACGGCATCCTCGAGCGGCACCGGCAGATCGAGCGTCAGATCGCGGTCGACGACGTCGAAGCGTGGATGCTTGACGAATTCGATCGTGACCAATGCGTCGCCGGCCGGCGCGCCTTCGAAGGCGGCGGGCTGGCCCTGGCCGCGCAGCCGGATCGTCTGACCGTCTTCGACGCCGTCCGGCAGGCGGATCGCCAGCCGCTTGCCGCTGGGAAAGATCGCCTCCACCTTGTGGTGAGCAACGACGTCCTCGAGGCGGACCTTCAGGTTGGCGCGGATGTCCTCGCCCTTGGCCGGCGTGTTGCGTGCTGCGGTGAACCCGCGCGTCCCGCGGCGGCCACCGAAACCGCCAAACCCGCCAAAGCCTCCGCCCCCGCCTCCCCCGGCGCCTCCGAAGGCTTGCTCGAAAAAGTCGGAAAAGGCGGCTTCCGAGGCGAAATCCTCGGCTCGCGTGCTCGAGTGGAAATCCGATCCTTGCGCCCCGCCGCCCGGTCGTCCGCCACCGAAGCCGGAAAAGCCCTGAAACTTGGGCTTGCCTTCGGCGTCGATCTCACCGCGATCGAACTGGCCGCGCTTTTCCTTGTCGCCGAGGATCTCGTACGCCTGGTTGGCCTCGTTGAAGCGGGCGGATGCGTTGGGATCCTTGGCATTCGCGTCAGGGTGATACTTTTTCGCAAGCTTGCGGAAGGCGGACTTGATTTCCTTCTCGCTCGCAGTCTTGGGCACGCCGAGCACGGCATACGGATCACGCATGAAGCTTCTGCTCTCCGCTATGGCACTGACTTGGATAGGACCGGAGGACAGATTCCGGCAACCGTTCCTATATGGAGAGGATCGAGCCGTTTTTTAAGATGGCGCGCCGACGGGTCGATGCCGAAGAGCCGTATCCGTCGACGACGAACCGGCCCGACGATATAAGCAGGTCAATCGAAACGGACATCAACTGACGGTCTCGGCGACCTGGACCGAGACCGACTGATCGTCCACCGTCCAACGTCGTGTATGGCCCCCATGCTGAAAGACATCATCGTCAGCGCGGTTCTGCCCTACGCCACCTATCTCGTCCTGACGGGCTATGGCGTGGGCACCGTTCATGCGCTGATTGCCGGCGCCATCTTCCCCGTCGTGTCGGTGCTCTGGGCGTTTTTGCGGGAACGACGGATCCAGGCCTTGGGCCTCATCGTGCTGGCGGCGACCGTCGCCTCGGCGCTGGGCGCCCTTGCGGTCGACAGCCCGACGCTGGCGCTCGCCAAGGGCTCGATGATCACCGCGTCGGTCGGCCTGATCTTCGGCGCCTCTTTGTTCGCCCGCCGTCCGCTGGTCTTTCATCTGGCCGCCGGCAGCGATGCCCAGTCGCGAGCCGAGACCGAGCAGCGCTGGGGAACGAGCCCGCGCTATCGCGCCACCTTGCGCACCATCACCATCGCCTGGACCATCGGGCTCTTCATCGAGGCCGCCTTGCGGCTGGCGCTCATTCCGCTGCTGCCAATCGCCATTTTCCTGCCAACCAGCGAAACCATGTGGATCGTGTTCTTCGCCCTGATGACCGCCTGGAGCTGGCGCTATGGGCGAATGCGCATGGGCCGGGACCCGACGGCGGGCCCGCCGACCGACAGGGCAGCCGAAGGCTAGCCTTCTTCGGCGAAGCGCGTTAGCGTCCATTCGCCCGCGCCGTTCGTGCAGGCCTCGCCGTTGTAGAGGGCGATGCCGTCGAAGCGCTGGCGCGATGTCTTGAACAGACGGCAGATCTGCCCGCCGCCCTTGATCTCGGTGATCGCGGTGATCTCACCGCGCGTCCCGGTCTCGGCGTTGGCCCACGGCAACGGCTGCGCTTCGACCGTGTGAATGTCGGCCGCCGAGACCGCGTTGCGCACGGTGCGATTGTCGGAAATCAGGTCGTTGGACGGAGCGGCGGCCGCAGGCGCCTTCGAAATCGAGCCCGTGGTGATGGTGTCGTCGATCAACCCGTTCATTCCGCCGTCGGAAATGGTACAGCCTGCCAGCACCAGGGCCGCAGTGGCGGGAATGAAGATGCTTTTGATCGAGGGCATCGCGCTCTAGAGGTTGTTGTCCGGCCGTGTGATGCGGACGGACTTTGTCAGATGAGTGGCATTTATGACCAAAGATCCGTTAAAGGACGATGAACTCCACGCGGCCGAGGAGCCGCTCGACCTCTTCGCAGCCTGGATGAAGGATGCCGAGGCCGGCGAGCCGAACAATCCGAACGCCATGGCGCTGGCGACCGTCGACGAGACCGGGCTGCCGGACGTGCGGATGGTTCTCCTCAAGGATTTCGATTCGCGTGGCTTCGTGTTCTACACGAATTTCCAAAGCAACAAAGGCCGCCAGCTGCTGGCGACGCGCAAGGCGGCGCTGTGCTTTCACTGGAAGAGCCTGAGGCGACAGGTTCGCCTGCGCGGCGACATCGAGATCGTATCCGAGGAGGAGGCCGACGCCTATTTCGCCAGCCGGGCGCGCGGCAGCCGCATCGGCGCCTGGGCGTCGGAACAGTCGCGGCCGCTGGAAAGCCGTCACGCGCTGGAAAAGCGGGTGGCGCAATTCACCGTCAAATACGGCGTTGGCACTGTCCCGCGGCCGCCCCATTGGTCCGGGTTCCGCCTGATCCCGACGCGCATCGAGTTTTGGCGCGACCGGCCGTTCCGACTGCACGACCGTCTTGTCTACGAGCGAACAGCGCCCGCGCAAGGCTGGACCACCGAGCGGCTCTATCCCTGACCACTGGAGCGCCGGGAACGGCTTCGGTCGCTCGGCGGGCGTGCGTCGCCGTCATCAGAGGCAGCGACGCAATGTCATTGCGCGGGCGACGCTATTGCTTCTCCGACGTCGTGCGCAGCCGCTCTTCCTGCTCGGCGGCTTCGGCAGGCAACACATCTCCAAAATCGGCCCGTTCATAAAGCGGACGAATCTCGATTTCCGAAGGCCCCGGCATCGGGTTGGGGCAACGCTTCACCCACTCGACCGCCTCCGCCATGTCCTTGACCTCCCAGAGCCAGAAGCCCGCGACCAGCTCGCGAGTCGCGGCGAAGGGACCGTCGACAACGGTGCGAGTGGCACCGTCGAAGGCCACCCGCTTGCCGTTCGACGACGGCTTGAGGCCGTCGGCGGATCGCAGGATGCCCGCACTCGCCAGCTCTTCGTTGAACTTTCCCATGGCTTCGAACATCGCGGGCGACGGCATCAGCCCCGCCTCGCTGTCCTCCGTTGCCTTGACCAGAACCATCACGCGCATTCTCTCCTCCGATCGTCAGGGCCGTGATCGCCCGAGCGTCCAAGAAGATCGGGGGGCCCCTTGATCGGCAAGGATCGCGATTTTTTTCTGGCGAGACGGCAAAATCCGGTCAAGCCGCCAGGATCTCATCCACGAAAGCCGGAACGACCTCTGTCGCCCGGCCATACCGCGCGGAGGCGAAGTGGTAGGAGCCGGCCGACGGCTCCAGATTGAGCTCGATCGTCCGGGCTCCGGCGACGCGGGCCTCGGCGACAAAGCCGGCGGCCGGATAGACGGCGCCGCTGGTGCCGATGGAGACGAAGACGTCGGCGCTCCACAGCGTCTCCTGGATCGCCTCCATGTGATACGGAATTTCTCCGAACCAGACGATGTCGGGCCGCATCCGGCCCACCGCCGAGCAGGCCGGACACGCGTCTTCCACCGACGAATCGCCCGCCAGCTCCTGTCGCACTCCGCAGGATGCGCAGAAGACGCGGTTGAGCTCGCCATGCATGTGGATGACGCCGGTCGAACCGGCGCGCTCATGCAGATCGTCGATATTCTGCGTGACGATCGTCACCCTGCCGGCATAGTCGCGCTGAAGACGCACCAGAGCGAAATGAGCGGCATTGGGCTCGGCCTCGGCACCCGACCGCCGCCGATCGTTGTAGAAGCGATGGACCAGAGCGGGATCGCGCTGGAACCCCTCCGGCGTACAGACGTCTTCGATCCTGTAGCGGGACCAGATCCCGCCCTCGTCACGGAAGGTGTCGATACCCGATTCGGCGGAAATCCCCGCACCGGTGAGGATGACGATGGATGCTTGGCTCTTCGGCATGACCAACCTTTTCGCATCCCCGGCATGTCTATTTCATGATGCACCGCCGGCGCACGATGTCGCAGCCGTTCAGGCCTCCGTGCCGCCGACCGTCACCTGGTCCATGCGCAGATGCGGCTGGCCGACGCCCACCGGCACGCCCTGGCCGGCCTTGCCGCACATGCCGATGCCGGTGTCGAGTGCCATGTCGTTGCCGATCATCGAGACGCGATGCATCGCCTCCGGCCCGTTGCCGATCAGCATGGCGCCCTTGAGCGGCTCGCCGACCTTGCCGTCGCGGATGCGATAGGCCTCGGTGCAGCCGAACACAAACTTGCCGCTGGTGATGTCCACCTGGCCGCCGCCGAAGGAGACGGCATAGATGCCGTCCTTCACCGAGGCGATGATCTCCTCCGGCGACTTGTCGCCATTGACCATCAGCGTGTTGGTCATGCGCGGCATCGGCACATGGGCATAGGACTGGCGCCGGCCATTGCCGGTCGCCCGCATGCCCATCAACCGGGCGTTCTGGCGGTCCTGCATGTAGCCGACGAGCTTGCCGTCCTCGATCAAGACGGTGCGATTCGTCGGCGTGCCCTCGTCGTCGACGGTGAGCGAGCCGCGCCGCTCGGCGATCGAGCCGTCGTCGACCACGGTGACGCCCTTGGACGCGACCTGCTCGCCCATCAGCCCGGCGAAAGCCGACTGCTTCTTGCGGTTGAAATCGCCTTCCAGCCCGTGGCCGACGGCCTCGTGCAGCATGACGCCTGGCCAGCCGGCGCCGAGCACGATGTCGAAACTGCCCGCCGGCGCGGGCACGGCCTCCAAATTGATGAGCGCCTGACGCAACGCCTTGTCGGCAAGATCCTGCCAGCTTTCCCGCGTGACGAAGCCGCCGAATCCGAGCCGGCCACCGGCGCCGAACGAGCCGCTCTCCTGCCGGTCGCCCCGACCGGCGACCACCGAGACGTTGATTCGCACCAGCGGGCGCACGTCTTTGACCAGTTGGCCATCGGCACGCAGGATCTCCACGCTCTGCCATTGCGAGCCCAGGCTGACCGACACCTGACGCACGGCCTCGTCCTTGCCGCGCAGATAGGCGTCGATGTCCTGCAGGAGCTTAACCTTGGCCTCGAAAGACGGCTCGGGAATCGGGTTCTCCTCGCCGTAGAGCTTGCGGTTGGTGCCCTGCGGCGGCTCGGCGAGAACGCCGGCATGGCCGCTCTTGATGGTGGAGACTGCGGCCGCCGCCCGCTTCAGCGCAGCCTCGGAGAGATCGCCCGAATGGGCGTAGCCGACCGACTCACCGGCCACCGCCCGCAACCCAAAGCCCTGGTGAGTGCTGAAATTGCCGGCCTTGAGGCGACCGTTGTCGAACACCAGCGATTCGGACTCGTGATATTCCAGATAGAGTTCGCCGTCGTCCGCGCCGTGCAGGGTTTCGTCGACGATGGCGCCGACGGCATCGCGGGACAGGTCGAAGCGATCGATCAGGGAGACGGCCATGGCAGCTTCCTTGTGAAGGACGCGACCGAACGGCCACGTCGAGGAAAACCTCAATATGGCGACACGGCCGCCCGATACCAGGGCGGATTCCGTGAAGGGCGCGCGACAGGCCTCTTACGGCAGCGCGTCGAAGCCGTCCTTGAAGCCGTTGAGATCGACGGGAATGCCGATGCCCTCTTCCGGCGTCTGGAACACGATGAAGGTCGCCATGGTGCCCTCCGAGAGGGTCTGGAGAAGCGTGTCCTCCAGAATCACCTCGGCGTAGCAGCCGTCCTCGAAGCAGCGCACGAACTGGGCGCGGCCGATATCCTTGCCGTCGACATAGAGGCCGAGCCCGTTGGGCAGAAGCGTGCCGAGTGGAGCCAGTACCCTCAGGATGCGCGCCTGCTTGTCGGCGGTCTTCAAGGCCACGACCGACAATCCGATTTCGGGCCGATCCTCGGCCACGACGTTCTGCAGCAGCGCGCACTGCTCGGTGGAGGCACCGGCCGGCTTGTCGCAGACGACCGCCCAGGCCCCATGCTGCGAGCGCACCGCACCCGTTGCCCCGGACTGCGCCTCGGCGCCACCCGTCAGGCATAGGATCGACGCGAAGGCGAAAAGCGCGGCGGCGGATTTCTTCAACATGATCATCATCCAGATCGATGTGGCCCAACAGATACGCGCTCGGTTACGGGCCGCCCGTCGCGGACATGGCGTCCACAACCAGAGGGCCGATGCTTGCGCAAGCCTTTGTGCTTGAACGCGGCGGCGGCATCAAGCCTGAAGTCTGCGCGCCCGAGCGTAGCCTCCGGCAGACCGCGCCGCAAAGCGCCGATCCGGGCATCGCCGCCCGACAGCCAACCGAGCACGGATCAAAAGCGATGCCCGGCACCCGGGATCGAGCAAATCGATTCGATGCCGAAAATGCCGCCGCGTAAGGCGTTCGGCATTTTTTCGAATGGGTCTAGACCGGCGGTTCATTGACCTATATCAAACCCTGTTCATGTACCGTTAAAGGTTGCAACTCGATATGGCCCCGGGCGAAATCGCCTCGTGTCAGGGAGGGTGATGGGTGAAGAGACAATTTATCGCAGCCTCGATCTTGCTGGCGACGGTGGCTTCGGCTGCCGCTCAGGAGGGTGCGCCGGACGGCCAGCCCCACTCCTGGGAAATCGGGCTGCAGCGGGCGTTCTCTCCGGTCGCGGAGCAGATGCACTGGTTCAACAGCTACATCCTCTTCTTCATCATCCCCGTCGTGGTGCTGGTCGGCGCCCTCCTGGCCTGGGTCGTTTTCCGGTTCGGCGCATCGCGCAACGCGACGCCCTCGCAAACCAGCCACAACACCGTGATCGAGGTGGTTTGGACGGTCGCGCCGGTGATCGTCCTGATCCTGATCGCCATCCCCTCGTTCCAGCTTCTCACGCTCCAGTACAACCCGCCGAGCGACCCTGAGATGACGGTCAAGGTGACCGGTTATCAATGGTACTGGAACTATGAATATCAGCCCGAATCGGGCGACGGGGCCGAACCGGCGGAAGCCGTGGCCTTCGATTCCTATCTGCTCCAGGACGGCGACCGGGCGGGCGCCGGCAAGGAAGACATGGCCGCCTATCCGCGCCTGCTGGCCGTCGACAACGAGCTGGTCGTTCCGGTGAACACGGTGGTGCGCGTACTCGCCACCGCCGGCGACGTCATCCATTCCTTCGCCGTCCCCTCCTTCGGCATCAAGGTCGACGCGGTGCCGGGGCGGATGAACGAATATTGGTTCTCGGCCGAGAAGGAAGGCATGTTCTACGGCCAGTGCTCCGAGCTGTGCGGCAAGGACCACGCCTTCATGCCGATCGCCGTCCGGGTGGTTTCCAAGGACCAGTTCGACACGTGGCTGAGCGCGGCGGGAACGAGCGTCGAGGATGCCAACAAACAGCTCATGGCCGAGATCCAGGCGGCGGATGCCGTCGAGGTCGCCGGACGATAGTCGGAAAGGTTTGAGGGATATCGAGATGGCCGACACCGTTGCCCACGACACCCACGATCACAGGCCGACCGGCTGGACGCGCTGGGTCTATTCGACCAACCATAAGGACATCGGGACGCTCTACCTGATCTTCTCGATCTGCGCGGGCGTCATCGGCGGAGCGCTGTCGGTGGCGATGCGCGCCGAGTTGCAGGAGCCGGGGATGCAGATCTTCGGGGATCCGCAGCTCTTCAACGTCTTCACCACCGCCCATGGCCTCATCATGATCTTCTTCATGGTGATGCCGGCGCTGATCGGCGGCTTCGCCAACTGGATGATCCCGATCATGATCGGGGCGCCCGACATGGCGTTCCCGCGCCTGAACAACATTTCGTTCTGGCTGATCGTGCCCGCCTTCCTGCTCCTGCTGCTCTCCATGTTCGTGGAAGGCGCGCCGGGCTCCAACGGCGCCGGCACCGGCTGGACCATGTATCCGCCGCTGTCGATCACGGGCCATCCGGGGCCGGCTGTCGATCTTGCCATCTTCGGCCTGCACATTGCGGGCGCCTCATCGATCCTCGGCGCCATCAACTTCATCACCACCATCCTCAACATGCGCGCGCCGGGCATGACGCTGCACAAGATGCCGCTGTTCGCCTGGGCGGTGCTGGTGACCGCGTTCCTCCTGCTGCTGTCGCTGCCGGTGCTGGCCGGCGCCATCACCATGCTTTTGACGGACCGCAATTTCGGCACGACCTTCTTCGCGCCGTCGGGCGGCGGTGATCCGATCCTCTACCAGCACCTGTTCTGGTTCTTCGGACATCCCGAGGTCTACATCCTGATCCTGCCGGCCTTCGGCATCATCAGCCACGTCATCTCGACCTTCTCGAGGAAGCCCATCTTCGGCTATCTCGGCATGGCCTATGCCATGGTGGCGATCGGCGTAGTCGGCTTCGTGGTGTGGGCGCACCACATGTACACCTCGGGCATCTCGCTCGACACGCAGCGCTACTTCGTGTTCGCGACCATGGTCATCGCGATCCCGACGGGCATCAAGGTGTTCTCGTGGATCGCCACCATGTGGGGCGGCTCGATCTCGTTCCGCGTGCCGATGCTGTGGGCGCTGGGCTTCATCCTGCTCTTCACCATCGGCGGCGTCTCGGGCGTCAAGCTCGCCAACGCCTCGATCGACCGCTACCTGCACGACACCTATTATGTCGTCGCCCACTTCCACTACGTGCTGTCGCTGGGCGCCGTCTTCGCCATCTTCGCCGGCTGGTACTACTGGTTCCCGAAGATCACCGGCTACATGTACAACGAGCGCATCGGCCAGATTCACTTCTGGATGACGTTCATCGGCGTCAATCTGGTATTCTTCCCGCAGCATTTCCTCGGTGCCGCCGGCATGCCGCGGCGCTATGCGGACTATCCGGACGCCTTCGCCGGCTGGAATTTCGTCTCCTCGATCGGCTCCTACATCTCGGGCTTCGCCGTTCTGGTGTTCCTGTGGGGCATCTTCGAGGCGTTCTCGCGGAAGCGGATCGCCGGTCCCAACCCGTGGGGCGAAGGTGCGACCACGCTCGAATGGCAGCTCTCTTCGCCGCCGCCCTTCCATCAGTGGGAAGAGCTGCCGCGGGTCCGCTGACCGCCGCGTCGATGATTGAGGGATGGGCTGGCCGCGCGCCGGCCCTACCTTGCCCGATAGAGACGATCGACAAGTGGAGTGCGCCGTGTCGCTGATCGAAGCTGACAATCACTTGGTGGCCAGCCGGGGCGTGAGCTTGGCGACGCCGGGCGACTATGTCGCGCTTCTGAAGCCGCGCGTGATGTCGCTGGTCATGCTGACGGCGGTGACCGGCTTCATGCTCGCGCCCGGCCATCTGCATCCGGCGCTCGGCGCCTTCGCCATGCTGTCGATCGCCATCGGAGCCGGTGCGTCCGGCGCGCTCAACATGTGGTACGACGCCGACATCGACCGGCTGATGACGCGCACCGCCAAGCGGCCGATTCCGCTCGGCCGCATTGAAAGGCAGGAGGCTCTGGCCTTCGGGCTGACGCTCTCGGTCTTCTCGGTTGTCATGCTCGGGTTGACGGTGAACCTCGTCGCGGCCGCGCTGCTCGCCTTCACCATCTTCTTCTATTCCGTGATCTATACGATGTTCCTGAAGCGCACGACGCCGCAGAACATCGTGATCGGCGGCGCGGCCGGCGCCTTTCCGCCGATGATCGGCTGGGCCTGCGTCACCGGTACCGTGTCGATCGAGAGTGTCGTCCTGTTCCTCATCATCTTCCTGTGGACGCCGCCGCACTTCTGGGCGCTCGCGCTGTTCAAGCTGAAGGACTACGGCGTCGCCGCCGTGCCGATGATGCCGAACGTCGCCGGCGAGGCTTCCACCCGCCGCCAGATTCTCGCCTATTCGCTGCTGCTCGCGCCGATCGGCGTCATGCCGTACGTACTGGGCTTCGCCGGCCCGGTCTACGGGGTCGCCTCGGCGCTGCTCGGCTTGAATTTTCTGCGCCATGCCTGGCTCACCTATCGGATGGCCGACGGCGACACGCAGATGCTCGCGGCGAAGAAGCTGTTCGGCTTTTCGATCGTCTATCTGTTCGCGCTGTTCGCACTCCTTCTTGGCGAGGCGGTGGTGGCGAAGACGCTGCCCATGCTGATGGGTCTGATCTGATGCTGGAGCGGATCAAGCTGACCGCGGAAGAGGAGCGCGCGCGTCGCAAGCGCTCGCTGGCGATCGGCGTCGCGCTGGTCGCTCTCGTCTTCATCTTCTACGTCATCACGCTCGTGAAGATGGGGACCTGAGATGGCGGATCGTCCCATCCCCTCGGCCACGGAGCGCCAGAAGGCGGCCCAGCGTCGCGGCCTCAAGATCGCTGTCGCCTGCGCGGCGTTCGCGGCGGGCATGGTCGGCGCAGCCTTTGCCTCGGTCCCGCTCTACCAGGTGTTCTGCCAGGTGACCGGCTACGGCGGCACGACGCAGCGCGCTACCGCGGGCGCGAACGAAGTGATCGACAAGGAAATCACGGTCCGCTTCGATTCCAATTCTTCGCCAGGAGTGCCCTGGTCGTTCCACCCGGTCGAGCGCTCGATACGGGTGAAGCTCGGCGAAACCCGACAGACCGCCTATCATGTGAAGAACCTGTCCGATCAGCGCATCACCGCGCGTGCCACCTACAACGTGACGCCGGATGCCGCGGGGCTCTACTTCAACAAGATCGCCTGCTTCTGCTTCACCAACCAGACGCTGGAGCCGGGAGAAGAGAAGGACATGCCGATCGTCTTCTTCGTCGATCCGGATATCCGCGAAACCGAAGAGATGGCGAGCCTACCGCCGATCACGCTGTCCTACACCTTCTTTCCCGTCGCTGTCGGCGACGTGCCGGTCGCCGAAGCACCGGACCCCGGCGGAACGCCGACGGGCAAGCTGTGACGACGAGACGAGAAGAGCGCCAGGCGGCGCCATTGGTAATTGACGATCGATGCTCGATCCTCCCAGGGGACGGGCGCGGAGGAAAAGAGGCCGGGGACGCGAATGGCTGAAACGCACGTGAAGCATCACGACTACCACATCATCGATCCGAGTCCCTGGCCGTTCCTGGCATCGCTCGGCGCGTTCATCATGCTGTTCGGCGCCGTCGGCCTGATGCGTTTCCATTCGGGCGGACAGTTCCTGTTCTTCGGCATGGATCTGGCCACGCCCTGGATCTTCCTGGTCGGCTTGGCGATCGTGCTCTACACCATGTTCGCCTGGTGGTCGGACACGATCGAGGAAGGCCGCGCCGGCGCCCATACGCGCGTCGTCTCACTGCATCTGCGCTACGGCATGATCATGTTCATCGCCTCGGAGGTGATGTTCTTCGTCGCCTGGTTCTGGGCCTACTTCAACGCCAGTCTGTTCCCCAACGAGGCGATCGAGGTGGCTCGCGTCCAGGCCACCGGCGGGCAATGGCCGCCGGCCGGGCTCGAAGTGATCGATCCGCTGCATCTGCCGCTGTTCAACACCATCACTCTGCTTCTGTCGGGCACTACGGTGACCTGGGCGCACCATGCTCTGCTCGAAAACGACCGCAAGGGGCTGATCGCCGGGTTGTCGATGACCGTCGTGCTCGGCGTGATCTTCTCCTTCGTCCAGTTCTACGAGTACGCCCACGCGCCCTTCGCCTTCGCCGGGTCGATCTACGGCTCGACGTTCTTCATGGCGACCGGCTTCCATGGCTTCCACGTCATCATCGGCACGATCTTCCTGCTGGTCTGCCTGATCCGGGCGATCAACGGCGGGTTCACGCCACAGAAGCATTTCGGCTTCGAGGCGGCCGCTTGGTATTGGCACTTCGTCGACGTGGTCTGGATCTTCCTGTTCTTCTGTATCTATGTCTGGGGCGGCTGGGGCGCGCCGCTCGCCGAAGGCTGACCGCCGACAGGAGAGCTTCGACGAGGGCGGTCGCCGCGGCGACCGCCCTTTCTATTTGCGCCCTGGCAGGACGGAGGAAGCGATGAGCCAGCACGACAGCATCGAGGCGCCGGTCGATCCGGTCATCTCGGGTCTCAAGGGACGCTGCCCGCGCTGCGGCAAGGGGCCACTGTTTTCCGGCTACCTCACGACGGCCGATCGCTGCAGCGAATGCGACCTCGACTATGCGTTCATCGACTCCGGCGACGGCCCGGCGGTGTTCGTGATCCTGTTCATCAGCATCATCGTCTGCGCCCTTGCGCTTGCCGTCGAGGTCGCCTACAGCCCTCCCATCTGGGTGCATCTGATCCTTTGGATTCCATTGGTATTGGTTCTCTGCCTGCCGCTTCTGCGCGTGCTGAAAGGGGCCATGATCGCCCAGCAATATCGCCACCGCGCCTCGGAGGGGCGGCTGGAGCATCATGACACAGACGACTGAGATCGAAATGCCGGCCGAAACCGCGCCGAAGCGCCAGGTCCGGCCCATGTCGCGAGCCCGCCTCTGGAGCATTCTGGTGCTGGGCCTCGTCGTCTTCGTCATCCTGTGCGGCCTCGGCACCTGGCAGGTGCAGCGGCTGGCCTGGAAGGAAGGCCTTCTCGACGAGATCGCCACCCGTATGGCTTCTGCGCCGCAGCCGCTCGCCGAGATCAACGCGCGCTATGCCGAGACCGGCGACGTCGACTATTGGCCGGTCGAGGTCAGCGGGCGCTTCGTGCATGCGGGCGAGCGCTATTTCCTGTCGACCCACGACGGCGAAGCCGGCTGGAACGTCTATACGCCGATGATGCTCGACGAGGGCCGGGCGGTGTTCGTCAATCGCGGCTTCGTGCCTTACGAGATGAAGGACCCCGCGACCCGGCCGGAGGGCCAGATCGAGGGCGTGGTCACGGTGACCGGGCTCGCCCGCGACGGCGAGACCGAAAAGCCCAACTCTTTCGTGCCGGACAACGACGTTCGACAGAACATTTTCTTCTGGCGCAGCGTGTCCGACATGGCCGAAGATCTGAACCTGCCCGGCGAAGTGCGAATCACGCCGTTCTTCATCGACGCCGGACCCGGTGCCGCTCCCGGCGGCTATCCGATCGGCGGCACGACGATCGTCGACCTCCCGAACGATCATCTGCAATATGCCATCACCTGGTTCGGGTTGGCCCTCGTTTTGGTCGTGATGCTGGTCATGCTCGTGGTCCGCCGCCGCCGATACGACACCCTCGCTTGACAGCGGCCTGCCTCGTCCCTTCATTCGGGGCGTCCGAGACAGCGGAGAGCCTTTTGCCCGACATCCTAGCAAGACCCGCGCTGACGATCCGCATGTGCGAGCCGCGCGGCTTCTGCGCCGGCGTCGACCGGGCGATCCAGATCGTCGTGCTGGCGCTGAAGAAGTACGGCGCGCCGGTCTATGTCCGTCACGAGATCGTCCACAACCGCTATGTGGTCGAGGGCCTGCGTAACATGGGCGCGATCTTCGTCGAAGAGCTCGACGACGTCCCGGCCGACGGCCAGCCCGTGGTGTTTTCCGCCCATGGCGTGCCGAAGTCCGTCCCGGCCGCAGCCGAAGAGCGCGACCTGCTCTATCTCGACGCCACCTGCCCGCTGGTCTCCAAGGTCCACAAGCAGGCCATCCGCCACATGCGGTTGGGCCGCCATGTGCTGCTGATCGGCCATCGCGGCCATCCCGAGGTGATCGGCACCATGGGACAGCTGCCCGAAGGCGCGGTATCGCTGATCGAGACGGAGGCCGACGTCGCCGCCTTCGTGCCGCCCGAGGGCGTCGAGCTCGGCTTCGTCACCCAAACCACGCTCTCGGTGGAAGATACCGCCGGCATCATCGCCGCGCTCAAGCGCCGCTTTCCGACGCTCAACCGTCCCTCGTCGGAATCGATCTGCTACGCCACCACCAACCGCCAGGACGCGGTGAAGGCGGCAGCCCCCGGCGCGGACCTGTTCCTGATCGTCGGCGCGCCGAACTCGTCCAATTCGCGCCGTCTGGTGGAGGTGGCCGAACGGGCGGGCGCCACGGCCGCCGCCCTGGTCGAAGGCGCCAAGGACATTCCGTGGGACAGGCTCCACGATGGCGCGACGCTTGCCATCTCGGCCGGGGCCTCGGCTCCCGAGGTGCTGGTGGACGAATTGGTCGATGCGTTTCGCGGCCGCTATTCGGTGACCGTCGAATTGGTGCAGACGGCCCAGGAGAACGAGAATTTTCCGGTGATGCGATCGCTGCGCGATCTGCCGCTGACCGTCGACGACATGGCGTTCGTCAACGGCCGCGGAGCCGAGCGATGAGAGGCCGCGCGACGGCGCCGGCACGCGGGGCGAAGGTCTGATGGCAGTCTATACCGATGTGACGGAGCCGGATCTTGCCGCATTCCTGGCGCGCTACGATCTCGGCAAGCTTTTAAGCTACAAGGGCATCGCCGAGGGCGTCGAAAACTCGAACTTCCTGCTGCGCACCGAAGCCGGCACGTTCATCCTGACGCTCTACGAACGGCGGGTGGCCAAGAGCGACCTGCCGTTCTTCATCGACCTGATGGAGCATCTGGCCAAACACGAGCTCTCCTGCCCCTTGCCGGTGCCGCCGCGCGACGGCGAGGCACTAGGCGAATTGGCGGGCCGACCGGCGGCGATCTTCACCTTCCTGGAAGGCATGTGGACGCGCCGGCCAACCGCCAACGACTGCCGCCAGGTGGGCGCCGCCATGGCCGGCATGCATCGCGCGGCCTCGGACTTTGCGTTGACGCGGGCCAACGCGCTGTCGGTCTCGGCCTGGCGGCCGCTGTTCGACACCTGCGGCGGACGCGCCGACGAGGTCCAGGCCGGGCTCGGTGCCGAGATCGCCAAGGACCTTGCCGTCCTGGAGCGGTCCTGGCCGGCGGATCTGCCGCGCGGCGTGATCCACGCCGATCTCTTTCCCGACAACGTCTTCTTCCTGGGCGGCGAGTTGTCGGGGCTGATCGACTTCTATTTCGCCTGCAACGACCTTCTCGCCTACGATCTGGCGATCGCGCTGTGCGCCTGGTGCTTCGAGCCGGATCACGCCTTCAACGTCACCAAGGGGCGCGCGCTGATCAACGGCTATCGCTCGGTGCGGCCGCTGTCGGACGCCGAGATCGCGGCCTTGCCGGTTCTGGCGCGGGGCGCGGCCATGCGCTTTCTGCTGACCCGCCTCTACGACTGGCTGACCATCCCCGACAGCTCGTTCGTCACCAAGAAGGATCCGCGAGAATATCTGAAAAAACTGCGCTTCCACCGCTCGGTGGTGAGCGCAGCCGACTATGGCATCGATTTGGAGCCCGCCGAGCGATGAGCGAGACGACGGACGAAGAGCGGGTGGAGATTTTCACCGACGGCGCCTGTTCCGGCAATCCGGGGCCCGGCGGCTGGGGCGTGATCCTGCGCTGGAAGGGCAAGGAGAAGGAGCTCTCCGGCGGCGAGGCCATGACCACCAACAACCGCATGGAGCTGATGGCGGCGATCCAGGCGCTGACGGCGCTCAAACGGCCGTGCGCGATTGACCTCCACTCCGACTCCGAATACATGCGCAACGGCATCACCAAGTGGATCCACGGCTGGAAGCGGAACGGCTGGAAGACGGCCGACCGCAAGCCGGTCAAGAACGCCGAGCTGTGGCAGCAGCTCGACGCCGAGCGCGACCGCCACGACGTCACCTTTCACTGGGTGAAGGGCCATGCCGGCCACGACGAGAACGAGCGCGCCGACGAACTGGCCCGCGCCGGCATGGCGCCGTTCAAGAAGCGGTCGGTGGCTGCCGGACAAAGATAGAGGCGCCTCCGCGCTTTCGGTCCTTCGCCGGCTCAATCGGCGCTTCCGCCTTGCCCATGACGAGCGGACGGCTCACGCGGTAATGGCTCGAAACCCTCTTGCGGCAGCCTTGTCGTGCGGGTCGGTTGCAGCAAATGAGCGCACAACAGGCGTGCAACGGGAATCTTCCTCAGTCGCGTCATGTGTGAGTTGCAGAGCCAAGATGATTGGAAATGAACCGATGACGATGATCCTACGCGCTGCCATGCTGATGGCCACGTTCGTCGCAGGCGCGATTTGCGGTCCTGCGTGGGGACAAACCTCGGCCGATGCCACGATCGAGCTGAAGGATGACGGGTCCGTCGCGGTCTCGGGTCTGAACCGGCCTGCCGCCGGCATGACGCTGCCCGAAGACTGCCGCGCGGAAGCGGACAACGCGGCGACGGTGACATGCATGGCCGAGCGTTTTCTCGGCATGCTGAGTGAAGAGCAGAAAAACCAGGTTCTGCTGCCGATGACATCGGAAAACGCGACATCCTGGTCGAACCTGCCCTGCGGCTCCTCCTGCCGGGTCGGGATCGAGTTGGCCGACCTCGACGAAGACCAGCGGCAGGCGGCGCTCGGCGTCATTCTTGCGGCCTCCGGCACCGACGCGGACAGCGGCTTCGACGAACTCACCCAGGTCCTCATGGCCGACGACATCCTGACGCTTGCCCAAGATGCCGGCATCGCCTCCGGGCCGGGCGGGGGGCCACCGCCCGACGACATGAAGATGCCGGACGGCGCCGAGGCCCCGGAAGGCGGGGGCGACATGGGGCCGCCGCCCGATGGCGGACTGGCCTATTCCAGCAACGCCTATTTCATCGCCTTCCTCGGCGAACCGAGCACGACGTCGACCTGGCAGCTTCAGTTCGGCGGACACCATCTCGCGATCCTGCACACTTTCGCAGCCGGCAAGGAAATCGCGGCCACGCCCAATTTCATCGGGATCGAGCCCAAGGTCTGGACGCAGGACGGCACCACCTACGCGCCGTTGACCGATGATCGCGACACGATGGTCGATATGCTCTCGTCGCTTTCGGCAGAGCAGATGGCCAAGGCGAAGCTGAGCCAGGCCTTTTCCGATGTCCTGCTCGGACCAGGCAAGGACGGCCAGTTTCCCGAGACGAAGGCGGGCCTTCCGGCCGGTGATCTGACTGGGGAGCAAAAAGCACTGGTGCTCGACGCCATGCGTTCCTGGGTCGCCGACACATCAGCGACCTCCGCCGCGTCGATCATGACGCAATACGAGGCAGAGCTTGACGACACCTATATCGCCTTTTCCGGCCACGCGACGCTCGATAACCATGCCGATTACGTCCGCATCGACGGGCCCGGCGTCTGGATCGAATTCGTGTGCCAGAACGGTGTCATTTTCGGCGATCAGATTCACTACCATACGATCTGGCGCGACCATGTGAACGATTACGGTGCCATCTACGACTTCTGATCCATGATCACCGGTATCCTCGTGCGCGTTCTCCAAGTCCTGGGCATCGCGCTGGCCTGTCTGGTCTGCGTAACCGCCCAGGCCCATCCTATCCCGGAGAGCACCCTTGCTCTTCGGGTCGAGAAAGATCGCGTCGAGGCGAATCTCACCATCCCCCTGTCCGAGTTCCGACTCGCCTTCGATCTGGCAGACCCCGTCACCGAAGCCGGAATCGACGCCCGGTCCGGCCAAATCGCCAACTATCTCGTCCGCCACATCGTGGTGACATCGCTCGACGGCACCGATGGCGATGCGTCCTGGGCCGTGGAAGCCCAAAACATCCGGCTTGATCGGGGCGAGACAGCGGAGGGAGCCTATGCGGAGATCGCCGCCCGTCTTGCCTTCCGATCTCCCGACGGCGAGATCGGTCCGTTTCGCCTGTCCTATGACGCGGTGCTGCACAAGGTCGTCACCCATCGGATCCTGGTTTCGCTCACCCAGGAGGAAGGCGATGGACTCGGCCGTCAGATCGGCATCATTTCCGCAGCTCCGAAGGACGGCAGTGTCGCGCCGCTGATCGTCACGCCCGAGACATCCGCCAACAATTTCACCTCAATGCTGCGCCTCGGCATGTCGCACATCGCCGAGGGGACCGATCATTTGCTGTTCCTGCTCGTGCTCCTGCTGCCTGCGCCGCTGATCGCGGTGGCCGGACGCTGGCGCGACCAAGCGCCAGGCCGGTGCGCCCTATGGACGATCGCGAAGGTGGTCACGGCCTTCACGATCGGGCACTCGTTGTCCCTGGCCGTGGCCGTTCTTTTGCATCTGGACATTCCCCAGGCTCCGATCGAGGTGCTGATCGCATTGACGGTGTTGATGGGCAGCCTGCATGCGATCCGCCCGCTGTTTCCCGGAAAAGAGGCCTGGGTGGCAGGCCTGTTCGGTGTCGTTCACGGCCTGGCCTTCTCCTTCACGCTGGCTCGTCTCGATCTGAGCTCGTTACAACTGGCGCTCAGCCTCCTCGGCTTCAATCTCGGAGTCGAGATCGTCCAGCTGGCTATCGTCGTGGCGACGATGCCGTTTCTCCTGGTTCTGGCGCGAGTTCCGGGCTACCGCGCCCTGCGCCTGGGCGGAGCGACCGTGACCGGGCTTGCCGCCATCGGCTGGACGGCTGCCCGGATGGGACAGAACAATCCGCTCGCCGAAATCGGCGACGGGATCGGCGCCGTTGGCGTCTACATCTGGGTCGCTCTCGTGATGGTCGCTCTCTTTTCCCTATTTGCCGGTCCTGGCCGCAAAGCCAGATCGGGAATAGCTGGCTGATTGCGTCCGCTCCCGCCTCGGACGACGGTTGATGTGTGTATGAGCTGTGGGTTCCGGAGGGATCCCCAGCGTTCGTTCCAGGTCGATTGAGAGGGGTCTGTCCGCTTTCATGTGCGGATAAAAGCCAAGCGAAGCAGGACGACGCCCCCCTACAGCAGCTCCAGCATGTGCGCGGCGGACGAGCGCTCGGTCTGGCCCGGCGAATCCTCGACTTCCAGCGCGCGCACCACGCCGTCTTCGACCAGCATGGAGTAGCGCTTTGAGCGCGCGCCCAGGCCGCCGGCCGAGAGGTCGATTTCGAGCCCCAGCGCCCGGGTGAACTCGCCGTTGCCGTCCGAGAGGTAGAGGATCTTGCCCGCGCCGCCGGTCGACTTCTCCCAGGCGTGCATGACGAAGACGTCGTTGACGGCGACCACCGCAATGGTGTCGACGCCCTTGGAGCGGATTTCGTCGTTGTAGTCGAGATAGCCCGGCAGATGATTCATCGTGCAGGCCGGCGTAAAGGCGCCCGGCACGCCGAACAGCACGACGCGCTTGCCCTCGAACAGATCGCCCGTCGACAGGTCCGTCGGCCCCTGCTCGCTATGGGTCTTCAACGTGGCATTCGGAATGCTGTCGCCGATGCTGATCGTCATGTTGGTTCCCCTTGGCGCTCGAAGCCGCCGTTTCGTCATGTCCGCGGTTTGATCGCGACTGCGAGCTCGCGTGCCTCGACGGCCGTTTCGCCCAGTGTCATCACCGCATCGACGGCCAGCGCTGAGCTAGGCTCCTTGCGCGGCTTTTCCAGAACGGGCACCTCGAAAACCGTCCGGCCGCCAAGGCTGCGAATTTCGGCGGGAGAACCGAACGTCCAGCCCTTCGGCCCGGCGACGAACAGATCGGCGTCGTGTGCTTGCGTCGGAGCGAGCGTCGTCTCCACCGAGAGGGTTGTCATATCCGGATCAAGCGAAGCACCGCTGATGTCGCTCGCCGCCTCGTCCCGCCGAGGCAACGCGGCAAAGGCCGCTTCGACGGCCCCCGTCTCGTTCGGCGCGGTATCCGGATCGAGCGAAAGCTCCGCCTGGACCGGGATGCAGACGTCGTGGCAGACGCCGAGGAAGACGGAGACGGCGAGGCTCGCCGAATCCGCGGGTTTCGGCTTGCGCAAGGTCAGCGCCACCGCCAGCGGCGCCGAATAGCCATTGGTCTCGAAGCCCGCCTCCTCGTAGCGTCCGGGGGCGGGATAGCCGACCTCCTCCAGTTCGGCGTTGCGGCTCTGCGAGGTGTCGATCATCGGCGGGATGCCCGCTTCGCCGGGATCGATCCAATAGGTCTTCCAGCCGGGCTCGAGATCGATGGTAAGCGCGGCGCGAAAGCGTCCGTCCGCGGCGGGCGGCTCGGCGACCAGCGACAGCGTCACGGTGTCGGCCTTGAACACGGCGCCGGGCGTCGTCGACTGCGCCGGCGCGTCTTTGATGCCGAGCGGCAACAGGGCCGCGAGCAGGGCCATCGGCCGGACCAGCGCAAAACGACGGAACATGGAACACCTCCGGTGATCGCTTTCAGCCCCTTCCCTACCCGCAAGGCGCTGGACCGATCCATTCAAAATCCCGGGAAATCTCCGATCGCAAAAAAGCGTCGGCGCGCATCCACGATACGACAATTGCAAGAAGCAGGTGCAACGGCGGGGAAACTCTCCTATCTTAAACTCATGGCCATGAGCATCAAACCGGATCCGTCATCGTCTTCGCTGGAGGATCATTTCCTCATCGCGATGCCAGGGATGCAGGATGAGCGCTTCGTCAAAAGCGTCATCTACATCTGTGCGCACTCGCCGAGCGGCGCCATGGGATTCGTCATCAACAAGGCCCAGCCGATGTCCTTCGCCTCGCTGTTGAAGCAGCTCGGCATCGTCGAGGACGAGGCGGATATCCGGCTGCCGCGCCAGGGACGCGAGGTTTCCGTATGCATGGGCGGCCCGGTCGAGCAGGGCCGCGGCTTCGTTCTTCATTCGAGCGATTATGAATCGGAATCGACGGTGCCGATCGCCGACCAGATTCGGCTCACGCCGACGCTCGACATCCTGAAGGCCATCTCGGAGGGCATCGGCCCCCACGAGGCGGTCATGGCGCTCGGCTATGCCGGCTGGGACGCAGGCCAGCTCGAAGCCGAGATCGCGGCCAATGGCTGGCTGACCTGCAAGGCCGACAGCGCGATCATGTTCGACACCGATCTCGACAGCAAATACGACCGCGCGCTCGGACTTCTGGGCATCGATCTCACCTTTCTCGCCTCCGACGCGGGCCACGCCTGAAGACAGTCAGTCCGCCGCCTCCCCGAGGTCCTTCGCCAACACATCCACTTGGTCGTCGCCGTAGACGGCCACGCCGTGGCGTCGCAGAAGCGCGGCGACGACGCCGGCACCGGCCGTCCGGTCCCCGGAGAACGTCCCGTCATAGATCTCGCGGCTGCCGCAGGACGGACTGCGGTCGGTGAGGACCGCCGCGCGGCAATCGTGGCGCCGGGCCAGGTCGAGCGCTCGATGCGCCGCCTCGATGAAGGCAGCCGTCACGTCGCGCCCGCTGCGGTCGACCACGCGCGCTCGCCCGTCGAGAACGTCGTCGCCGGTCCCGCCGCGGATTTCCGCAGGCAGACGCGGGACGCCGAAGCCTGCCGCCATCTCCGGACAGATCGACACCAACCGACCCTCGTCACGCCAGGCCGCCAGTTTCGTCGGGTTGGAGGGGGTACGGACGCCGCCGTCATAGCGCACCGGCTGGCCGACCAGGCAGGCGCTGACCAGGATGGACGGTCGCCGTTCCTCGGAGACGGCCATCAGGCCGACCGCCGCAGCGCCTCTCGCTGCTCGACCAGTTCGCGGCGCGCTTCGTCGGCCGTCAGCGGCGCCGAATAAAGGAAGCTCTGCGCATATTTGCAATCGAGCTGGCGCAGCCGGCCGGCGTCCTCCTCCGTCTCCACCCCCTCGGCAACCACGGTGAGATCGAGTTCGTGGGCCATGCGAATGATCGAGCTGAGGATGATCGGCCGCTTGGGGCGGCCATCGCTCTTCAGGAACGACTGGTCGACCTTCAGCGTGTCGAAGGGGAACTGCATCAGATAGGACAGGGAGGAATATCCCGTGCCGAAATCGTCGAGCGACAGACCGAGCCCCATCTCCTTCAACCGGGCCAGGACCTGGGCAGAGCGTTCCGGATTGTCCATCACGAGCGATTCGGTGAGTTCCAGCTTCAACGTTCCCGGCGGCAGCTGATAGCGCTTCAGCACCGCGGCGACGTCGCGCAGGAGGTCCTGCCGGATCAGTTGCCGGCTGGAGATGTTGACCGAGACGAACAGCTCGGCATCGATCATCTTCTGCCATTCCGACAGCCGCCTTGCCGCCTCGTCCAGCGCGAACTGACCGAGTTGCACGATCTGCCCGCTGCTTTCGGCGATCGGGATGAACTCCGCCGGCGAAATCGCGCCGCGCTTCGGATGCTCCCAGCGCAGGAGCGCCTCGAAGCCGGCGATCCGACCATCTTCCAGACGCACGATCGGCTGGAAGGCAAGCGCCAGTTCGCCACGACCGAACGCGCGGCGCAGATCGGATTCGAGCTGTAGGCGACCGGCCCCCGACGTGCGCAGCGACGGCCGATAGGGCTCGATCCGGTCGCCGCCGTAGCGCTTGGCCTGGTACATGGCCAGTTCGGCTTCCTTGAGCGCATCCTCCGGCCGCGTCGCCTCGGTCCATCCCGTCAAGCCGACCGAGCAGGTGAGCACGATCTCGCGCCCGCCGAAGGAAATCGGCGCCTTGACCGCCTCCCGCAAGGTTTCGGCAAAGCCCGCGATGGCGTCGAGGTCGGTTTCCGACATCAGGATCACGCCGAACTGGTCTCCGGCCAGCCGGGCCAGCGAGTCCTGCGGCCTCAGGATCCGCTTCAACCGCCGACCGACGGTCAGAAGGATCGTGTCGCCCGTGGCGATGCCGAAATCGTCGTTGACCTGCTTGAAGCGGTCGATGTCGATCATGAAGACGGTGGGCCGCACGTCCGCGCGTACGGCCGCCAGCGTGCCGATGGCCTCCAGCCGGTCGATGAACAGCTCGCGATTGGGCAGGCCGGTCAACTGGTCGTGCAGGGCATCGTGGAGCATGCGCTCCTCGCCCTTCTTGCGCTCCGTCACGTCGGTGAGCGTGCCGACGCAGCGCACCACCTCGCCGTCCGTCCCGAGCACCGGGCGCGCTCGCAGATGCAGCCAATGATAGGCGCCGTCGTGGGCACGGACGCGGAAATCCTGGGCGATGCGCCCGCATCGCTGTTCTACGACCGTGTCGAGCGTCAGCCTGAAGCGGTCGCGGTCGTCGGGATGGAGAATCGGCAGCCAGTCGCGCGCCGGCCCGTTCATCGTGGCGATCGGCAGCGGCGATGGCAGATCGTCGTCGACACCGGCGAAGATCCGGTCGCGATCGACGTCCCAGTCCCAGACGGCGTCACCGGTGCCGGCGAGAGCCAGCGAGCGACGTTCCAGGTCAGAGAGTGGGCCCAGGTTAAAGGAGCCGCCGGCAAAAGCGTGCTGCATGACCGTGAAGCCGATCAGCAGCACGATCAGCACCAGCCCGCCGCCGAGCGCCGGCTGAATCACGTCATTGGTGAGCCGGCCGGTCACGGTGAGCCAGCCGCCCACCAACCACAGAATGATCAGCGCCCAGGTCGGAATCAGCATGATCGCCCGGTCGAAGCCGAGCCACGAGAGATAGAGGATCAGCAGCAGCCCCAAGCCGCCGATGGCCGCCAGCGACAGACGGGCGAGACCGGCGGCGATCGGCGGATCGAAGGCGGCGAAGACGCCGAGCCCGACCAGCGCCAGCATCCAGAGCGCCGTGAAGATGGTGAAGACGCCGTGCCAACGATTGAGGTTGAGATAGGCGTAGAGGAACAGGACGAGGGTAAGCGCCAGCGCCACCTCGGTGGCGGCGCGCCACATGCCCTCCTGCCCCGGCATGATGGGCACCAGCTTCTGCCAGAAGTCGAAGTCGATGCAGATATAGGCGAGCACCGCCCAGGCGAGCGCCGCCGTCGCCGGGAACATCGCCGAACCCTTGACCACGAAGAGGATGGTCAGAAACACCGCCAGCAGGCCGGCGATGCCGAGCACGATGCCGCGATAGAGCGTATAGGCGTTGATCGCGTCCTTATAGGCTTCCGGCTCCCAGAGCCGGATCTCCGGCAGGCTCTTCGACGTCATCTCGATCACGAAGGTGACCACCGAGCCGGGATTGAGCGTCACCAGGAAGACGTCGGCCTCCGAGCTCGGCTGCCGGTCGAGCGCAAAGCCTTCCGAGGGTGTGATGGAGGCGATCCGCTGCGAGCCGAGGTCGGGCCAGATGATGCCCGAGCCCGGCAGCTTGAAGTTGGGCGCGACGATCAGGCGATCGAGCTGCTGGTCGGTATCATTGGCAAGCGCGACGACCGCCCAGTCTCCCGAAGCGTTGGGGGCCTGCGCCTCGACCTCGATGCGCCGCACGATGCCGTCCGCGCCGGGCACCGTGGAGACCTGGAGGTTCGGGCCACGCCCGCGATAGACCTCCACTGCGGGTGCGAGATCGATGACCGAGACGTCGCGCGAGATGCTGACGGGTTCCAGCGCCTGGGCCGTCAACGTGGTGCCCGCCAGCACGACAAAGGCGAGGCAGATCTGCACGAACGCGAAAAAGGCGCATGAAACGGCCGATCGCCGACCGGCGAGCATCGCATTCGCCGATGCGTCGAAGCACAACGCTCTCATTACAGAACCGCCGATGTCAGGCCGGGCAGAACGCTGTCCGACGCCCTCCACTCTTCGGAGAGAAGAGCATAGAGATAGTGATCTTCCCAACGTCCGGCGATCTTCAGATAGCGCCGCAGATGGCCCTCGCGCGTGAACCCGGCGCGTTCCAGCAGCCGGATCGAGCGTTGGTTGGACGGCAGGCAGGCCGCTTCGATCCGGTGCAACCCCTCGAGCTCGAACACGAAATGCTTGAGCGCCTCGACCCCTCGCGACATCAGCCCCGCGCCCGCATAGGGCTCGCCCATCCAGTAGCCGAGGGTGCAGGACTGGGCGACCCCTCGGCGGATCTGGCCGACGGTCGCCCCGCCGTAGAGCGTCGCTTCCGACGGATCGAACAGGAAGAAGGTATAGCTGGTGCGGTCCCGCGCGTCCTGGCGGTAGCGCTGCAGCCTCAGATGATAGGATCGGCGGCTCAACTCGTCACTGCTCCAAAGCGGCTCCCAGGGCGTGAGAAACGCGCGGCTGCGGTGTCTGAGATCGCGCCAGGCGAGGTAGTCGCCCCCTTGCGGCATGCGCAGAACGACACCCTGGCCCTCGACCTTCGGAAACACGGGATGGAACAGGGTGTCGAAGACGCTCATCGTGGTCTCAGGAGAGGGCCGTCTTCGCAGACTGGGTGTGCGGCGACGAGCCGAGCCGCGCCGACAGGTCCTCCAGGGTGGAGAGCCCCCCAACGGGGCCGATCGCGGCGATCGTCGGAGCGGTGGCCACGAAAGTCCGCTCGGCAAGATCGGTCAGGCGCCCGGCATCGATCGCGGAAAGCCTGTCGATCAGCGCGGTATTGGAGATCGTCTGGCCGCTGAACAGGATCTGGCGGGCGATCTGCCCGGCACGCGACGATGGACTTTCCTGCGACATCAGCAGGCTGGAGCGCATCTGGGCGCGGGCGCGCGCCACCTCCTTTTCGGAGATGCCCTCGACCGCCCGCATCAGCTCGTCGGCAATGATCGGGGCGAGTTCGGCGAGCTGCTCCTCGCCAGTTGCGGCATGGACGCCGAAAATGCCGGAATCCGAAAAGCTCCAGTGGAAGCTGTAGATCGCGTAGCACAGGCCCCGCGCCTCGCGGATTTCCTGGAACAGACGGGACGACATGCCGCCGCCGAGAATCAGTGACAGCACCTGCGCGGCATAAAAGTCCCGCTTGTAATAGGGGCGCCCCTCGAAGCCGAGCACCACCTGGGCATCCATCAGGTCGCGCCGCTCCCGGAAGTCGCCGCCGGTGTAGGTGGCGGGCTGGCGAGGCGTGACGTCCTTTGTGGTGGCCGGCAGCGTCGACCAGCCGCCGAGCGTATCGGAAATCCGCTTGACGATGTCGTCGTGGGAGACGGCGCCGGTTGCCACGACCACCATGCGGTCGGGCGCGTAGTGATGGGCGAGATAGTCGCGCAGCGCCTCCGGCGTAAACGAGGTCACGGTCTCCCGCGTGCCCAGGATCGGCCGGCCGATGATCTGGTCGCGATAGGCGATCTCCTGGAACCGGTCGAACACCACGTCGTCGGGCGTATCCTCGGCCGCACCGATCTCCTGGATGATGACATGCTTCTCGCGTTCGAGCTCTTCGGCATCGAACTTGGAGTCGACCAGGATGTCGGTCAAAATGTCGAGGGCGAGCGGCACGTCGTCCTTCAGCACCCGCGCATAGTAGGCCGTCGTCTCGACGCTGGTGGCGGCGTTGAGATCGCCGCCGACGTTCTCGATCTCCTCGGCGATCTCGCGGGCGCTTCGCCGGCTGGTGCCCTTGAAGGCCATGTGCTCCAGGAGATGGGCGATGCCGTGGTCGGCGGGGCTCTCGTCGCGGGCACCCGCCTTGACCCAGATGCCGAGGGCGGCGCTTTCCAGATGCGCCATGGTTTCGGTCGCGATCGTCAGACCGTTGGCGAGGGTGCTGGTTTCGACCGTCATGCTGCCCCCGCACCGACGGCGCGGCTGAACCGCGCCACATAATCCTCGACATGGCCAAGATCGTTGGCCAGACGCTCGAACCGTTCCTTCTTCGCCATCAGATCGGAATGACTCGGCGGCAGCGCCGGCGCAACCCCGCAGGCCGCTTCCACGGCCGCGGGAAACTTGGCGGGATGGGCCGTACCCAGCGTCACCATCATCTCCTCGTCCCGCCGCTCGCGGGCGACCTTCACGCCGACCGCGGTGTGAGGATCGAGGAGATAGGCGGTCGAGGTCAGCACCTCGGCGATGGTCGTCGCCGTATCGTGCTCGTCCGCCGAGCCCGCGTCGAACTCGGCGCGGATCGCGGCGAGCCAGGGTTCGGGCAGCGTGAAACCGCCAGACTGGCTCAGCTGTTGCATCAGGCGGCGTACGCCCGGCGCATCGCGCCCTGAAGCCTCGAACAGCAACCGCTCGAAGTTGGACGACACCTGGATGTCCATGGAGGGCGACGAGGTCGCGTGGACGCCCGCCGTCTCGTACCGCCCGGAGGCGAGCGTGCGGGTCAGGATGTCGTTCTGGTTGGTGGCGATGACCAGCCGATCGATCGGCAGTCCCATGCGCTTGGCGGCAAAACCGGCGAAGATGTCGCCGAAATTGCCGGTCGGCACCGTAAACGAGATGGGCCGATCGGGCGCGCCAAGGCTGGCCGCCGCCGTGAAATAGTAGACGATCTGGGCCATGATGCGCGCCCAGTTGATCGAATTGACGCCCGACAGCGAGACCTGGCGGCGGAAGCGGGCGTCGTTGAACATCGCCTTGACCAGCGCCTGGCAGTCGTCGAATGTCCCCTCGATCGCCAGCGCATGGACGTTGGCGGCGTCCGAAGCCGTCATCTGCCGCTGCTGGACGGGCGAGACGCGGCCTTCCGGAAACAGGATGAAGATGTCGGCGCGCTCGCTGCCGGCGAACGCCTCGATCGCCGCACCGCCCGTATCACCGGAAGTGGCACCAATGATCGTCGCCCGCTCGCCGCGCTCCTTGAGAACATGGTCCATCAGCCGTGCCAGGAGCTGCATGGCGACGTCCTTGAAGGCGAGCGTCGGACCGTGAAACAGCTCGAGGACGAAATCGGCCGGGCCGATCTGCACCAGCGGCACCACCGCGGGATGGCGGAAGGTGGCATAGGCCTCGTCCACCATCGTCTTGAGGTCGGCCTCGGCGATATCCTCGCCGACGAAGGGGCGCAGCACGGTCAGCGCCACCTCGGCATAGGGCCGCCCCCGGAACGACCGGATGTCCTGGTCGGTGATCGTCGGCCAGACCTTGGGGACGTAGAGGCCGCCGTCATTTGCGAGTCCGGCCATCAGAACGTCCGCGAATGTCAGCGTGGGCGCCTCGCCGCGCGTACTCACATAGTCCAAGTCGTCACCATTCGTTCTCCCGTCAACGGCTGTTTCAGCCGCTCATGTCGATTTCACGGCGCCGGTCGCAAAATCCTTCCCGCGCTGGTATAGAACGGCCCGCCACAGGAAGGGAAGAACCGTAGCATGGATATGTCTATCGCGTCGCGGCTCGGTGCCTTGGCCGCTCTTGGATTGCTCGCGGCTTGCCAGTCCACGACACCGCCCAGCGACATCGCGGCCCCGAGAACGGCAGCCCGAGAGGAAGGCACCGTCCCGGACTATTGTCCACAAATCTCGCTGAGGGACGGGACCGCGGTCTTGAACAAGCAATCGGGCGATCAACTGCAATATGCCGCTTCGATCACCGAAACCAGCCGCGAATGCCACATCGTCAACGGGCAGCTGTCGATCCGCGTCGGCGCGGCGGGACGCGTCATGCCCGGCCCGGCTGCCACGGCGGGGGCGGTGCAGTTGCCGATCCGCGTCGCGGTCGTTCGCGGCTCGGACGTGCTGTATTCGAATCTTGGCGCAAAAGCCGTCGACCTGGTGCCGAGCCAAGGGGCGTCGCAATTCGTCTTTGTCGACCAGAACGTCGTCGTACCGCAGCCGACGGCTCACGACTATCTGATCTATATCGGCTTCGACGAAGGCGCGCCGCAGCGCTGAAGCGCGGCCTGGTCCGTTCTCGGCCCTTTCGAGGGTCGAGAACGCGGCGGTCACGCGAGCCTCAAAGCTCGCTCCATTCGGACAGGGCCTGGATGACGGCGGGGAAATCGGCGAGCCGGCCGATCACCGTCTCGGCTCCGGCCTCGGTCAGGGCGTCGGCATGGCCGGGATAGGAGTGACCGGCACCGGTAAAGCCGACCACCCGGCAGCCGGCTGCCACCGCACCGGCGACGCCATGGACCGAGTCCTCGAGCACGATCGCCTGACGCGGCTCCACGTCGAAGGCCTTGCAGGCGTAGTGGAAGATGTCAGGCGCCGGCTTGCCGCGCTTGCTGCCGACTTCCACCGCCGAGAACACATACGGCCGGAAGCGATCCCACAACCCGACATGGTCGAGCTCCGCCTCGAGCCGGACCGAACTGGAATTCGAGCAGATGCAGCGCGGCAGCTCGAGGATGTCGAGAATCTCGTGGGCGCCGGCGATATCATTGACCTCCTCACCCAGCCGCCGATCCGTCTCCGCCTCGACGCGCTCGACGAAATCCTTCGGAAAGGCGAGCCCCACCTCCTCGGCGAGAAGTTCCATCATGCGCGTCAGAGGCAAGCCGGCAAAGCGCGTCTGGATCTCTTCCGGCGCGATCTCATAGCCGAGGTCCTTCAGCATATCGGCCTCGACCCGGGCCGAGATCACCTCCGAATCCACCAGGGTCCCGTCGCAGTCGAAAATGGCGAGGGCGATGGCGGTCATGATGAGCTCCGGTATCGTCTGGACGTCGGATGCGGCTTCGTCTCGGCCGCAACATGGGAGGAAGAATGCCTAACGGCAAGCGGATGGCCGGTTAGCACGGTACGCGCTTCCGCACAAAGCAAGCTTCATCGATTGTTTACTCCGTTCGGTAACCATGATCGCGGTTTCACGTAATGCGTACCGGGGACGGACATGGCAAAGGCACAAAGCGTCGCAATCGAGACGCGGGGTGAGCATCGAAGCGTCTGGCTCGACCAAATCCTCAAAGGCGATTGCATCGCGCAGCTCGAAAGCCTGCCGGAAAAGTCGATCGACGCGGTCTTCGCAGACCCGCCCTACAATCTGCAACTCGCCGGCGACCTTCACCGCCCCGACCAGAGCCTCGTCGATGCGGTGGACGACGCCTGGGATCAGTTCGAAAGCTTCGCCGCTTACGACGCCTTCACGCGGGCCTGGCTTCTCGCCGTGCGCCGCGTCCTGAAGCCGACCGGCTCGATCTGGGTGATCGGCTCCTACCACAACATCTTCCGGGTCGGCGTCGCGATGCAGGATCTCGGCTACTGGCTCCTCAACGACATCGTCTGGCGCAAGACCAACCCGATGCCGAATTTCCGCGGGCGCCGTTTCCAGAACGCCCACGAAACCCTGATCTGGGCGGCACGCAGCCAGGACGCCAAGAGCTATACCTTCAACTACGACGCCATGAAGGCCGCCAACGACGACATTCAGATGCGATCGGACTGGCTGTTTCCGATCTGCAGCGGCGCCGAGCGGCTGAAAGACGACGCGGGCCGCAAGGCGCACCCGACCCAGAAGCCCGAAGCCCTGCTCAGCCGCGTCATCCTGTCCTCGACCAGGCCGGGAGACGTGGTGCTCGACCCGTTCTTCGGCAGCGGCACGACAGGCGCCGTGGCCAAGAGACTGGGCCGCCACTTCGTCGGGATCGAGCGCGAACAGGCTTATATCGATGCCGCGGAACAGCGCATCGCCGCGGTCGAGCCGCTCGATTCCCTGTCGATCCAGGTGACGACGGGCAAGCGCGCCGAGCCGCGCGTGCCGTTCGCCAGCCTGATTGAGGCGGGCCTCATTCAGCCCGGCGCCGAACTCACCGACGCGAAGGGCCGCTGGCACGCCCGGGTGCGGGCGGACGGCACCGTGGCGATCGGCGGCGAGTCCGCTTCGATCCATCGGTTGGGTGCCAAGGTGCAGGGGCTGGCGGCCTGCAACGGCTGGACCTTCTGGCATGTCCGCTCGAACGGCAGCCTTAAGTGCATCGACGAACTGCGCCAGGAAATCCGCGCCCGGATGACGTCGGTTCACGCTTAAAGCATGATGCCGAAAAGTTGCAGACTTTTCTGACCCACATCATGCGGGAAAACAACAGGCTAGAGCGACATGGCGATTCAATCTGAACGCATATCGCTCTGAAGCCGGTCTTTCGATCGGGCGCGGGCCGGCGCCCGCCTTGGCGTCGGCCTTCGCTCAGCCGGCGGGCGCCACCATGACGCCAGCGGCACGCAGCTCTTTCCGCAGCTGCTCCGGGCCTTCGTGGCGGATCGCCTGCCAGCCCGCGCGGATCGCCGCCTCCACGTTCTTCGGCGAATCGTCGATGAACAGCGTCGCCTGGGGGTCGAGGCCGAAGGCCTTGGCGTGATGGTGGAAGATCTCCGGCTCGGGCTTGGCCATCTTCAGCCGGCCGGACACGCTGACGCCGCGCGGCTCGGCCAGGAAGTCGAACAGCTTCTCGGCCTCGGCGAAGGTATCGGCGGCCCAGTTGGTGAGCAGCGTCACGTCCATGCCCATGGCGATCACCTCGCGCAGGATCGCCACGCTGTCGTCGTAGGCGTAGGGGATCATCTCCATCCAGTGCTTTCGGAAGGCCCGGATGAGATCCGCCCGCTCCGGATGCACCGCGATCAGTTCTGCCTCCGCGTCCTGCCAGGATCGGCCGCGATCCTGCTCGTGGTTCCAAGCCGGCGAGCAGATCTCCGCCAGAAAGCGCCGTCGCTCCGCCTCGTCCTCGATCAGCCGCCGAAACGGAATTTCCGGATCCCAATGGATCAGGACGCCCCCGATATCGAAAACCACATGCTTGATCGCCATCATCGTCCCCCTTTGTACTGAACTTGACCGTTGCTCGTCGGATCACGATCCAGCCGACGGGCGTCGCGCCGTCCGCGACCTGACGGCAGACCGTGGCCGGACAAAGGCATCGGGCACGGCGACGGTCACCACCTTCTTCATCAGCGTCGGAAGCGCCTCGCCGGCCAGCGTCTCGGGTGGCGCCCACCATCCCTCGACGGCCGGATCGAAGGTGATCTCGGCCCGCCAGACGGTGAGATCCAGATCGAAGTGGGTGAAGCCATGCGAGGCGGAGCCGATCGCGCGCCAGGTCGCCGGAAAGGGCGCCGAAGTGGCGTCCTCGGCACCGTCCTGGCGCGCACTCCAGGCCGTGGTGGGCGGCTCGGCCATACCGCCGAGCATGCCGCTGTCGGGTCGACGGCGCAGCCAGATCGCTCCATCCGCCCGACGAATAGCGACGAAAGCGGCACCACGCCGGCTCGGCTTCGCCGCCTTGGGCCGCTTGACGGGAAAAAGCGCCTGCGTCCCGCGATCGCGCGCCAGGCACCCCTCGGCGACC
This sequence comes from Consotaella aegiceratis, assembly GCF_036541425.1. Lineage (NCBI taxonomy): Bacteria > Pseudomonadati > Pseudomonadota > Alphaproteobacteria > Hyphomicrobiales > Aurantimonadaceae > Consotaella > Consotaella aegiceratis. The sequence continues at coordinate 136,122 of NZ_JAZHFT010000002.1, forward strand.
GGGCAAAGGATGCAGGCCGGCCGCTTGGGCGTGCAGATCGTCGCGCCCAGATCCATCATCGCTTGCGCGAAATCGCCGGGCCGCTCGGCTAGCGTCAGATCGGCCGCACGGCGCCGGATTTCCGGTTTGGCGGCGGGCAGCGGCGTCTCGATCGCGTAGAGTCGCGAGATCACCCGCTCGACATTGCCGTCGACGACCGCCACCGATTCGTCGAAGGCGATCGCAGCGATCGCCGCCGAGGTGTACTCGCCGATACCGGGCAAGGCGCGCAATTCGGCGGCAGTGCCGGGAAATCGCCCGCCATGGTCTTGCGCCACCCTCCGGGCGCAGGCGACGAGATTGCGGGCCCGCGCGTAATAGCCCAGGCCGGCCCAGGCGCTCATCACCTCCGCCGTGTCGGCGGCGGCAAGGTCCTGCACCCGCGGCCATCGGCCGACGAAGGCCTCGAAATAGGGTTTGACGGCCGCCACAGTGGTCTGCTGCAGCATGATCTCCGACAGCCAGACGCGATAGGGATCGGGCCGATGGCCCGCCGCACGCTCGCGCGGTCCGCTGCGCCACGGAAGCTGGCGGGCGTGGCGGTCATACCACGCCAACAACGAAGTCGTCGCGTCCACGGCCAATCGGCGATCCGTGGCCGACAAAAGTGTTGCATTCGTTATGGGTTTGTATCTTTTGGCGGACATCCGCCCGGCTCCCATTTACTGACCGAAGGGCCCCTTGCGTCGTGTCGAGTTCGAAAAGCGCGCCGATCGTGTTTTACGTGATCAATCTCGATCGATCCTCCGATCGACTGGGCGCGATCGAAGCCGATGCCAGCCGAAGCGGCATCACGCTGATACGTGTTCCGGCAATCGAGGGAAAGATGGTGCCGGAACAGACGCGCAGGACGCTTCTCGACGAACGCGGCTTCAAGCAGTGGCACGGCAAGCGGCCAATGCCGGGCGAATATGGGTGCTATGCCAGCCATCTGAAGGCGCTGGAGCAGTTTCTCGACCATGGCGCGCCGTTTGCGGCCATTCTGGAGGACGACGCGCATTTCGGCCCGGAACTGTTGCCCCATATCGACGAGATCCTCTCGACCGACGATTGGGACGTCGTGAAGCTCTACCATCATCGCAATCCGCTGATTCGCCCGATCCGCAAGATCGGTGTCCGCCATCGCCTCGGCATCGGCACCTGGGGCCCGACCGGCAGCGGCGCGGGCTATCTGGTCAACCGGAAGGCCGCAGAACGGCTGATCGACGGTCTCCGGCCCATGCGCCTGCCCTATGACGTGGCTCTCGAACGCGGCTGGGCGTTCGGGCTGCGGGTGCGCGCCGTCTGGCCGAATCTGATCAAGACCAACCCCCGCACCCGCGCATCGATCCTCGACGGCGGGATCAAGTATTCTTCGATGAAGCTCAAACCCTGGCAACGCCTGCCGACGCTGGCCTTCCGCACCCGCGACCTGGCCCATCGCCTGCTCTATGCCATGGCAGGAGGAGGCTCGTGACGTTCAGGCGCTGGCTGTTCTGGCGCAGACGCTTCGACACGTCCCTTTTGGCCCTGACATTTGCGCTTCTGGCGATGGCCGAGCTGCTGGGCAAAGGCTTGCTGGTGCTGTTTGCGGGGATCGGCATCTACCTCTTCTTCGGCTGGCATCGGGTCCGTCGCCTGGCGTCGCCCCCCTTCACCGTCGCCGTCGTAGTCTATTTCGTCTGGTCGACCGGCCTCAGCATCGTCAGAGGCGAGCCGCTCACCGACAATCGCCAGATCGCCTATGACGCCATTATCCTGGTCTCGATCTTCCTGCCCTTGGGCATCTGCCTCGTTCCCCATCCCGCCAAGGCCATGGCGCTCGGGGCACGGGTCGGCGTCGGCGCCGTCTTCATCCTGACCTTCACCATGCCGCTGAGCGAAAGCGGTCGCGTCGGGCTCGGCATCAACGAAGCGGTCTTCGGCTTTCTCGCGGCCGCGATCGGCGTGATCAGCCGTCTTCCAGCCGGCAGGCTCCCGGCAGGCTTGGCGACGGGACCGGCGTTCTTCTATATCGCCGCGGTCCCGGCCATTCTGAGCGGAACGCGAGCGGTCTGGCCGATCATCATCCTGATCGCGGCCTTCGACGCCATCGCCGCGCTGCGCCATATGGTGCGCGCCGGTCGTGCCCGCCTGGCGGCGATCGCCGCCACCGTCGCGCTGGCCGCGATCGCCCTGTCTCCACTGCCGGGGTTCGTAGCAGGCCGCGTGATGGAGGCTCACGCACAGCTCGACTCCTTCATGCAGGGCCGCGAATTGCGGAGCTCGATCGGCGTCCGCGGCGCCATGTGGCAGGGCGGTCTCGCCGTCATCGCGGAACACCCGGTGATCGGCGTCGGACCGACGAAACGCGTCGAGGCAGCGGCCGAGGCGGCCTCGATGGGCTCGGAATTCATCCGGGAATACCTCCACCTGCACAATCTGATCCTGGATACCGCCTTGAGCAGCGGGGTGGTCGGCCTCATACTGCTTCTCGCCATCTTCGGCGCCTTCCTTTGGGAGGTGTTCCGCGGACCGGCGGATCGACAGTTGAAGGAGACCTCGGTGGCGATGGTGTTTCTGGTCTTTCTGTTCGGTTCGTTTCACGGCATCTTCCTGAACGAATGGAGCCTGTGCATCATCTTCGGCTTCCTGACTGTCGTCCTGACGGACTTGCGACGTCGCACGCTTCTCACAGAGGCTCGCAGCCGGCTTCTTTCGGCTACGCCCGGGGGCTAGTCGGCCATGGCGAGGCAGCAGCAACCGAGAGGCGGGCGAAAGCGGACGGGCACGCGGCCGCTCGGCGATATCGCCGCCGACATCCTCGATCCGGTTCTGGTCAAGAAGGCCGGCATGAGCTCGGCGCTGGCGGTGTCCTGGGCCGATATCGTCGGCGCTCGCCTTGCTGGAATCTCCCGACCGGAACGGCTGCGCTGGCCGCCGCGCCGCAGCGAGGACGATCCGTTCGAGCCTGCGACGCTGGTAGTCGCCTGCGAGGGGTCCGGCGCGCTTTTCCTGCAGCATCAGACCGGCGAACTGATCGCCCGGGTCAACGCCATGTTCGGCTTTGCCGCCGTGGCCAGGATCCAAATCGTGCAGCGGCCGGTCCATGTCGAGCGGCCGAGCCACAAGCCGACGCTGCGCACGCTCGGTGCCGAGGAGCGCCGGAAGATCGCCGAGTTGACGCAGACCATCGAGGATCCGGCGCTGCGGGCAGCGCTGACGGCCTATGGCGAGAGCTTGGCTCAGCGCCGGCGCACGCCCAAGTGATCGCCCGACGGCCCGGTAAAGCGCCTTTTCCTGTTGGAAAAGACACAATCTCTTTCTAGAAACCCCTCGGTCGTCGTGGTTTCAGGGACTGCCGCGTCGCAGCCAGTAAGCAAAGCCGAGAGCAAAAAGGGTGAAGAGTCGATGAACCGTTTGCCGAGACACGCCGGAAAGCCGCGCCAGAACCCTGCGACATCCCCCCTGCGGCTGGCTGGGACCCTTCTGGCCGGAGCCGCGCTGCTGACGCTCGCCGGCTGTTTCGACGAGGCCGAGGATCAGGCCAACGATCAGGTCGAGCAGATGATCGTCGCCCAGGCCGAGCAGCCCGCCGAACAGACCGCCAAGTCGGCCGCCGTCGATGCGCCGGCCGCGCAGGGCAGCGTGGACGTCGCCAAGCTGATGGATACACAGCCCCTGCCCGACGTCGTCGTCGGCGATGCCGATGCACCCGTGACCATCGTCGAATATGCGTCGCTGACCTGCAGCCACTGCGCCGACTTTCACGCCGAGACGCTGCCCGTGGTCATGAAGGACTATGTCGACACGGGCAAGGCGAAGTTCATCCTGCGCGAGTTCCCGTTCGATCCGCTCGCCCTTTCGGGCTTCATGCTGGCGCGGTGCGCGCCGGGCGACCGCCGGACGGCCATGACCGACGTGCTGTTCGAGCAGCAGGACACCTGGGCCCGGGCCGAAAAGCCCTCGGTCGCGCTGCTGCAACTCGCCAAGCTCGCCGGCTTCACCCAAGACACGTTCACCCAATGCCTGAACGACAAGGATCTGCAGGGCAAGGTCATGGAAGTGCAGAAAGCCGGCGAATCGTTCGGCGTCAACGCCACGCCGACGTTCTTCATCAACGGCGACAAGTACGCCGGCGCGCTGTCGCCGGATGAGATGTCGGCGGTGCTCGACGCGCATCTCTAGGCCCGCGTCTCACGGCTTCGCGCAACATCGGAGCGGCCTTTTGCTTGGGAATCCGGCTCTCGTCATCAGGATGGTGCGGCGACCGGGGCGGCTGGCAGAGGGATGGATTGGCCCTAGCTTGGCCGGTAAGCTAGAACGTCTGGGCGGAGTGGCTCCGCATTGACGTTCTAGCGCACCGGATTTGTCGACACGGCGATGACCAAGCGGATTTTCACCTTCAAGCGGGGCGCCGCCGATCGCACGTCCGACGCGGCCGAAGCGCTCGGCTTCAAGGGGGCCAATCTCGCCCTCCTGGCCTCGCTCGACCTTCCGGTCCCCCCAGGCTTCACGATCTCCACCTCCGCTTGGCGGCAAGCCGCGCTCCACAAGGAGCTGACGCAGGAGACCAGGGCCGATATCCGCGCGGCGGTGGAATGGCTCGAGGAGGTGACCGGCCGCCAGTTCGACGGCGAGCGGTCCTTGCTGCTGGCGGTGCGCACAAGCGCCAAGGTCCGAATGCCAGGTCTTGCCGAGACCGTGCTCGACCTCGGCCTCAATGACCGGACCGTGGAGCTGATCGCGACGGAGCTCGGCGACGAGGCCTTCGCGTTCCGCAGCTACCGGCGCTTCATCGAATCCTTCTCCGCGCTTGTCTACAATGTCGATCCGGCGGACTTCGAGGATCTGGCGGACGAGGAGCGCCAGAAGTCCGGCTGGACCTCCGACGAGCCCGCGACGGCCGATGAATGGCGCGCGCTGATCGCCGCCTATCTGACCTATCTCGAAGACGAACTGGGCGAGACGCTGCCGCAAACGCCGCTGGAACAGCTCTATCAGGCGATCGAGGCATGCTTCGCCAGCTGGCGCAAACCGGTGGCGCGAACCTTCCGCGCAGCACACGGCGTTCCCGAGAATGCCGGCCTTGCGGTAACCGTCCATGCCATGATCTTCAACGAACGGGACGAAAATTCCGGCACCGGGCGGGCCTTGTCGCGCGACTTCGCCACCGGCGAATCGCGCCTCACAGGCGAATTCGTCCTCGGCGTCCGCGACCGCGACCAGTTCGGCAATGGCGGCGAGGTCTGGGATCTGGGCAAACTGCACGAACCGCAGCATCGGCCCCTCTTTCCCGCCGCCCTCGATCAGCTCGCGGACCACGTACGCCGCCTCGAAGCGCATGTCGGCGATGCCGTCGAGGTGAGCTTCATGGTCGGCGACAGCGAGTTGTTCCTGCTCCAGTCCGGCATCGCCAAGTGCAACGCCGCCGAGGCGATCCGCGTCGCCGTCAAACTCGTCGGCGAAGGCCTGGTGGATCCGGAAGAGGCCTTGCTGCGCATCGACCCCAACTCGCTGGACCAGCTGCTGCATCCGACCATCGAGCGCTCCGACGCGCTGCAGCTCGTCGGCAAGGGCATGCCGGCCTCGCCCGGAGCCGCGACCGGCGTGATCGCCTTCACGGCCGAGCAGGCCCAGGCGCTGGCGGCCGAAGGCCGTCCGGTGATCCTGGTGCGCACGGAGACCTCTCCCGAAGACATTCACGGCATGCATGTGGCCGAGGGCGTGGTCACCGTTCGCGGCGGCACCACGAGCCACGCGGCCGTCGTCGCGCGCGGCATCGGCAAGCCCTGCGTGACGGGGGCCGGCTGGATGCGCATCAATCTCGACGCCGGAACCGTCACGACGCAGGAGCAGACGCTTCGCAACGGCGACTGGATCACCATCGACGGTTCGACGGGCGAGGTGATCCGAGGCCGGACGGCGCTGCGCACTCCCTCGCTCACCGGCGACTTCGCCGCATTGATGGCCTATTCCGACCGGGCGCGGCGGATGCGCGTGCGCACCAATGCCGAGACTCCGAGCGAGGCCCGAGCGGCGCGAACCTTCGGTGCGGAAGGAATCGGCCTGTGCCGGACGGAGCACATGTTCTTCGACGGCGAACGGATCCAGGCGATGCGCGAGATGATCCTCGCGGCGGACGAGGCCGGGCGCCGGGCCGCCCTCGACCGGCTCCTGCCGATGCAGCGGTCCGACTTCATCGAGCTGTTCGAGATCATGGCGGGACTGCCCGTCACCATCCGGCTGCTCGATCCGCCGCTGCACGAATTTCTGCCGAAGGGCGAGGCGGAGGTCCAGGAAACCGCCCGGCTGCTCGACATGGACGCCGACGCGTTGTGCGAACGCATCATCGCACTGAAGGAATTCAACCCGATGCTCGGCCACCGCGGCGTCCGGCTGGCCATTTCTTATCCGGAGATCGCCGAGATCCAGACGCGGGCGATCCTGGAAGCGGCGATCGAGGCGGGCGCCAGGGCCGGCGCGGCCGTGGTCCCGGAAATCATGCTGCCGCTGGTCAGCCTTCGCAAAGAGCTCGACTTCGTCAAGGCACGGATCGACAAGGTCGCCGAGCTCGTCATGGCCGAGCGCGGCACCAGCGTGACCTATCACGTCGGAACCATGGTGGAGCTGCCGCGCGCGGTGGTGCGCGCCGATACGCTGGCCGACATCGCCGACTTCATGTCCTTCGGCACCAACGACCTCACCCAAACGGTGTTCGGCATTTCGCGCGACGATTCGGCAAACTTTCTGGCGACCTACGAGCGGCAGGGCATTCTCGCGCGGGATCCGTTCCAATCGGTCGATGTCGAGGGTGTCGGCGAGTTGATCGGGCTGGCCGTCGACAAGGCCCGGCGGACACGGCCCGACATTCCGATCGGCGTCTGCGGCGAGCAAGGCGGCGATCCCGCCTCGATCGACTTCTTCGAGCAGGTCGGGTTGAACTACGTCTCCTGTTCACCCTTTCGGGTGCCGATCGCGCGGCTGGCGGCGGCGCAGTCGGCCATCCGTTCCGCCCGGCTTCTGCAGGGGCGGCGGCGCAGCCCGCTGGTATAGCGGGGGCGGCCAGTCTTTGCCCTTTCGGGCTTCAGAGCCCGTAATAGAAGCTGATGGCGATACAGCTTGCCAGGCCGACGAGAATGTTCATCGGCACGCCGATCTTCACGAAATCCAGGAACTGGTAGTTGCCCGCGGCATAGACCAGCGTGTTGGTCTGGTAGCCGATCGGCGTGGCGAACGAGGCCGACGCGCCGAACATGACGGCCGCCACGAGGCTGCGCGGCTCCATTCCCAGCGACACGGCCAGACTGATCACCACCGGTGTCAGGATCACCGCGACCGCGTTGTTGGTGACAATCTCCGTCAGCACCGAGCAGATCGCATAGACGATGACCAGCACCAGGAACGGCGGCGCATCGCGCATCAGCGGCTCCGCCGTCTTGACCAGCAGGTCGATCGCACCGGCCTGCTCCATGCCCTGGCCGATCGCCAGCATGGCGAAGATCAGGATCAGGATGTCGCCGCGAATCGAACGCCAGGCTTCATCCGCGTCGAACACGCGCACCAGCAGCAATCCGGCGATGGCCAGAAAGGCGAGGATCTGAATCTGGGCGACGTCCATGGCAGCCAGAATGACGACGGCCGCCAGGGCGCCGATCGCCAACGGTGCCTTGGAGCGGCGGAAGGAGCGCGCCTTGGTGACGTCGACGCCGATGAGGTCGTTGGCTTCGGCGATGCGGGCGATCGCCTCCGGGCGACCTTCGAGCAGCAGCCGGTCGGCCGGACGCAGCCGCGTTTCCGAAAGCGAGGGGCCGGGAAGATGGCGATGGCGGGCCACGCCGAGGACCGCGACGCCCGAGCCGGACAGCTCCACCAGATCGGAAATCCGCCGTCCGATGCCGCGCCGGAATGGCGCCACGGTCGCCTCGGCGACGATGCTCGCCTCGTCCTTGGACCGCTTGGCGACCCGCGCCACCCGATAGTCCTCGCTGTCGTTGAGGGTCAGGATTTCCTCCGGCGTGCCCACCAGAATGATGCGATCGGCCCGCTGCAGTTCCTGCTCGCCGAGATTGGCGCGCAGATGATTGCCCCCACGCTTGAGCGCCACCACCCGGACCCCGCGCGTGGAAAGCTCGGCGATGTCCTTCAGCTGCTTTCCGATCGAGGCGGCGCCTTCGCCGACGACCACCTCGGTCAGGTAGCCGCCGGCATTGACGGCACCCAGCGCATCGACGGCGGAAGCTCGGTCGGGCAGCAGATACCGCCCCGCAAAGACCAGGAAGGCCACGCCGACCGTCGCCGCGACAATGCCGATCGGCGTGATCTCGAAGATCGAGAACGGTTCGAGGCCGTTGTTGCGGGCGACGCCGTCGACCAGGAGGTTGGTCGAGGTGCCGATGAGCGAGCAGGTGCCGCCGAGAATGGCGACGAAGGAGAGCGGAACCAGAAGCCGCGTCGGGGCGAGGTCGAGCTTCTTGGCCAGTTCGATGACCACCGGGATCAGCACCAGCACGACAGGCGTGTTGTTCATGAAGGCGGAAGCGACGAGCGTCCCGGCGACCATGGCCGCAAGCGTCAGTCGCGGACGCTTCTCGGCGCTGGCGACGATGCGGCTGGCCGCGCCTTCCAGCGTTCCGGTGCGGATCAGCGCGCCGGACAGGACGAACATCGCTCCGATGGTGATCGGCGCGCTGTTGGAGAACACTTCGGTGAACTGGTCTCCATTGATGTAGCCGAGCGCCAGAAAGGCAACGGCTCCGGCCGTCGCCGACACTTCCGGCGGATAAAGCTCCATTGCGAAGGATACGAAGACCAAGGCCACGATGACCAAACCGATCAGGGCCGAATAGTCGAGCAGGAAAGCTTGCATGAAGGCTCGATGACAGACAGCACGAGCGAATGAACATGCAGGGCCGAGACGGAACGGCAAGAGCCGCCCCTAAAATGTCGCGGTTTCAGGGCCATGCCGGACGACGCCAAGACCGGAAGCCATGGCGTGCATTGGTCAGAATCCCGTTCTGAGGTATCAGAAGCCATGAGCATCGCCGCCCGATATGCCGGATCCAGGATGGCCGGCCACTACCTCACCCGACGCCTGCGTGCCGCGGGTTGGGCGTGGCGGCTCGCGACCTTTTCGTTGATCCTGCTGCCGGTCACGATCCTGCTCTACCGCCTCGGCGTGGTCGAGCTGAACGCCCTCTTCATGCTGCTGGGCCTGACCGGCGGCCTTGCCGCGCTGGCCCTGTTGCTGTCGCTGTTGGTGCTGCAGCGGGTCTGGCGCAAAGGCGATCATGGCGGCGGACGTGCGGTTTCCGCCCTGCTCTTGGCGCTTCTGGTTCTGGCCCCCTTCGTTCTGGCGGCCGCCCTGTGGGAAGCCAATCCCCGCGTCAACTGGGCTGTGACCGGAGAAGAGGAAGCGGTTCCCGTCGGCACGATCCAGGCCCGCGCGCTCGGCGAGATCCGGACCACCGGCACGGCCTCTCCCGATCAGACGCTGAGCGGACGTCGCTTCAGGGCGAGCGCCGCCCAGATCAACACGGTCGCTCGCGACGTGCTGGATGCGAAGGGATGGTCCGTCGAAAGCGTCATCGCCGGCGCGCCGGTTCCACCGGAACCCGCATCGGAGGCTTTGCCCAACGACCTGCAGGACGGGGCGGCCGCCGGCGGCACCGCGCTGACAGAGGACGACGAGGCCCAGGGACCTGCTCCCGATCCGGCGAGCCGGCCCGACGCCCAGGATTACGTCATCACGGCCGTCGCCCGCAGTCCGGTCTTCGCCTTCCCGAGCGAAATCGTCATCCGCATCCATGAGGTGGCGGACGAAACCCGCGTCGAGATGCGGTCGACCTCGCTCACCTTGCCCTACGATCTCGGGCAGAACGCCCGTTTCATCCGGGGCTTCCTCACCCAGCTGGACGATGCCGCCGCCGCCGTCGAAGGCGTCACGGCCGCCGGCGGCTAAGCCTTCGGCTTCCCTCTCCGGCCGAGGACCAGCGGGTCACAACGGTCAATTTGATGGTCAGGAGGTCTCGCGCATGATCGCCCGGTGGCCGATGTCGGACCGGTAGAAGCCCTCCGGCCAATCGACCTGCTCGACGGCCTCGTAGGCGCGCCTCGCCGCCTCGCGGACGGTGCCCCCCCGGGCGGTGACGGCGAGTACGCGTCCGCCGCTAGCCAGCAGTCGGCCATCTTCGAGCCGCGTGCCGGCATGGAAGACGTGCCTGCGCTCGTCTCCCTCCGGCAGCGATCCGATCACGCTGCCCTTGGCGTAGGGGCTGGGATAGCCGCGCGTCGCCATGATCACCGTCAGCGCGGCGTCCTCGGACCATTGCGGCTCGACGCCCGACAGGTCGCCCTTGGCGACGGCGAGCAGGATCGGCAGGAGATCGCTGTCGAGGCGCATCATCAGCACCTGGCATTCGGGATCGCCGAAGCGCACGTTGTATTCGATGAGCTTGGGACCCTGCTCGGTCAGCATCAGCCCGGCGTAAAGCACGCCCTTGAACGGCGTTCCCGCCTCTCTCATGCCGGCGAGCGTCGGACGGATGATCTCGTCCATGGCACGCCGGACCAGGGACGGCGTCATGGCGGCGGCTGGCGAGACGGCACCCATGCCGCCGGTGTTCGGCCCGCGATCGCCGTCGAAGGCGCGCTTGTGGTCCTGAGCCGTGCCGAACAGCAGCGCCTGCTCGCCGTCGCACAGGCAGAACAGGCTCGCCTCCTCGCCCTCGAGATATTCCTCGATCACCACGCGGGCGCCGGCCCCCTCATCGAAACAGGCACGCACCGCGCCGAGCGCCTCGTTGAGCGTCGTCGCCACGGTGACGCCCTTGCCGGCGGCCAGCCCGTCGGCCTTGACCACGATCGGCACGCCGACCCGCCGCAGATGGGCCTCGGCCTCGTCGAGTGCCCGGAAATGGCCATAGCGCGCCGTCGGAATGTCCATGCGCTCGCACAGGTCCTTGGTGAAGGCCTTGGAGCCTTCGAGCCGTGCGGCTGCCGCCGATGGACCGAAGACGAGGATGCCGGCCGCCTCCAGAGAGTCCGGCAGTCCTGCAACGAGCGGCGCCTCGGGTCCGACGACGACCAGGTCGATCGCCTTGTCGCGGCAGAAGCCGATCACCGACGAATGGTCGTCGACGTCGCACTCGGCGAAACGGGCACAGGCGGCCATGCCCGGATTGCCGGGCGCGACATAGAAATTGCCGAGTTCAGGCGACTGCGCCAGCTTCCAGGCGAGAGCGTCCTCACGGCCGCCGGATCCGATGAGGAGAACGTTTAGGGTCATGGGTTGGCCGTCTATATCGCAGGTCGATCGAGTAAGCCAATTACGGATGCGCGACGGCCAAGGTCAAGACCAAATGGCGCGGCATGGCACGATGCCCGCGCAACGACCGCTAGTCTGGAATGTTGATAAACAACCCTTCCGGCAACGCATCCTCGATGCTAACAATTCTGTATAAGTTGCCGATGGCAACGAAAAGTCCTTGACGGATGAACCGTCGCAGGCACTCTCCGAACATGACGAATCTCAGAGGCGGCCTCGCGTCATCCGTAGACCGTGTATCCGATGCGCCGTCTAACAATTGGGTCTATCGACTGCTGCCACGCGGCCTGTGGCCCTATGCGCAACTGGCCCGCTGGGATCGTCCGATCGGCTGGCAACTGCTTCTGTGGCCGTGCTGGTGGGCGGCGGCCCTCGCGCCGCAAAAGATAGCGCCGACTGCGGTTCACACCGGCCTGCCCTCGGGCTGGCATCTGGCCCTGTTCGTGATCGGCGCGATCGCCATGCGCGGCGCCGGCTGCACCTACAACGACCTGGTCGACCATGAGATCGACGCCAAGGTGGCGCGCACCCGGTCGCGGCCGCTGCCGTCCGGCCGCGTGACGCGGCTGGAGGCCAAGCTGTTCCTGCTCGTGCAGGCGCTGGTCGGGTTCGTCGTGCTGCTGCAGTTCAATTTTTTCGCGATCCTGCTCGGCATCGCCTCGCTCGCCGTGGTCGCGATCTATCCGTTCATGAAGCGCTTCACCGACTGGCCGCAGTTCGGCCTCGGCCTCGCCTTTTCCTGGGGTGCGCTGATGGGCTGGGCCGGCTACTGGGGCTCGCTTACCCTGTCGCCGTTGCTGCTCTATGCCGCATGCGTGCTGTGGACGATCGGTTACGACACGATCTATGCGCATCAGGACAAGGAGGACGACGCCCTGGTCGGCGTACGATCGACGGCGCGTCTGTTCGGCGAGCGCACCAAGCTCATGCTCGCCGTCCTCTATTGCGGCACGATCGTCTTGATGGCGCTGGCCTTCGCCACGGCAGGCGCCGATGGCGGCCCCGGCTGGCCGGCCTATGCGGGGCTGGCGATCGGCGCCATGCAGATGACGTGGCAGATCGCCACGCTCGACATCGACGATCCGGATCAGTGCCTGCTGCTGTTCAAATCGAACAGCCTGTTCGGCTGGATCATCTTCTTCGGCCTGGTGTTCTCGGCCCTGTGGATGCTGTCTTTTCCGATCCGGTGAGCCTGCTTGCGCGGGAGAGACGTTTCCCCCGCGCGACGCGTCAATTCCGCGCGATGATTTCCTTGCCCTCGACGACCATGCGCACGCCGAGGCCCGGCTTGCGTCTCGCCAGGAAGCGCGGACGACGACCACGATTGGGCGAGCGGCGACGCGGCGCCGGCTGGCTGGATCGCACCATTCCGAGAGAATCCTCCAGCGGACGAGCCTGCCCGTCCGCCTCGATCATCAGCATCGGAAGGCTGTAGAGGTCCGACCATCCGCGCCAGTCGGCCGCGACGTCGTAAAGATCGGAGGCGACCAGCAGCGGCACCGACAGCAGCGGATCGTCGTGCAGCAGTTCCAGCGTGACGGTCACGTGTCCCGCGTCGTCTTCCATGGCACGCGCCGCAACGCCGCGGAAAGCCCGGGGCGCCAGAGCGACCGACACCGGAATCTGGCACTGGTCGAGCGTGCGGCGAACGACGGCGCCGCGCCGGCTGACCCGATAGGAGATCTTTTCGCCGGCTTTGGTCATCTCGACGCTTTGATAGCCGTCGAGACTGGGATCCAGTCTGATCGGCGCGCTGGCCCACTCGGGCCTTGCCATCTCGATATTGGACACGGTGCTCATTGTTGACGCCTCTGTCTTTGCCTCCTGAGAGCCGATGTTTCGGTCTCTCACTGGTCGGTAGGTCCGACCGAATGTCGAGAAGCTACAGAGGTGCCCTTGCACTCATGCTAAGAAATTCGGTTAAGTGTTTATCACTTCAGCGAAGGTTATCAGGATCACAATAGAAAAGATTCTAAATAACTTTTCCGGGGTTCAGAATGCCGTGCGGATCGAAGACCGCCTTGATCTGGCGCATCAGCGCCAGCGCCGTGGGATCTCCCGTCTGAGCGAGTTCGTCCCGCTTGAGCTGGCCGATACCGTGTTCGGCCGAGAAGGTCCCGTCGAGTTCACGGACGATACCATGGACGATGTTATTCATTTCCTTCCAGCGATCGAGAAAAGCGTCGCGGTCGGCATCGACGGGCTGGGAGATATTGTAGTGGATGTTGCCGTCGCCGAGGTGACCGAAGGCGACGATCCGCGCTCCCGGTATCGCCGCCAGGACGGCCGCGTCGGCCCGGCGCAGGAAGTCCGGTACCCGGGCCACCGGCACGGCGATGTCGTGCTTGATCGAGCCGCCTTCGGGAATCTGGGCCCAGCTCAACTCCTCGCGCATCCGGCGAAACATGGCGGCGTCGGCAAGCGACTGCGCGATCACGGCGTCGACGATTCCGCCGGCTTCGAATGCCGCGCCGAGCACGGTTTCCATGGTTTCGCGCGCATCCTCGGCCGAGCGGCCCGAGGAGATTTCGATCAGCGCGTACCAGGGATGGATCGCCGCCAGCGGGTCGCGGAGTCCGGACACATGGCGTAAGGCGAAGTCGACGCCGATCCGAGGGATCAGTTCGAAGGCCGTGAGCTGCACGCCGGCGCGCGCCTGAGCCTCCTGGAAGAGAGCCAGCGCGGCCTCCGGCGTCTCGAGCGCGACATAGGCCAGTTCGCGCCCGGCCGGCTTGGGGAAGAGCTTCAGGACGGCGGCCGTTATGACGGCGAGCGTGCCCTCCGATCCGACCAGGAGATTGCGCAGATCATAACCCCGATTGTCCTTGCGAAGCCGCCTGAGTCCGTGAACGATCTCGCCCGAGGGCAGAACCGCCTCCAGGCCGAGGCAGAGGTCGCGCGCGTTGCCATAGGCCAGCACGCCGATGCCTCCGGCATTGGAGGCCAGATTGCCGCCGATCTGGCAGGAGCCTTCGGCGCCGAGCGACAGCGGAAACAGGCAGTCCGCCTCGTCCGCCGCCTGCTGGACGCGGGCCAGCACCGCGCCCGCTTCGACCAGCATGGTACGGCCGACGGGATCCACCTCGACGATGCGGTCGAGGCGCGACAGAGACAGGAGCACCTCGGCGTCCGACAACGGTTGCTGGCCGCCAACGAGCCCGGTGTTGCCGCCCTGCGGCACGATCGGCGTTCGGGTCTCGGAGGCCAGCCGCATGATCGCCGCTACTTCGTCGCGGTCGCGCGGGCGCAGGACCAGGCGCGAGCGGCCGGTGAAGCGCTGGCGCGGCTCGTGCAGATAGGGTTCGATCAGGCTGTCCTCGCGCAGCGCATGGGCGGGGCCCACGATGGCGGCGAAGCGATCGGCAAGATCCGGAGACAGGGACGTGCGATGATTTGACATAGGCCGCCCATTAGACCTGTCGGCGCGTCCCGTCGAGCGCAGCGCAGCATGATGGCCGCAAGGCACCCATCCATGCGGCGGGAGCCCACGTGCCGGTGCGATGGTCGCTTGAAAATTCAACGGGAGTCGCGCGGCGCCGCTGCCCGGTGCAGCCGGTCGTTGATCGCCTCGCCCAGGCCGTGGCTCGGGACAGGGGCGACGGCGATCCGGATCACCTCCGGCCGGTCGAACGCCGTCAGCGCCGAAAACAGCGTTGCCGCCGCCTCGCGCAGGTCGCCGGTCGGGCTGAGGTTGATCACGGCGGCGGCGGCGTCTTGTCCCTCGATCGGATCGGGTCCGAAGGCAATGAGATGCTCGCCCGGCTCTACGAACTGGACATCGAGGCGAACCAAGCCCGCAGGAGCATAGTGCGAGGCGAGCTGTCCCGGCGCCTGCACCGCGGCCCCGGGCGCGACGCGCACCACCGGCAGACCGGCGGCCGCTTCGATGTCCTCGACGGCGACGGCTCCGGCGCGAAGCAGCAGAAGATGATCGCCCGCCGGTTTCACGATGGTCGATTCCAGGCCCATCGGACAGGGGCCGCCGTCCAGGATCATGTCGATCCGACCGTCCAGCCCGCGCCGGACATGCTCGGCCGTGGTCGGGCTGACACGCCCCGAGGGATTGGCGCTCGGCGCGGCGACGGGACGGCCGAGTTCGGCAATGAGATCGAGCGCAATGCCGCGCGGCGAGCGGACGGCGAGCGTCGGCAGTCCCCCCGACACCAACGGGTGGATATCCGAACCCGACCGCGCCGGCAGGACCAGCGTGAGGGCTCCCGGCCAAAAGGCCGTTGCCAGTCTCTCGGCAACGGGGTCGAACGTCACGATCGCAGCCGCCATGGCGAAACTGTCGACATGGCAGATCAAAGGATTGAAGCGAGGCCGCCCCTTCGCCTCGAAAATGTGGGCGACCGCCGGTCCGTTGGTGGCATCGGCGGCAAGCCCGTAGACGGTTTCGGTCGGGATGGCCACCAGTCCGCCATCGCGCAGACAGCTTGCAGCCTGCCGGGTAGCATCCGGCGACACGGGAATCACGATCGTCATCGGCCCAGCCTATAGCAGCCCGGCGACTTCCTCATCCATCAAGAACGCAAATGCACAGAGGCCGGCAGCCCGGCTCATGGGCGCCAGTCACAAAACACTGTGGGCAGGCGGCGGCTAAGCCGCCGCTCCATGAGGACTCAAAAAGGAGCCGAGTAGGATCGGTATTATTGCGTCGTGGTCGTCGCCGCGTCCGGAGCCGGCGCCACCGCCGCGTCCTGGGCCGACCAATCCCAAACGAACCAAATGATGATCAAAACGACGATAATGCCGATGATCCAGCCGATCGTCCGATTATTCATCGTGCTGACTCCGCACTGTACGGCTGGACACTTTTCCAGCCTACCGAACAACCCGTCAGCACCGCCTTTGGTTCCCTCGGATCCAAAAAAGCCGGCGATGCGGACCGCCGGCCTGAAGCGAGAAACTCAGCTTGCCGGGACGGCACTCGCGCCCCGGCAAAGACGGGCTTAGCGCGTGGTTTCGAACGCCATCAGCACACGCTGATCGACGCTATCGGCCGGCAGCAACTCTGCCGATGCGAAGCTCGTCAGACGAGGACCGCGCTCGGCACCGTGCGGCAGTGCCTGCGACAGCACATAGGCCGGCATGGACAGCATCGAACTCTTGCGCTGGGCATCGGCGGCACGAATGATGTCGAGGAGCTTGGACTTCTGATCCTTGGTGAGCGGCACAAGCCGGCTCGCCGCGGACTTTTTCCTGTCGCCGGCCGAAACGGCGGCATCGACGGGGTGGTAGGTCCGCGAGACGATCGAGCCGATCGCCTGCATTTCTTCCTTGGCCTGGTCGAGCCCGCTCAGGACCGAGGGGGCCGCGGAGGCCGTCTTCACCGCAGGCTTGGTCTCATCGGCCGCAGGCGTTTCCTTGGATGCCGTCTCGGCGTCCGGGCGGGGCTGCGGAATGGCGACCTCGGGTGCGGCGTGCTTCCAGTCGCCGACTTTGTGCTCCTCGAAGGCGGCCTGGTTGAGAAGACGCAGCGGATCGACGGCGTGGCGCTCCGCACCAGGGCCGTAAGCAGCCACGACCGTATTCAGCGAGCCGTCAGCATCCTCTGTCGCACGGTCGGCTGCGGCAGCGACTTGGACTTCACTCGCCTCGATCGCCTTCGACAGCGCACCACCGACGACATCCATCGCATGGCGAGCCTTGCCGCCCAGATCGGCGACCAAAGCCCACGGGCTCGTCGCAGGAACCTCGTCCTGCTTCTCGACCAGGCCATCGAACGGCCAGGCGGCCCGCAGTCCGGCGACGTCCAGGGACGCGACGTTGACGTCGATATCGGACTTGGCGCCCTTCACGCGGTAGGGGCAGGACCGTTCGTTGCAGTTGTGCATGGAGGAAAACTGCCACAGCGCGTAGGTCGGCCAGGTGTCCTCCGGAAACAGCCCGGTGATGTCGTCGCGATAGCGCGCATACCAGAGCTGCAGGCGCGACAGCAGCGGATAGGTGGCCTTGTGCTGGGCGATCCACTTGGCGGTCGAGCCGTTGGTGTAGAGCACCGGATAGCGACCGGTGCGGATCTTCACCTGGTTGGCGAAGATCTCGGCGTCCTGAAGCGACATCCACTCGTCGGTGTTGTCCTCGATGTCCAGCGCGATCAGGTCGTCGGCCTCGGGCTCGGCGAAATCGATGAAATGGTCGGCCTGCTCGCGAGGATTGCCGGGACGGCCGAGATGGTAGGCGCCCCACTTGAGGCCCAGCGTCTTCGCCATCTCGCGGCGCGTCATGTAAAGCTCTTTGGTGACGGAGTACTTCCACCACCGGTTCTTGCAGAGAAGCGCCTCGTCGCCGGACTTGCCCGAGCAATTCCATTCCGGCGGCAGACCGTCGGAGGCCTTGTTGATGAAACCGACGACCCGCTTGTCGGAGATCAGCTGCTTCCAGTCGATCGGATTGAACTCGTAGGCGTCGATGACGAGCGCCCGATCCGAGTTCTTCCAGGGCTGATCGAAATCAGCCCGGGCCGGCGCCGAAAACAACAAAACAGTAGCGGTCAAAGCACAGGCGAGTCTGATGGCAGCCGCAATAGCAGCAGCAGGCGCGTCTTGCATTCCCGATATCCCCTCGGTGTCGCTCGTATGGCTCAATCGTCCCCCGCGACGGTTCCGGTCCCCCAAGCCAAGCGACTTGCCGTTCCCTGCGGTATGAGACTGATTTCCCCCGACAATCGGGCAGGTTCCGGGCGCTGCGATCACGAATTGTTAACAGATCGCCGGAAAATGGCGCAAAACGCCCGTTTCAGGCTGCCTCGGCCCACGCAGAGCAAGCTTGCGGCAAGCTTCACGGAAGCAGCCGCGCCGCGCCGCAATATCGAAGTCGAATCAGAGCCGAATCAGGAGCCGGCGGTCAGCCGGCGACGCGAGAAAAGTCGGCAACCTTTTGCGTCGCCTCGCGGATCCGCGTGAGCAGAGCCAAACGGTTGGCGCGCACGGCCTCGTCCTCGGCATTGACCAGCACCTTGTCGAAGAACGCATCGACGGGCGCGCGCAGATCGGCCAACGCGGCCATGGCGTGCTCGTAGTTTTCGACCTTCAATGCTTCGTCGAGCTGAAGTTCCGCCCGGTCGATCGCGCCGGCGAGAGCCTTTTCCTCGTGCTCGGCGAGAAGCGACAGATCGACGCTCCCGGCGATGCGCGTGCCCTTCTTCTCTTCCGCCGCCAGGATGTTGGCGGCGCGACGGAAGCCCGCAAGCAGGTTCTGCCCGTCCTCGGTGTCGAGAAAGGCGCCCAGCGCCGCGACACGACGGGTGATGTCGAAGAGGTCGTCGCGCGCGAAGGCCGATGCCGAGCTTTCCTTCTCCGATTGGCTGATCTCCCCCCTGGTGGGGGAGATGGGCGGCAGCCCAGAGGGGGGGACTGCGGCGTCGGCGTCCTGGGTTCGCCCCCCCTCTGCCTTGCCAGGCATCTCCCCCACGAGGGGGGAGATCGAAGCGGCATCGTCCCGCCCGCTGGAGAGCACCGCATCGACGAGATCGTGCCGAGCGCCGGATTCGCGCAACTGCACCTTCAGCCGATCGTGGAAGAAGGAGAGGAGATCGCTCGACGCGCTCAATGCCGTCATCCGGAGGCGCAGCCCATTCTCCAGCACTAGCCGGATGACGCCCAGTGCGGCGCGGCGCAGGGCATACGGGTCCTTCGACCCCGTCGGCTTCTCGTCGATCGCCCAGAAGCCGACGAGGATGTCCAGCTTGTCGGCGAGCGCCACCGCGATCGCGACGGGATCGGTCGGCACGCGATCCGAGGGGCCGAGCGGCTTGTAATGCTCCTCCACCGCCGCCTGGACGGACGGATGTTCGCCCTGCAGAGCGGAATAGTACCGCCCCATCAGGCCCTGCAGCTCTGGAAATTCGCCGACCATCTCGGTGGTCAGGTCCGCCTTGGCGAGCAGTGACGCACGCCGCGCCAGGCCTTTCAGCGTATCGACGGAGACCGTTTCACCACCAAGCTCCGCGCCGTCCGGCCAAAGCGTCTCGGCGATCGTCTCGGCCAACGCAGCGATGCGCTGGACGCGCTCGCCCTGCGTGCCGATCTTGGCATGGAAGGTGACGCCCAGCGCATCGAGCTTGGCCATGCGCTGGTCGAGCGGCTTCGACAGATCGAGGCCGAGCTTGTCCGCCGACGGCTTGAGGCTGGAGAGATCCGGCAGGTCGCCCTGGTCCGTTTCCCAGAAATAGAGCGCGTCGGAGAGCCGCGCCGCCACGACCTTGCCGTTGCCGCGCGCGATCTCGGCGCCGCCGTCCTTGGCCGCGATGTTGGAGACCAGGACGAACTGGTTGGCGAGCCGCCCGTTGCCGCCATGCGGCCGCGTGACGAAGCACTTCTGGTTCGCCTTGATGGTGAGCTGGACGACCTCGGGCGGGATATCGAGAAACGCCTCGTCGAATTCGCCCATCAGCGTCACCGGCCGCTCCACGAGCCCCGACACTTCCTCGAGCAACGCTTCGTCGGGCACCACTTCCAGGCCCTTGGCGAACGCCAGGTTCTCCGCATCGTGGCGGATCATGTCCTTGCGGCGCTCGGCATCGAGCACCACGAAGGCGCGATCGAGGCTCGCCGCATAGTCGTCGAAGCGGCGGACCCGGATCTCGTCGGGCGCATGGAAGCGGTGGCCCACCGTCATCCGGTCCGACTTCAACCCATCCACCTCGAATTCGACCACCACCGGCTCCTCGGTCTCGGGGCCGAAAGTGCAGAGGATCGAATGGAGCGGGCGCACCCAGCGCAGGCTGCCCGGCTGCCGCGAGGCCGCCCCCCAGCGCATCGACTTGGGCCAGGGGAAATCGCGGACGATCCCCGGCATCAGATCCGCGACGATGGCCTCGGCCGTGCGGCCGGGCTTGCGCACCACGGCGACGTAGAAATCGCCCTTCTTCGGATCGGATCGGACCTCCGCCTCGTCGACGGAAGCGAGGCCGGCGCCGCGCAAGAAGCCTTCGATTGCCTTGGGCGGCGCGTCGACCCGCGGCCCCTTGCGCTCTTCCGCCACGTCCTTCGACTTCGCCGTCACGCCGCGCACATCCAGCGCGAGCCGGCGCGGCGTCCAGTATTCGCGCGCGCCCTCATATGTCAGACCGGCATCGACCAGACCGTCGGTCACCAGCTTCCTGAGATCGCCGGCAGCCTTGCGCTGCATGCGAGCGGGAATTTCCTCGGAGCGGAGTTCGATCAAAAGGTCGGGCATGGCGATTCAAGCAAAAGGAAGGACGCGTGGCGCGTTGACACCACGCGTCCTGACGAATTGCAAGCGCTCGCGTGCGATTTCGTCGCCCTAGATGTCGCCCGAGAAGGTGTCGCAGGCGTTCATGTCGCCGCTCTGGTAGCCGCGGCGGAACCAGGTCTGACGCTGCGCCGACGTGCCATGAGTGAACGAGTCGGGCACCACCACGCCCTGGCTGCGCTTCTGCAAGGTATCGTCGCCGATCTCGCCAGCCGCATTCAGCGCCTCATCGATATCGCCGTCGTCGAGATAGCCGGCGCTGTCGGTGTCGTGCGCCCAGATGCCGGCATAGCAGTCCGCCTGCAACTCGACGCGCACCGACATCGCATTGGCCTGAGCTTCGCTCATCTGCTGCCGCGCCTGGTTGAACTGCGGCAGGATGCCGGTGAGGTTCTGCACGTGATGGCCGACCTCGTGCGCGATCACATAGGCCTGCGCGAAGTCGCCGGGCGAATTGAGCTGATTACGAAGCTGCTGAAAGAAATTGAGGTCGAGATAGAGCTTGCGGTCGTTCGGGCAGTAGAACGGCCCGGTGGCGGCGCTCGCCGTGCCGCAGGCCGACTGGACGACGTTGGTGAAGAGCACCAGGGTCGGCTCGGGATAGTCCTCGCCGGCATTGGCGAAGCGCTTGTTCCAGACGTCCTCGGTATCGGCCAGCACGGTGGCGACGAAATCGTCCGTCTCGTCGGCGGTGCCTTCGACACCGGGCCCCTGGCTGCCGCTCGTCTGATAGCTGCTGCCGCCGTCGTTCATCATGCCGAGAAGCGACAGGGGATTGACGCCGAAGCCGAGCCACAGCACCGCCATGACGATCAGCAGGCCGATGCCGCCTCCGCCGCCGGCGCGGACCGGGATGCGCATCCCGCCGCCTCCGCCGCCGCCGAAGCTGGCGCCCCGCCGGTCCTGAACATTGCGAGA
Organism: Consotaella aegiceratis; assembly: GCF_036541425.1. Lineage (NCBI taxonomy): Bacteria > Pseudomonadati > Pseudomonadota > Alphaproteobacteria > Hyphomicrobiales > Aurantimonadaceae > Consotaella > Consotaella aegiceratis. Next base: position 157,582 of record NZ_JAZHFT010000002.1, read on the forward strand.
CATCCGCCGCCCGCGCCACTCCATCGCACTCTCCTGACTCCGTGGGTCGGAGCATGAACGCAGCAGGGGCGATTTGGTGCCACCATCACCCGCCCGCGATGGGATGCGCCTGTAAGTCGGCGCCGGAGCGGGGCCGTTCGGTCGTGGAAGGGTCCTGCCGCCCCCGTATTCGGTCAGGCAGCGGCCGCTGTGGCTCCGCCGGCCTCGGTCAGGAGAAATGCCTCGCCGCAGGCCTTCGCCAGCGTGCGAACCCGCAGGATGTAGCTCTGGCGCTCGGTGACCGAGATGACGCCGCGCGCATCGAGCAGGTTGAAGACGTGCGAGGCCTTGATGCACTGGTCGTAGGCCGGGAAGACACAGGCATGCAGAGTGCTCTTGCCGTTCGGTGCGCCGGCCGCAAGGATCGCCGCGCATTGCTGTTCGGCTTCGTCGAAATGGCGATGCAGGATGGCCGTGTCGGCGAGCTCGAAATTGTAGCGCGAATATTCCTGCTCGGCCTGCAGGAAGACGTCGCCATAGGTGACCTTCTCCTCGCCCTCGCGGCCGTTGAAGTTGATGTCCCTGAAGTTGTCGACCCCCTGCACGTACATCGCCAGCCGTTCGAGCCCATAGGTGAGTTCGCCGGCCACGGGCGCGCATTCGATGCCGCAGACCTGCTGGAAGTAGGTGAACTGCGACACCTCCATGCCGTCGCACCAGCATTCCCAGCCGAGCCCCCAGGCGCCGAGCGTCGGACTCTCCCAGTCGTCCTCGACGAAGCGGATGTCGTGGAGCAGCGGATCGATGCCGATCGCGTCGAGCGAGCCGAGATAGAGCTCCTGGAGGTTCGACGGATTGGGCTTCAGGATCACCTGAAACTGATAGTAGTGCTGGTAGCGGTTCGGGTTTTCGCCATAGCGCCCGTCCTTCGGCCGGCGCGACGGCTGGACATAGGCGGCGTTCCACCGCTTCGGCCCCAGCGCACGCAACGTCGTCGCCGGATGGAAGGTGCCGGCACCCACCTCCATGTCATAGGGCTGCAGCACGACGCAGCCATAGTCCGCCCAATAGCGCTGGAGGGTCAGGATCAGGCCCTGGAACGAGCGGCGGGGATCCATATGGGGGGCGATGGCGGACATGGCGGCGCTTTCCTCTCATGCGGCCCGAGGGCGGACACGGATGAGCGGGTTGCCATGGGCGGGGAGAAGCGGTCAAGCCGAAAGCGAAGCGAATCGGCTGGATGTCGACGCGCCGACGCGCGTCAGTCGCGTTTCAGCCGATAGACGCCGTCGGATCCGCGCACCAGCGTGCCCTGCGCCCCGGTGCGGCTTTCGGCCTCGGTCCGCCGGTTGCGTTCCATGACGCGGGTGGCCTCCTGCTTCATCCGCTTGTAGCCGAGATAGGCTGCGGCGCCGACGAGGCCGAGAAAGATAAACTGCGGCATGATCTGGCCCTGACCGTTCCTGCGCCGACTATGCTCCTCGCGATTCGGCAAGTAAAGCAGCCGGCGTCCGGCCGCCGTGACGAACTCACAGACCGTAGCGCGTCCAGAGCGCCTTGTCCTCGGCGACCGAAATCAGCGCCTCGGCAGCGCCGGCCCCGATCGTCTCGCCGTCCAGTCCGAACAGACCGAGGCCGGCAATCGCCGGCGTCCGCCGGCCGAACCATCCCCGCGCCTGCTGAACCAGAGAGGGCTTGGCCTTGTCGCCGAAGCGCTCCCGGATCACGCCGTGAAGATCGCCGAGCCGATCCACGAGGCCGAGGTCCTGGCCCCGCTTGCCGGACCAGAACAGGCCGGAAAAGAGATCGGGATCGTCGGACAGCCGGGCGCCGCGACGCTCCTTCACGAGGTCGATGAACGTCTGGTGCACCTCGATCTGAAGCGTCTTCAGATGTTCGACGTCCTCCGGCTTTTCCGGCTGGAAGGGATCGAGGGTCACCTTGTTCTTGCCCGCCGTATAGACGCGCCGCTCGACGCCGAGCTTGTGCATCGCCTCGACGAAGCCGAAGGAGCCGGACACCACGCCGATCGAGCCGACGATCGACGAGGGATCGGCGATGATCTCGTCGCCGGCGCAGGCGATCATGTAGCCGCCGGAGGCCGCGAGATCCTCCACGAACACCAGCACCTGCTTGTCCTTCTCGGCCGCCAGATCGCGGATGCGCTGAAAGATCAGGCGCGACTGCACCGGCGAGCCGCCCGGCGAATTGACCAGGATGGCGACGGCCGGCGCCTTCTTGACGGAGAACGCCTTGTCGAGCGCCTGCGCCACCGTGGCCAGCGACAGGCCGCTGCGCAGCCGGCCACCGCCGGCCATGATCGTGCCGCTCATCCGGACCACCGGAATCGGGACGGTGTCCTTGCGGAACCGGGCGGGAAGATAGCGGGTGAGAGTGTTGGCCACGCGAAAGCGCCCTTTTGCAGCAGATTGACGTGGCTTGCCATGTAAGTATGCCGCCGGGTTTCGCAACGAGGGGGCGCGGCAAAAGGATATCGTCGGCTCAGCCGTCGACGGCGATGTCCGCGGTCCCCTCGGCGATTGCCTCGGCCAGCGGGGTCAATCCACCGTCCGGCCCATGCAGCACCAGCGGCGGCAACAGCGAAAGCCCGCCTCGCGACGCTTTGCGGGCGCTGACGAGCAGTCGGATCGCCGGTTTGGCAGGATGCGCATGGACGGGCACCAGCCCGAGATCGCCGAGCCGACCCTGGGCGGCCGCAAGCACCTCGCCGACGACCTCCGGCCGCACGATCATCGAAAGACGGCCCCGGGACTTCAGAAGTGCGGCGGCAGTGCGCACCCAGCGATCCAGAAAGCCGGTACCCTCCATGTGCCGGGCCTCGGCGCGCAGGGCATCGGGAGACCGCCGGCCCCTGGCCTCATGAAACGGCGGATTGCTGAGGACGAGATCGAAGCTCTCGTCGAACAGGCCCGCCGCCTCCCGACCCGGCCGGGTGGCCAGAACATCGGTCTCGATCACTCTCAGCCGGGGCGCGAGGCCGGCGTTGTCGGCCACCTCGATCGACTGCCGCGCCAGCATGGCCATCGACGGATTGATCTCGACCAGCGCCATGTCGAGCATCGACGCGCGCGCCGCAGCGGCGAAGCCGACGACACCGGTGCCGGCGCCGAGATCCGCCGCATGGCCGACCTGGCTCGCGCCGACGGTCGCCGCCAGCAGCATGGCATCGAGGCCGGCGCGATGGCCGGCGCCCCGCGGCTGAAAAAGCTGGAAGCGGCCTCCGAAAAACCCGTCGAGCGTCGTTTCGAGCCCGGCCGTGGCAGCGCTGCGATCGGCTTCAGGAGAGCTCATGACCGAGATCGGCATCGCGCAGGAGCCGGCGCGCCTGCTCGGCCCGCTCCGGATCGACCATGACACGGCGCGGCAGGACCCCGATCGAGCCGTCGAGGATGCTCATATGGCCGTCGGCCACGAAATGCGGGATGGCGGCATCCTTCAGCAGTGCCTCGACGAAGCTGATCAACACGGCGTCGTTGGAGCGGATCAATTCTTCCATTCGATGGTACTTCTCCCTCTCGAACCCCGCAGCGTCATTGTACCGGCTCGAGGCAGAAAAACGACATCGGGTTTTCCGTTTCGCGATCGATGGCCCTGCCCGATGCCGAATTCCAAGGCTTTTCGACGCTTAAAATCTGGAACGACCCTTCGCGTCCGGTCATTGCCGTCGGCAGGCACCAGGCGGAATGCGAGCGTCGCAAGCGACTGCAGGTGCTCTTGCAGGCCTGAAGCAAAGAGGCAAGGATGGTGGATGATGACGATCTCCTGCTTTCCGAGAAACGTTCGACCCAAGTTCCTGCTTGCCCCCGCCGCGCCGGACCGCTATTCCGACGCAATCAACGGAGTGAGATTGTGAGCCTCGCCAGCGAGATCAAACCGCAAAGCGGCATCGATCCGATCGTCAAGCTGACGGCGCCCGACATGGATCAGGTCAACGCGCTGATCTTGGCCATGGCCGGGTCCAATGTCGAACTGATCCCGCAGATCGCCGAACATCTGATCTCGTCGGGCGGCAAGCGCCTGCGCCCCATGCTGACGATCGCGGCGTCTCTGGCCTGCGGCTATCGCGGCCAGGGCCATATCAAGCTGGCGGCGAGCGTCGAGTTCATGCACACCGCCACACTGCTCCACGACGACGTGGTGGACGAGAGCGATCTGCGCCGGGGCAAGCAGTCCGCCCGGATGATCTGGGGCAATCAGGCCAGCGTGCTGGTCGGCGACTTCCTGCTCGGCCAAGCCTTCAAGATGATGGTCGAAGTCGGCTCGCTGACCGCCCTGGAAATCTTGTCCAACGCCTCCGCCGTGATCGCGGAGGGCGAGGTCTGGCAGCTCGCCGCCTCCAAGAAGTTGACCACGACCGAAGCCGACTATCGCTCGGTGATCGAGGCGAAGACCGCGGCGCTGTTCTCCGCGGCCGCCGAGGTCGGGCCTGTCATCGCCGATGCGGGCACTGCCCTGCGCGAGGCGATGCGCAGCTATGGCCTCAATCTTGGCCTCGCCTTCCAGCTCGTTGACGACGTTCTCGACTATGGCGGGACGTCGGTCATGCTCGGCAAGAACACCGGCGACGACTTCCGCGAGGGCAAGATCACTCTGCCCGTCATCCTCGCCTATCAGCGCGGGACCGACTCCGAAAAGGCGTTCTGGCGCGAGGCGATGGAGGAAGGCCGCACGGACGAGAGCGCGCTCGCCCAGGCCACGGCTCTGCTGCAGCGTCATGGCGCGCTGCGCGATACGGTCGCGCGGGCTCGCCACTATGGCGGTCTGGCCTATCAGGCGGCGGAGGCGCTGCCTGCCTCGGAGAGCCGCGATGCGCTGCTTCAGGTGGTCGAATTCTGTATCGACCGCGTCACCTGACCCGACGAGCCGACCACGGGCCTTGCCCTGAGTCGCAAAATCGTCATGGTGCGCATTCAAAACGGACAGTCCTGGCGGAGAGGACAGCGCGTCGAAGCGCTGCCGTCCGACCAGCAAAGACAGCGCTTTCATGCGGCATTCGCGAACGTTGCCGCGCGACACCTCTCGGAAGGAACGGAACGTGCAGATATCGCGCCTTTTTCCGCTGGTTTGCGTCGGTGCCCTCGCCATCGCATCCGCCGTCGGCGGCGCTTCGGCCGCAGCTAATGACAGCACCCAGACGCCGCGCATCGATCTGAGAACCCAGAGCCTTTCCGGCGCCTACCTGGCCGCCAAGGCGGCGCAGCTGGCCGGCGATCTGACGGCCGCCACCGACTATTACGAGCAGGCGCTGAAGATGGATCCGACTGCGCCGGAGTTGCAGCAGGACGCCATGTTCGCCTTCCTCGCCGCAGGCCGGTTCGACGAGGGGGTGCAACTCGCCGCAAAGCTTCGGGATTCGACCGAGGCCGGCAAGGTCGCCCGGATCGCCATGGGCATCGATGCATTGCGCCGGGGCCAGTTCGACAGCGCCCTGAAAGAATTCGACATCAGCGACCTCAGCGACCTGGATGCGTTGCTGCTCGGCCATCTGTCGGCCTGGGCCGAGGTCGGCGCCGGCGATGTGGACAAGGCCCTGCAGCGTCTGGACGAGCTTGAGGGGGTGCCCTGGTACCCGATCTTCAACCAGTACCAGAAGGGCCTGATGGCCGGCTTTGCCGAACGGCGCGAGATCGCCCGCCAGGCCTTGAACGCCGTGCTCGACGACGAGACGGACGCCCGCACCTCGCCCGATGCCTATCTCTCCGCAGCCGAGGCGCTCGCCCGGATCGAGGCTCGCGAAGGCCAGCGCGACGCCGCGCTTGCCGCGATCGACAAGGGTCTGGCGATCGCCGCCGCCTACGATCCGCTGCTGCGCCTGCGTGAGCGCATCGAGGCCGGCGAGACGATCGAAGCGCCCGTGACCAGCGTGCGCCAGGGAGTGGCCGAAACCCTCTACATTCTCGGCCAGGCCATCAATCGCGGCGAGGGTCAGCAGGTCGCGCTTCTCTACTTCCAGCTGGCTCATGCCATCGCGCCGGCCGACGATACGTTGCTGACGGCCCTGGCCGGCATCGCCGAACGCGGCGATCGCCTCGACCAGGCGATTTCCTATTACGAGAAGATCCCGGAGGATTCGGCCCTACGGCGCAACGCCGATCTGCAGATGGGCCTCGACCTCTGGTATGCGGAGCGCAAGGACGAGGCGAAGACCCATCTTCGGCGCGCGCTCGAGCAATATCCGGACGATCTTCAGGCTCATCTGGCGCTTGCCGACGTGCTCGCGGCCGACAAGGACTATGCCGGCGCGGCCGAGGTGCTGGACAAGGCGGTCGACCTCGCCGACGACACGGACGAGCAGAACTGGAACGTGTTCTATCAGCGCGGCATCGCCTACGAGCGGCTGGGCGAATGGGACAAGGCGGAGCCGAATTTCCGCCAGGCGCTCAAGCTGGTGCCGAACCAGCCGCAAGTCCTGAACTATCTCGGCTATTCCTGGGTGGATATGAACCGCAACCTGGAAGAAGGCCTGGAGATGATCAAGACGGCTGTCGATCTGCGGCCGAACGATGGCTACATCATCGATTCGCTCGGCTGGGCCTATTATCGGCTCGGCCGCTTCGACGATGCCGTCGAGCAGTTGGAGCGGGCGGTTCTGCTCAATCCGGTCGACCCCACGATCAACGATCATCTGGGCGATGCCTATTGGCGGGTCGGCCGTAAGCGCGAGGCGCATTTTCAATGGCAGCGGGCTTTGGGCGGCGATCCGAAACCCGAGCCGGAGCAGATGACGAGCATCGCCGAAAAGCTGCAGGACGGGCTCGGACCGGTCGAGAAACGGCCTGACGCGCCTGCCGGCACCGACCGGACCGACGATCGTGCGTCCAACGCCGAGAAGCCCGTAGCCCAGCCGCAGAGCGCCGACTGACGCCGAGGCCGTGAGCGCGGTCGACCCAACCCGCTCGGCGGAGCGCCAAGGTTTTGCGCCCGCCAAGGTCAATCTGGCGCTGCATGTGACGGGCCGACGGGCCGACGGCTTTCATGAACTCGACAGCCTGGTCGCCTTCGCAGAGCATGGCGACCGGCTCGCTGTCGCTCCATCCGCTTGCGACCGACTGACCCTGATCGGGCCGTTCGCGCCCGCCCTGGACGGCGTGGCGGCCGACAATCTCGTGATGCGAGCACTTGACCTGGCACGCCACTGCGCGGCCACCCGAGGCACCCGCATCGGTCCCCTTTCCATCACCCTCGAAAAGCGCCTGCCGGTCGCCGCCGGCCTCGGCGGCGGGTCGGCCGACGCCGCGGCGCTGCTGGCGCTTCTCGCAGAAGCCGATCCAGGGCTCCGCGACGATCTCGCTTCGGCCTGCCTGGGCCTTGGAGCCGACGTGCCGATGTGCCTGGCCGGACATCCCGCGCGCGTTCAAGGGGTCGGCGAAATCGGGCAGGCTCTGCCGGCCTTTCCGCGGGTTCCCGTCGTCCTGGTCAATCCGGGAGTCCCGGTCGCGACGCCGGAGGTGTTCCGTCGCCTCGTGAAACGGCAGAATGCGCCGCTCCCGTCGGTCGCCGGCGGCTGGCCGACGATCGAGAGCCTGGTCGCCTACCTGGCGGGGGCGCGCAACGATCTCGAAGAGCCGGCGCTCTCGATCGCGCCAGCGATCGACGAGGCCCGCAAGGCGCTGACTGAGGCAGGCGCCCTTCTGTCGCGCATGTCGGGCTCCGGCGCCACCATCTTCGGCCTGTTTGCGACGAAGGATGCCGCGCACGACGCGGCCACCGCGATCGGTGCCGAGCATCCGCATTGGTGGGTATTGCCGAGCACTTTGCGCGGGACGGGGTAACGAGTACCGGACGCTAAGGCTGGGCGGCGTAGGGACGGATCGCCGCATCGAGGCGCACCGAGGCCACGCCTTTGGCGAGATCCGCGAGCGAGCGCGCGTTTCCGGCCTTCGACAGCGCCTGGCCTTTCGACAAAATCAGGCCGCAGGAAAGCGGCGGGCTCCACCACGCGAACGGATCGAGGAAACGGCTGAGCCCGCGGCCCTCCCACGACCTGGAAAACCGCGCCGGACGCGGCCCGGCTCCATGTCCGAACGAAAAGTGGTTGCCGACCGCCTCGATCCAGCCGGGACTGAGACGCGCACCGACGCATAGCAACAAAAGCCATTCGCCGCGCGCCGCCGAAATCGTACCGGCCATGCTCTCCCCCTCGGCGATCCGGCAGCCGGCCTCCTCCGCAACAGCACGCGCCTCTTCGCCGAGACCGCGATCCAGCACCACGACGTCGCGCACCATTCCCTCGACGGCTCCGGGCACCAGCGAGAGAAGGCTGGCGGCCAGCGGCCCGGGCTCCTCACCCACTTCGATCAAGACGCTCAACATGACGTCCCGTCTATCCAAATGACGGTTCCATGAACAGCGGGAACAAACCGGCCGCAAGAATGTTCTTGTAATGTTCTCATCTCGATGTTAGGACTTTGTTCACAACACTAGACCCGAAACGGGAGGTAATCCCATGCAAGAGGTCCAGGCCGCCGACAGCGCCGCGTTCTCGGCGCCGGGTGGCGTCGATATCGCCAACCACATCATTGCCGAGTCCGGGCTTCGGGTTGGGTTCGACCGGCGGCGCGGGCGGGGCGCCGGCGTCAATCCGTCGGGGCGCTTCGAGCCGATGTCCCGCCACGTCTTCGACGACGGCTGGCAGACGCTCGACGAACTGCCCGCCTTCAAGACCGAGGTTCAGGTGGAGCGGCCGAAGACGGTCATCACGCGTAACACCTCTCCGGACATTTCCTTCGACCGGTCGATCAATCCGTATCGTGGTTGCGAGCATGGCTGCGTCTACTGCTTCGCCCGGCCGACCCACGCTTATATGGGACTGTCGCCGGGCCTCGATTTCGAATCCAGACTGTTCGCCAAGCCGAATGCGGCGCGACTTCTGGAGGACGAGCTGTCGAAGCCGACCTATCAGCCGCGCACCATCGCCATCGGCACCAACACCGACCCGTATCAGCCGATCGAGAAGACTTGGCGTGTCATGCGCGAGGTCCTGGAGGTGCTGGAGGCGGCCAACCATCCGGTCGGCATCGTCACCAAGTCGGCGCTCGTCGCACGCGACATCGACATCCTGTCGCGGATGGCCGCCAAGGGCCTGGCGCGGGTCGCTCTGTCAGTGACGACGCTCGACCGGACGCTCGCCCGCGCGATGGAGCCGAGAGCGGCAACGCCGGAAAAGCGCCTGGAAACGATCCGGCTCCTAAGCGAGGCCGGAATTCCGACGATGGCGATGGCCGCGCCGATCATCCCGGGACTCACCGATCACGAGATCGAGCGCCTGCTGGAGGCGGTCGCCACCGCCGGGGCCAAGGAGGCCGGCTATATCCTGTTGCGGCTGCCTTTAGAGGTGAGCCCCATCTTCAAGGACTGGCTGCTGCGCCATTATCCCGACAAGTACCGGCATGTCCTGACGCTGATCCGCTCCATGCGGGACGGTAAGGACTACGATTCGGAATGGGGCAAGCGGATGCGCGGCAAGGGGCCCTACGCCTTTCAGATTAAACGCCGGTTCGAGATCGCCTCCGAGCGATTCGGCCTGAACCGGGGTCGCACGCCGTTGCGCACCGATCTCTTTACCGCTCCGAAGGGCAGCGGCGTGCAACTGTCCCTGCTCTAGAAGCACTGCTGTCGTCTGCCGGGCTCCGGCCGGGCGCACAGATCCCGGCCGAAGGCTAAAGTTGGGATGCTGCCGGATCGAGCGGCGACAAATTTATACGCCGAACCGGCCGAACCGGCACCGGTGTTGCGGTCGCAAAGCGGTGCTCGGACGGGCTGTGTGAGATGCCCGACGGAGGCAAACATTCGCCCGCTCATCCCCACCCCTCGATGCGGCGGGCCTTGTGGAGAATCGGAGAATGCGCGAGTCTTGCCGCATCATGACTCGCCATTCCTCCGATTCTCTTTTTTCTTCGCCCCAGCCGAAGGCGGCGGGCAAGGCGGCCGCCGCAGCGCGCACGAAGGATACGGCCGGCGCCAAGCAGGCCCGGCCGAAGACCGCCAGGATCGAAGTGTTGGCGCCGACCTTCACCCTCGAGGAAGAACGGCTGGCCAAGGGTGCACGGCTGGTCGCGGGGGTCGACGAGGTGGGCCGCGGGCCGCTCGCCGGACCGGTGGTCGCCGCCGCGGTGATTCTCGATCCGAAGCGTATTCCGGCCGGGCTCAACGATTCCAAGAAGCTCACCGCCGAAGTGCGGGAAGCCCTTTTCGCCGAGCTGCTTTCCGTTGCGCGGGTGTCGTTCGCGTCCGCCAACGCGCTGGAAATCGACCGCTACAACATCCGGGGCGCCACGCTCATCGCCATGACCCGCGCGCTCGCCGCATTGGACGAGCAACCCTGCCACGTCCTGATCGACGGCCGGGACGTGCCGCCGCGCGTCGGCAGCCGGGGGACCGCCGTGATCGGCGGGGACGCGCGATCCGTGTCGATCGCCGCCGCGTCGATCGTTGCCAAGGTGGTACGCGACGCCATGATGCGGCGCGCCTGCGACGTGTTTCCGGGGTACGGCTTTCGCCGTCATGTGGGCTATGGCACGGCCGAGCATCTCGACGCCCTGCGCCGGCTCGGTCCCTGCTCGATCCACCGCATGAGCTTCAGACCCCTGCGCCCCGATCTTCTTGCCGCGGCAGAATGAGGCAAAGGAAGCCGCTCAAGAGATAGCGGCGGCACCCGACGTTGAGTGGATCAGCGACGCGACGGCCGACGATGACGCCGCCGCAATGGACTTCCCATTCCTTCGATACGGATGAAGCAGGCCGACCGCGAGAGATTGCCGCGAAGCCGCGAGCCTACGGCACCTGCAATAGAGGCGAACGTCCGCGTCGACGGCTCCAAACGAAAACGAGCAGCCCGACGGGCCGCTCGCCAATTCGATAAGAATGAATTTCGGCAGCCGCCATGACGGCCGTCCGTGACGAGGTCCGCCGGACTACTGAAGCCGCTTGCGGACCTCGGCGATCGACTGCTCGAAGAACCGGTCGTCCTTCGCCGCGCCGTTGCGCTCGGCGATCAGCTTGGCCGCTGCGGCTATGGCGATATCGACGGCCGAAGACCGCACGTCGGCCACCGCGTCAGCTTCGGCCTGGGAGATCTTCATCTCAGCCATCGTCGTGCGACGCGCGATATAGTCGGCGCTCTTGACGCGTGCCTCTTCGACGATCGCGTCGGCTTCCCGCTTGGCCGAAGCCACGATCTCCTTAGCCTCGTCTTCCGCCTCGCGGCGGCGACGCTGGAATTCGGCCAGCTGCTGCTTGGCCTCTTCCTTGAGCTCGCGCGCTTCCTCGATCTCGTTGCGGATCTGATCCGCACGAGCGTCGAGAGACCGAATCATCATGGCCGGGGCTTTGAAATAAACGGCCACGCCAACCAGAACGAGCAGGCCGACGGTCGCCCAGAATGCCGCTTCTGCAAACATTGACTGCTACTCCCTAGGCCTGCACCGAGCGGATCGCCGCCAGTGCCTCCTCCTGCGAAACGTCGAGGCCCGCGACCTCCCGCAGGATCGTCGCCGTCACATCCTCGGCAATCTCGCCGACATTGGCCATTGCCGATGCCTTGATCTCGTTGATCCGGGCCTGTTCCGCCGCGAGCTTGTCGTTGAGCTCCGCCTCGGCCTTGGCCCGTTCGCGATCGGCGTCGGCGCGGGCCGCGTCGCGCGCGGACTGGGCAATCTCCTGCGACCGCTGACGAGCCTCGGCCAGCTCCTGTTCGTAGGCAGCCTGGGCCTCGTCGGCATCGGCCTTCATCTGTTCGGCCGCTTCCAGATCGAAGGCGATCCGGTCCCTGCGATTTTCCAGGATACCGGACAAGCGCGGTACGATCACGCGGTCGAGCACCATGTAAAAGGCGCCGAAGACGATGACCAGCCAGAGAATCTGGGACGCAAAAAATTCTGAATTCATCGGCGGGAAGACGCCGGATTCGTGGCCGCCTTCGACTTGCACGACCTCGCCGTGCGTCACTCCGCCGTCATCGGACGGCGACGCGTGACCGGTTTCCGGCGCTTCCGTCTGAGCAAAGGCTTCAGTCACGAACATTCTCGTCTCCCGCTCCATCGGCCGGTCGGCGACGAAATCGCCAACCGGCCTGAACCGCGATCACCAGCCCGCAATCGTCAGCCGACGAAGAGGAGCAGCAGCGCGATCAGCAGCGAGAAGATGCCGAGCGCCTCGGTCACGGCGAAGCCGAAGATGAGGCGGCCGAACTGGCCATCCGCCGCGCTGGGGTTGCGCAATGCGCCGGCGAGGTAGTTTGCGAACATGTTGCCGAGGCCGAGCGCCGTGAAGCCCATGCCGAAGCAAGCCAAGCCTGCGCCGAGGTAACGTGCAGCTTCCGCGTCCATCATTTTCTCCTTCGGGTTTTGATCGTGCGGTGGGTTGGCGGCCGACGGATCGACCGCGGTTTGGGTGGAATCAGTGATGCGGATGAACCGCGTCGTTGAGGTACATGCAGGTCAGAATCGCGAAAACATAGGCCTGCAGGACGGCGACGATGAGCTCCAGCGCCGACAACGCCACCACCATGAACAGCGGCAGGATCGCGCCGGTCACGCCCAAGGCGCCCAGCGTTCCCAGAGACACGACGAAGCCAGCGAAAACCTCGAGCGTGATATGGCCCGCCAGCATGTTGGCGAACAGTCGAACGGAATGCGAAACCGGGCGCGAGAGGTAGGAAATGACCTCGATCAGCACCACGAAAGGCAAAATGACGGGCGGGACGCCGGACGGCACGAACACGCGGAACCAAGACAGGCCGTGCTTATAGATGCCGTAGCCGGTCACCACCGCCATCACGGTGATCGCCAGCGTAAACGTCACGATGATGTGGGCGGTGATCGTGAAGAAAAACGGAAACAGACCGATCAGGTTGGCGAGCAGCACGAACGTGAAGATGGCGAAGACGAAGGGAAAGAAGCGCATTCCCTGCGTCCCGGCGGCATCGCGCAGCATCCCCGCCGTGAATTCGTAGAGCAGTTCCGAGATGGATTGCACGCGGCTGGGGATCAGGCCACGGCCGCTCGTCGACCAATAGAGAAAACCTGCCGCCAGTCCGGCCGTAATGACCATGAAAAGCGAGGAGTTCGTGAAGGAGAGATCGACTCCGCCGATCTCAATCGGGATCAGCCTCGTGATCTGGAATTGATGGATCGGATCCACTGCCAAAACGCACACCCTTCAACGGTTTTAGGGCTTAAGGAAGCCGCATTGCCATAACCGGCCCAACCGCTATTCGCAACACCCCTCTTCAATCATTGGCGGGCTTTTCGGACGTTTGCCCGGCCTTTTGCGGTGCAGCATCGCCGGTCTGATGGGCCTTCTCCGCCGATACGGAGCGCACGACATTCAGGACTCCGGCCGCAAAACCGAGCATCAGAAAGACGATGAGAGCGATCGGCAACGTTCCAGCGACACGATCGATCAGGTATCCGATGGCACCACCGACGAAGATGCCGCCGATGAACTCGCTGGCCAGCCGCATTCCTTGTGCCATGCCCTGCATGACCGGTGCGCCGCGACGAGGGGGTTTGACCTTCGCGGTCTTGGCGCGCTGCGCCGACAACCGTTCGGCCAGCGTGTTGCGGCGTGCCTCCCATTGCCGTTCAGTGAGGGGCGTTGCGTGAGAAGCCTCGGCGTCCTTGCCCATGGCCGTCTGGTCGCGATCGTCCGCCGACATTCGTGCTCCCCGATCCGCGCGGCCTCGTGTCGAGCCGCCTTCCCGAAACATGTCCCGCCTGAGCGGCATGGTTCGGGTATCATCAAGTGTCGGCACAGAAAATAGGGCAGGCTGGCGATTCGGCTTGCCCGCGGGCTGGCCTCAGCGGCCCTCAGGCTAAAAGCCGGCGAACAGTTCTCCGAAATCCCGACGATCCCTTCGGAGACCGGATTTCAAGACGCGCTAACGCCGCGCAGGCTCGATATCTCTCCCGACCCGATCGATCGGAAAGCCGTATCAATCCCAGCCGCCACCAAAGGTGCGATAGAAGATGTGCTGGCCGATGCGGTCGACCCGCTCCATGGCGCGTGCCCAGCGTGGTTTTACGTAGGTCGCGTGGTAATGGGTCGCGGAGCCGACCTCGTTGATCCAGATCTGGCCCTTGCTGACCTGATCGGCCACCCGCTTGGCGATCTCCCACGCGTCGCGGTCGCTGACACGGTCGCGCCGTCCGTCGCAGGCGAAGGAGAACTGGCAGCGATTGCGCCAGTCCTTGTTCTGATAGACGACGCCGCAGATCGTATTGGGAAAGCTCGGATTGCGAACCCGGTTCAGAATCACCTGGCCGACCGCCGCCTGCCCGAGCTCCGATTCGCCGCGCGCCTCGTAATAGATGCCGTTGGCAAGGCAGGTCTGCTCGCGCTCACTGAAGGCCGAAGCCGGCAGCGGCGTCGCCGCCCAGGCATGATCGCCGGCTTCCAGCGGCGGCACGAACGGCGCCTGGGGCTCCTTCAGGATCTTCTCGAACAGCGTTGCGATGGTGCCGCGTTCCTCCGCGGCATAGCCGAGCGCCGTTGCGGTCCCGGTGTCGTCCAGCGAGGCGACCATGGTCTCGCTGGCGCCTGCATCGAACGAGCCCGACCGACTCGGCTGAAAGCTCATGGCGACCTGGATCAGGTCGGCGCTCGGAGCGGGAACGAGAAAGGCCTGGCGGACGGCATCGTCGCCCTTCGACAGGTTTGGTTGCAGCAGGCTGTGGCGCTCCAGGATCGAACCGGCGGTGAACGCCTTGGGCGGCGTCACCGGCGCCGAGGTGATCACACGGCTGCTCTTGTCGCGACGAGCGACGCGGGCCTCGTCCGGCGTATCGAAGGCGGGCCGAACCGTATCCATCGAAAACAGACCGCCATCGGCGCCACGCACGCCCGAGCCCGCCGGAAGCCGCTGCTGCTGCTTGTCGTCAGCATAGGCCAGCTTGGCTTCGGCGATGGCGCCGGCCGGCGACGGCACGAAATAGGCCTGCCAGCGCGCTTCAGCATTGGCGCCTTCGAGCAGGCTGGCCATGTCCTGGAAGGCGGCCGCGGTCGTCATCGCCGGAACCAGCACGAGGCCGAGCGCCACAATCGTCGGCCACCGCCGCGTGCTTGCCGCGCCGCGCCGTGTCGCCGTCTTCCCTTTTTGCTGCCGTTGTTCCGCCGGCATACCCGCCACTCGCCCCACGCCATTCATGCGGGCGAGTATCGGAGCTCAACCTTGTATCTTGGTTAACAAGTGGTGGATCGGACCAGAAAAATGGTTTCCATTTCAAGACCTAGAGCGGAAATGCAGCCACGACCCGAGGCCCGCTAGCGGCCTCGCTTGGCATAGGGGTTGTCGGGCTTGCGCAGGCCGAGCCGGATCGGCACGCCGAACAGGCCGAAATCCTCGCGCAGCCCACCGACGAGATAACGCGTATAGGAGGTCCCGAGCGCATCGGGACGGGAGGTCGACAGCATGAAGGTGGGCGGCCGCGTCTTCACCTGGGTCATGTATTTCAGGTTGACGCGGCGGCCGGAGACCGCCGGCGGCTGATGCCGGGCCACCATGCCCTCCAGCCATTGATTGAGCCGCGCCGTGGAGATCCGCTTGTTCCAGACCTCGTGGGTCTCGGCAACGGCCTTCATCAGGCGCTCCAGCCCCTCGCCGGTCTCGCCGGAGATGGGAACGGCGCGGATGCCACGCGCCTGCGGCAACAGCCGGTCGGTCTTCTCGCGGAGATCGGCGAGCACGGCCTGCCGGTCCTCTACCACGTCCCACTTGTTGAAGGCGATCACCGGCGCGCGGCCTTCGCGCACCACGAGATCGACGATCTGCAGATCCTGGCGCTCGAAGGGGATCGTCACGTCGATGACGATGATCACCACCTCGGCGAAGCGCACGGCGCGCAGCGCATCGGCAACGGAAAGCTTTTCCAGCTTCTCCTGAATGCGCGACTTGCGCCGCAGGCCGGCCGTGTCGAACATCTTGATGCGGCGGCCGCGCCAATCCCACTCGACCGAGATCGAATCGCGCGTGATGCCGGCTTCCGGCCCGGTCAGAAGCCGGTCCTCGCCGATGAACCGGTTGATCAGCGTCGACTTGCCGGCGTTGGGGCGGCCGACCACGGCGATGCGCAGCGGCTTGGTCGGATCGTAGGCTTCCGGCTCGTCCGTCTCGCCCACTTCGACCTCGGTCTCGGCGACCTCGTCCCCCGACGTGAAGGCCTCCAGTCCGAGCCCCTCGACGATCGCGTCGCGGAGGTCCGCCATGCCCTCGCCATGCTCCGCCGAAATTGGACAGGGCTCTCCGAGGCCGAGCCCGAAGGCATCGGCGAACCCGGCTTCGGCGCCGCGCGCCTCGGCCTTGTTGGCGACGAGCACCACCGGCTTGCCGGACCGCCGCAACAGCTCGCCGAACACGGCATCGAGCGGCGTCACGCCGGCCTTCGCGTCGATCAGGAACAGCGACAGGTCGGCGGCCGCGATCGCCGCTTCCGTCTGCGCCCGCATGCGTCCCTGCAGCGTCTCCGCGGCGGCCTCCTCGAGCCCGGCAGTATCGATCACCTCGAATTCGATGTCGGCGAGCTTCGCCTCGCCCGCGCGCCGGTCGCGCGTCACCCCCGGCCGATCGTCGACCAGGGCGAGACGCTTACCGACGAGGCGGTTGAAGAGCGTCGACTTGCCGACATTGGGTCGGCCGATGATGGCGATCGTGACCATGGCCGCCCGTCCGCGATCAAGAGGGCGGAATGCCGGCCGGCTGCTCGGCCGGCTCGGCTTGCGATTCGGGAGCCGGAGCCGACGTCGCGTCGGATGCAGGCTCTTCGGATCCGGCCGGGGCGTCAGCCGCCGTTCCGTCGGCGCCTGGAGGTGTTTCGGCAGCATCGTCACCAACCGTCCCTTCCGTCACCGACCCGGATTCGGTCTCGTCGGGTGCGCTGGCAGGTTCGTCCGGCAGCGCGGATGCGGGAGCGGCCTCGTCGCCGGCTGCAGGCTCGACCGCAGGCGGCGCCGTGTCGGGAGCAGCGGTCGCATCTTCGGCGGGTGCCGCAGATGTCGAATCGGCCGGGGTCACCTCTCCATTGCTGGTGTCGCCGGCAGCGATCACGTCGAGCATCAGATGCGCCCGGTCGACGATGCCGCGCGGCGTGCTGCCATCGTCGGCCAGCTGCTGGAACAACAGCTTTGCGTCGTCGACGTCGCCGGCCTTCCAGGAGGCAAGCGCCAGGGCCTCGCGCGCGGGCCCGCGCAGCGGATCGGCATCGCTGGTCAGCCGCTCGACCTGCCCGCGGACGTCGTCGAGGCTGCCGGTGTCCACGAGGATATAACCGGCGCGCACCGCCGCCATATCTCGAACCGCCTGCGTCGCGGAGGAATCGGCTTCCACCGCCTTGTACTCGGCCAGGGCCTTGTCCACCGCGCCGGCCTTCTGATGAACAGCGGCCAGGCGCATACGGGCGAGCACCGGATAGACGCCATAGCCCTCGTCGATGATCGACTGGAGGGCGGGTTCGGCCTCATCGGCGTTGCCGGCCGAAGCGAGATCGCTGGCGGCGATGAAGCGGTCGCCGGCCTCGTTGGCTCGACGCGTCTCATAACGCTCCCAGATCACGACGACGCTGGCGATCACGACCACCGCAACCGCGCCGCCGATGACGAGTCTGCCATAACGCTTCCAGAGCGCATGGACCCGGTCCTGGCGGAGCTCCTCGTCTACCTCGCGAAAGAAACTGTCGTCGCTCATCCACCCACTCTCGAAAGCCGTGGCGCACTTCCCGTCCGGAAGTCTGCCTCCGCTCTTTCTCGTTGCCTGCGTGAGGATCCCGTGCGGGCTCCTCTCAGATCATGCTCTGGTGCCATCGTCGCGCTCACCGGCCGTGGGCCGCGATCGCTTCCCGCGTCTTCTACCGATTTTTCCGGTCCGCGAAAGGGGCGACCTCACGCAAGCGGCGAGACACCGAACAGCCAGACGTGAAGGCCGCCCAGGAAGAGAGCGGCGAAGACGATGCCGATGACCAGCGCGGCAACGTCGCCCCGCATCCCCTGCGCGGTCGGATAGGAGCCCATCCGGCGGCTTCGCGCCAGAGACGCGACATAGTCGGCCACGGACCAGACCAGGAACCCGCCGAAGAGCAAGAGATCGGCACTCGTCCCATTGGCCAGCAGATGGCCAAGCGACCACAGGACGACACTCAACACCAGCGGATGCACGACGGTCGCCTTGATCCGACCGACCGGCGCGTAGGCCGCCGATGCCAGGATGAATGCGATGGGGACGAGAAGCAGCGCCAGGTGGCGCGTGCCGGCCGGCGGGACCCACAGCTGCGTTGCCTCCAGCCGGGCGTCGCCGTAGCCGAAGATGATCAGCAGCAGACCGATCAGCGAGAGCAGTCCATAGATTGCCTTGTAGGGCGCCTCTCCCAAGCGGCGCATCACTCGATTGCGGGCTCTCTCGGCGACGATTCGTGTCGAGTGTACCGCGAGGAAGAGGATCAGTCCCGCCACCAACATCAACATGCCGCCCCCCGTCGCTTGCCCGGCGCCACCCGCAGGCATCGCGTCAAGCGACCATAGGGCGATACGCCGGCCGACACCATAGGAGTCGGTTTCGAGCACCCCCGCCCTTTGGAGCGGCCAGTCTCGACATCGCCCGGCTCCGGCCTTAGCCTCGTCCCAATAGATCGCGCCCGCCGCGCCTCCGCCATGAACGGCCGGCGGAACTTCAACCCTTCGTCCCGATGGGGACAATCACGAACCCGGCCGCGTTAGCATGACCATGGACAATCTCATCGTTCGCCTCGCCACGCCGGACGATCTCGATGCGCTGATCGCGCTGTTTGCCGACGACCAGCTCGGCGGCCATGGCGACAGCGCCGATCCGGCCCTGCGCCCGGCCTACCTCGCCGCCTTCGAACGTATCGCCGCCAGTCCGTCCCAGCATCTCTACGTCGCCGAGTTGGAGGGCGCGGTCGTGGGAACGTTCGAGTTGACGCTCAGCACCGACCTCGTCGAGCGCGGCGCGACCAAGGCGATCCTGGAAGCGGTGCAGGTTCGCTCGGACTTGCGCGGGCGCCGCATCGGCGAAGCGATGGTCCACTTCGCCATGAACGAGGCGCGACGTTATGGCGCCGTGGGGATGAAGCTGACCTCCAACGCCAAGCGCGTCGACGCCCACCGCTTCTACGAGCGCCTCGGTTTCGCCAAGAGCCATGCCGGCTTCACGATCAAGCTCTGACCGCCGATGCGATCGGCTCAAAAGAACTCGCCCAGATGCTCGCGCATCCATCGGGCTTCTTCCGTCGCGCTGCGGCGAAAATGACGTCTGAAATCGCGACTGAACTGGGCGGCGCTGGCATAGCCCACCTCGGCGGCGATCGCAGCAATCGGGCCCTCCCGTCGCGCGATCATCAGACGCGCTTCGTGCAGCCGCATGGCCTTGACGTATTGGATCGGCGTGCTGCCGGTCAGCGCCTTGAAGTGCGCGTGATAGGTGGGAACGCTCATGCCGGCCTCGGCCGCGAGATCGGCCACCGACAGTCCCGTCCGATAACGATCGCGAATCCGCGCGAGGCTTTGCACGATCCGGCCCGTCGCGCCGCGCTGTCGGAGGGCCGCCGCCAGCGCCCCGCCCTGCGGCCCCATGAGCACCCGGTAGTGCAATTCCCGCAGCAGTCCCGGGCCCAGGATCGCAAGCTCCGTCAGGTCGTGGAGCGCCCGCAGGATCCGCAGCAGCACATCCCCGATCGCCGGCTCCATCGGGCTTGAGATCAGGCTTCTGGCCGGCTCTGCCCGCGAGCCTTGATGTCGCGCGTCGAGTTCCGTCGCGATTTGGGCGGCAAGACGCAGATCGAAATCGACATAGACCGCCAGCAATGGCCGCCCCGGTGCGGCCTGCGACGCCATCCGGAACGGAACCGGCACCGAGACGGCCAGGTAGTGATTCGCATCGTAGCGGTAGAGCTCGCCCTCCAGAAATCCCTGCTTGGCGCCCTGCAGCACGAAGACCGCACCGGGCCGGTAGAGCACCGGCACATCCTCCAGAACCGTCTCCGACCTCAGAAGGCGCACGGAGGAAAGAGACGTGGCGTTGTAGCCCGGCCGAGGCGCTAGACGCGCCGCCAGGGTCAGGAGCTCGCCGGACGCATCACCCTGATTCATAGGATCGAGCAAGAAATCAACAGGATATGCCCTAGGGGCGTGAATTTGGAGAGAGTATCCGTCAACTCACGCAAACGATCAAGACGGAGCCGACCATGTCAGCCAAGACGTTTTTCATTACCGGCGCCAACTCGGGCTTCGGCCTTGCCATTGCCGAGGCGGCCATCCGAGCCGGCCACACGGTTGTCGGCACCGTCCGATCGGAGACCGCAAGAGCCGCGCTCCTCGAACGACTGCCGCAGGCCCATGCGATGCTCTGCGACGTCACCGAATTCGACCAAATCCCCGAGATCGTCGCACGGGCGGAGGAAGACCACGGTGCCGTGGACGTTCTGATCAACAATGCGGGTTATGGCCATGAAGGCGTGCTCGAGGAATCGCCGCTCGACGAGATGCGCCGGCAGTTCGACGTGAACGTCTTCGGCGCCGTCGCCGTGGCCAAGGCCTTCCTGCCGCGCTTCCGCGAGCGGCGCTCCGGCTTCATCGTGAACGTGACGTCGATGGGCGGACTGATCACCATGCCGGGGATCGCCTATTACTGCGGCAGCAAATTCGCGCTGCAGGGCATCTCGGAGGTCATGCGCGCCGAGATGGCCCCGTTCGGGGTGTACGTGACGGCGCTCTGCCCCGGCTCTTTTCGCACCGACTGGGCCGGCCGTTCGATGGTCCGGACCGACCGCTCGATCCGCGACTATGACGAGCTGTTCAATCCGATCCGAGCAGCGCGTCAGGAGAAGGACGGCAAGCAGCTCGGCGATCCGGCGAAGCTGGCGGCAGCCGTTCTTACGCTCGTCGCCTCCGACAATCCACCGCCGCAACTGCTGCTCGGCAGCGACGCGCTCAAGCTGGTGACCGACCGCATCGAGCGCATGAAGCAGGAAATCGCGGCCTGGGAAGAGTTGACCCGCTCGACCGACGGCTGAGACCGGAGGGGCGAACCGAAGAGGCCGCACTTGCGCCCGCGACGCGCGCGGTCGTGGACGCGCTCAAAACCCACGCCCGCGCCGCGAACTTTCTATGGGCCGCATCCCAAGCGACGGCCTCCACCGATCGCAACCGGTCACGGGATCAGCCGAGAGCTTTCGCGAAGACCTCTGCGGGCTGCGTCGAGCAAGGCACCTTGACGGTCCCATCCCGCCCCGGCGCAATCCAGCCGGAGTGGATCGCGTCGAGCAAGACCTCGTGCTGGCTGGCACCGCGTGGCGAGAAACCAATGCCCCTGATTGTCTCGTTCCATGCCTCGCGTGGCACGGCCTGCGGCCTCACTTCGCGCCCGAGCGCCTCTCCCATGGCATCATCGCGACGTTCCGGAACTGGCTCAACGCCGACTTCGAACGCGGCACGCTCGCGCCCGTCCTCTCCGAATGGTGGATGTCCTTCGAAGGGCCGCGACTTCATTGTTCCAGCCGTTTCATGCCGCCGCCTCTTCGCGCCTTCGTCGATCTGCTGAGAGAGCAGCCGAGGCGTCGATGAAACGAGCGGACGATGGGCCGCTGCTGGCCGGCCCGCCCCACTCGCCCTTCGTGTCAGAGCCATCTGGCGACGCAGTAGGCGATCCAGGGCGCCGGCGGAAAAGAGCCGAGCCATCGGTTCGACAACGCTGCGTCCCGGCCGTGGCGCGGCTTCGACTACCAGCCCTCGAGCACGATCTTGCCCTTGGCCATACCGCTCTCCAGCAGCGCGTGGGCCTTCCTGAGATTGGCCGCATTGATCGGCGACCAGCGCTCGTTGATGGTGGTCCTGATCTTGCCGTCGTCCACCATCTGCGAAACCGCGTCGAGCAACTTGCCTTGTTCGTCCATGTCGGGCGTGCCGAAGATCGGACGGGTGAACATCAGTTCGTGGTGGATTGACACAGCCTTCCGCTTGAACTGCATGACGTCGAAGCCCTGCGGATCATCGATCAGCGCGAAGCGGCCTTGCGGCGCGATGAATGCCGCGATTTCGCCGACATGCTTGTCGGTGTGCGTGGTCGAAAAGACGAAGCCCGGCGCGCCGATCCCGAGCGCTTCCACCTGGGCGGCCAGAGGCTTCGAATGATCCAGCACGTGATGGGCGCCAAGCCCCTCGACCCAGTCCCGCGTCTCGGGGCGCGACGCCGTGGCGATGACGGTGAGGTCCGTGCGTTGACGCGCGATCTGCACGGCGATCGAGCTGACGCCGCCGGCGCCACCGATAATCACGATGGCCCGCGCCGCGCCGGGCACCGCCTTGTTGACGTCCAGCCGGTCGAAGAGGGCTTCCCATGCGGTGATCGACGTCAGCGGAAGCGCCGCAGTCTCGGCCCAATCCAAGGATTTCGGTTTCCTGCCGACGATGCGCTCGTCCACCAGGTGGAATTCGGCATTGGTGCCGGACCGCGTGATAGAGCCTGCGTAATAGACCTCGTCGCCGACCTGAAAAAGCGTGACGTCGGGACCCACAGCGGTGACGATGCCCGCCGCGTCCCAGCCGATCACCTTCCAGTCGGCATCCTGCGGCGGCGTGCTGCGCCGGACCTTGAAGTCGACCGGGTTCACCGAAACGGCCTTCACCTCGACGAGAATGTCATGGCCGGTCGGCGCCGGCGTCGGCAGTTCGATATCGACGAGCGATGCGTCGTCGGCGATCGGCAGGGGCTTTTGGTATCCAACGGCTTTCATGAGCGTGTCTCCTTGCTTGTGGAGCACGAATTTAGCGGGTACCGTGATAAAGCACGATACGCACAAGTTCTGCCTATAGTGTCAAAAAGGATACCATGGTGGCCAAGCTTCCCCACTCGCGATTCGACTGCGTTCCCGGCTGTTCGGTCGAGGCGGCGATCAGCCTGATCGACGGCAAGTGGAAATGCGTCATCCTCTTCCACCTGCTCGAAGGCACCGCTCGCTTCAACGAGATCCGGCGGAGGATTCCGGGCGTCACCCAGCGCACGCTCACCAACCAGCTGCGCGAGTTGGAGGCCGACGGGCTGATCGTGCGCAAGGTCTACGCCGAGGTGCCCCCGAAGGTCGAATACAGCCTGTCGGAGCTCGGCCACAGCATGACGCCGATCTTGGGCGCGCTGAAGGACTGGGGCGACGCCAATCTCGACCGTTTCGCCACGGCGGGTACGCCGGCGGCGTGAAATCGGGCGCGATATCCGTGCAAGATCCGCCGGCACGAGCGGCCGCGGTTTCGAGCCGGACATTCCTCCGATCTGCCGGGATCTCGTTCAAAGCAAGTTCATCAGCTTTCCTGGTGCCCTTCCCGGAATTCGTTACATCCAGCGGGCCGCGGCGAGCAGCGCCGGCACCGCGTCGAGCGTAAGGGCAATCCCGTCGGGCGCATAGTCGCGAGGCGGTTCTCGGCCGGTCCCCCGATCGATCCAGATCGCGCGAAAATTCAGATCACGGGCCGCCACCAGATCCAGATGCGGACTGGCGCAGACATGCACGAGCTGGTCTCGAGCAATGCCGAGTTCGTCCCAGGCATGGCGGAAAATGTCGCCCGACGGCTTGTAGGCTCCAGCCTGCTGTGCCGTGATCACACGGTCCACATGGCCGCCGAGCTGAGCCACGTTTTCAGCAATGACGGCATCGTCGGCGTTCGATATCACCGCCAGCCGAAACCCTGCCTCCTTCAGCCGCCCCAGGGTGTCGACGACCTCCGGAAAAGGCGGCATCCTGCCGATCGAGGCAGTGAGAATTTCGGCATCCCGGGGATCCGACGGCTGCGACAGGTCCGCCATGGTGCGTTCAAGCGCTTTGGCGCTGACCTCTCGGAATGAGAGATGTGGCCGCGACTGCTCCAGTTCGTGCTCGTGGCCGTCGTAGACCGAGATGAACGACCGAGGATCGATCGCTGCTCCGGTTCGCGAGAGGATCGCGTCCACGGCCGCCAGCAGACCCTCGTCCCACTGGATCAGCGTTCCGTAACAGTCGAATGTCAGCCAGTCCGGCCGGGGTCCCGTCAATGCCATCGCCGAATACTCCATTGATCCAGCGAGATTATTGACGGCCGCTTCATGCATATGGAAATTAAATATAACAATAAACGACATTGGTATTTTAAATGACGATGGATTTCGATCTGTTGAGGACCTTCGTCGCCGTGGTCGATGCCGGCGGCTTCACGCGTGCCGCCGAGCGCGTTCACCTCACTCAATCGACGGTCAGCCTTCAGATCAAGAAGCTGGAAGCGGGCATCGGCCGTCCCCTTCTGGTTCGGGAACGAAGCGGAGGCGGCGTTCGCACGACCGAGGAGGGCGATATCCTCCTCGGCTATGCCCGCCGCCTGCTGGCTGTCTCGGCCGAAGCCTTGGAAACCCTGCGCCATCCCTCGGCGCCCAAAACCGTGCGGCTCGGCGTGCCGGAGGATTTCGCCGGCCGGCGGCTGATCGGGCTGCTGTCGTCGTTCTCCCGCGCCTTTTCCGATATCCGCCTCGACACTCAGAGCGGTTGGAGCGCCGGCATCTGGCGCCTGCTCGACAATGGCGACATCGATCTTGCCCTGATCAAGCGGGAGCCCGGCGATGGGCCGTGCCTGGCGAGTTGGACGGAGCAGCTGGCATGGGTCTCGGGAGCCGATCATCCGCTCCCCCGGGACCCGATTCCGCTCGCTCTCTTCCCGCCCGGCTGCATCTATCGCGAGCGCGCAATGCGGGCGCTCGACCGCGCCGGCCTGCGCTGGCGCATCGCCTATACCAGCCAGGGTCTCATGGGGGTCCAAGCCGCCGTCGCCGGCGGTCTGGGCGTGAGCGTCCTGCCCCCGGACGCGATGCTGGACGGCGAGCACAGGATTTTGAGCGAGGCCCGTCTGCCGGATCTGGCTGCGTCCGAACTCGCGCTCGTCGTCGCCGACCGCCGGCCGGACCCGGCGGTGCGAACGGTGGCCGACTTTCTGGTGGACCAAGTCGGCCGGATGGTGGAGGGACGGGGCGCAAGACGCGGCTGAGATCGGTCCTCGTGAGCTCCTCGGAGAACTTTGCGACAAAACCAATGGCCAGACGACCGCCAGGGTCGCGGAGCGCACGAGCTTACCCGCGGAGCAGGCTCCGCTTTTGCGCCGAACGAGCACCTTGCGGCCCTCGTTCGGCAGGATGAGGCCATCTGCGCGACGCAGACCGAGCCCCTCGGCCCGATGGTCGTGAACCGGCCAATTAGAGTCGGGCCAAGATGGACGGACCGACGGGATACGCTTTCAAGGCCGGCCGGCGGTCAGAGCGCGGCCTTCACCTTTTCAGCGACCTCCGGCGATACCCACTTCGTCCAAATGTCCTCGTGCGTTTCCAGGAACTCCAGCGCGGTGTCCTCGCCGGTCGCCTGATTCTCGTCCTTCCAGGCGAGCACGCCGTTGACCGTGTCGTTGTCCCACGACCGTGCCTTCAGATACTCCGCGGCCTGCGGGGATTTCTTGGCGAGGTCCGGCGTGATCAGCGTGTAGACGTCGGCCGGCGTCCAGGCGTTGAGCTTCGGATCTTCGCAATCCGGCTGCGTCGTACAGTTTTTCCATTCGGCAGCGTCAAACGGCGCATCGAACTCGAGCAGCTTCATCGGATAGCGACCGACGATCGCCGTCGGCGACCAATAATAGCCGAGCCACCCCTTCTTGCCTTCGAAGGCATTGGCGATCGAGCCGTCGAGTCCGGCCGACGAGCCGGTGTCGAACAGCACGAACCCCTTGTCCTTTGCATCATAGGCCTTGAAGAAATTGCCGACCATGATCTGGCAGCCCCAGCCCGCCGGGCAGTTGTAGACCGCCCCCTGGGACGGGTCCTCAGGCGAGGGAAACAACTCGGGATGCTCGAAGGCGTCGGACAGCTTCTGAATGTCGGGATGCTCGTCGGCAATATACTGCGGGATCCAGAAGCCCTCCTGGCTCCCGTCCGACAGAACCTTGGCGCCGTATTCGATCCGGCCGTCCTTGACGGCGGCGTCGATCTGCTCGCGGAACTGGTTGACGAACATCTCGGGCGCCACGTCCGGCTCGCCCTTTTCCGTCATCGAGGTGAAGGTCGGCATGGTGTCGCCCGGCACCAGTTCGGCGTCGCAGCCATAGCCGTTTTCCAGGATGAAGCGGTCGATCTCGCCCATCACCTCGGCCGAAGCCCAGCTCATGGCGGCGATGCGGATCTGGCCGCATTCGCCGTCCTGGGCCCGAGCGGCGCCCGGCAGCACGCACAGCGCCACCGCTGAGGCAGCCAATAGAACTGCAGTCTTCATGGATTGCCCTCCGGTCGGCGCGCCGATGGACGCGCTCTCCGCAGGGCAACTAGTTCGGCCGGACCACCCGGCGAGAGGATGACGCCCCGGCCACGAAAATTTCAGCCGCTCTACTCGCCGGCACGCCGAGCCGGCGTCAGCAGAACGCCTCGACCGTTTTGCGCGCACCTTCGCTGTGCAGCATCTGCAGGGCCTTGGTGTAGAGTTCGACGAAGCGCGGCTGGTCGGCCAGATCGCCGAACACCTCGCGGTTCTCGATGAAGGCGGTGATGCTTTCGCGGTTCTTGGCCGCGACCGCCATCAGTTCGTCCTTCAACCGGTCGACCACTTCGATGGGCTGGCCCTGTTCGTCCGTGCCTTCGGCATAGCGGGCCCAGCTCGCCACCACCGCGGCGCTGCGCGAGATTTCGCCGCCCGAGGCGAGATTGATGCGGATGACCGGCACCAGCCACTTGGGAATTCGGTCGGAACTCTCGGCACACAGCCGTGCCAGCGTGTCGCGCACTTCGGGATTGGCGAAGCGCTCGATCAGGGTGTGGCGATACTTGTCGAGATCGATGCCGGGCACCGGATCTAGGGTCGGCGTCGCTTCCTTCTCCATGTAGTTGAGCAGGAACTGGACGAACAGCGGATCGGCGCAGACCTCGTGGGCGTAGCGATAGCCGGCGAGATAGCCGAAATAGGTCAGCGCCTGGTGGCTGGCATTGAGCAGCCGCAGCTTCATCAGCTCGTAGGGCACCACGTTCTCGACCATCTGGACGCCCGCGTCCTCGAAGGGCGGGCGGCCTTCCGGGAAATGATCCTCCACCACCCATTGCGTAAACGGCTCGCAGACCACCGGCCAAGCGTCGTCGATACCGAAGCGTTCGGCGACCTGCCTGAGGTCGTCCGGCGATGTGACCGGCGTGATGCGATCCACCATGGCGTTCGGGAAGGCCACCGACTTCAGCATCCAGTCCCCGAATTCGGCATTCTTGGCGCCGGCAAAGGCCGTGAACATCTTGCGCGCCACGTCGCCGTTGCCCTGGATGTTGTCGCAGGACATCACCGTGAAGGGCGCGATGCCACGCTCGCGGCGGCGCCTCAGCGCCTCGGCGACGAGACCGAACGTCGTGCGCGGGACGGCCCCGTCCTGAAGATCCTGGGCGACGTCGGGCGTGTCGAACAGGAATTCGCCGGTGACGTGGTGAAAATTGTAACCGCCCTCGGTCACGGTGAGCGAGACGATCCGCGTCGTCGGCGCGGCCATCAGCTCGATGACGCCTTCGGGATCGTCGGGCGCGTAGCGATAGTCGACGATCGAGCCGATGACGCTCGCTTCGTAGCGGCCGTCGGGATGCTTGATCACCAGGGTGTAGAGTCCGTCCTGGCCCTTGAGGGCGTCGCGCATCTTCTGGTCGGCCGGCATCACGCCGACGCCGCAGATGCCCCAGTCCATGGCTTTGCCCTGGTTCATCAATTGATCGAGGTACATGGCCTGGTGCGCGCGATGGAAGCCGCCCACGCCGAAATGGACGATGCCGACCTTGACCGCGCTGCGATCGTAGCTCGGCTTGGCCACCTCCTTCGGCAAAGATGCCAAGGTCTGATTGCTGAGCTTCTGCATGATTCCGGTAACCCCCAAGGTCTTCGTGGGCCGTTTTCCTCGTGGCCCTGTCTTGCCGTTGCCACGGGAGGGTGCGTTCCGGCTGCGCGGGTCGCTGGGTTTTGCAGAGAAACCTGCCCCCGACCGGCCTCGCTCCCTGCGGCGGATGGACACGGGCCTCGCATCCGGCCCCCGTCAATCCACACCGGACGTCGAGTCCGACCCGACCGCGCCGCTTCCGGCCGAAGCACCTCCCTTGGGCCGCGATTATGATGCCGAACCATCCCGTTCCGCTACGCGACGATTGGCAACTAGCGTGCAATAATTGACAGAAAAGGATCAGGCTCGAACAGGAGACATTGCAGGCCCGCGACTTATGCTTGTATAAATTCGGCAGGCGAAGCGTTGGAGGACTTGGTCGCTTGATCCTGCAGACCCGCATCCTACGGATCGGATTGCATGTGTCGTCCGGAGGCGTCCCATCGGCTCGGCGAGACGGCCGAAATGGCTCTATTGCACCACCCATCCCGCAAAACCGCCGTTTTTCGTCCGACGTTACGCAGCACCGCCGCCGAGGTCCGCCCGTGATCGGCATGGGCTTGGACAGGCCGGCGGAGGGCGCCGGGTGAAGCCATGTTCGACAAGGCACTGCGCGAAGTCATCGCGACACCGCTCGATACGTCGTTCCTCATAATTTGCCACGACTACCCCTATCCCTACACCGTCTGGCACTATCATCCCGAGTACGAGATCCATCTGATCCGCAAGACCGCGGGCTCGTTCTATGTCGGCACCTATGCCGGGCTGTTCGAGCCCGGAAATCTGGTGATGACCGGGCCGAACCTGCCGCATATGTGGGTGACGACCGCCGCCGGCCCGGACAAGGAGGCGGCGACCGGCATCATCCGCGACCGGGACGTCGCCCTGCAGTTCAGCGGCGAATTCGCGCAGAGCTGCCTGCAGTCGTTCAGCGATTGCGCGGGGCTGCAGGACCTTCTCGACGATTCCGTCGCCGGCCTCGAATTCTCTCCCGAGATCTCGCGCGAGGGTGCGGTGCTGCTGGAGGCCATCCTGAAAGCGCAAGGGCTGGAGCGGATCGCCCTGTTCTTCCGGCTCACCGCACTGCTTGCCTCGGATACCGAGCGGCGATCGCTCTCTATGGCGCCGCCGCGCAGTCAGGACAGCGCGGCGGACGATCTCAAGGCGGTTCTCGAATACATCGCCGAGCACTGCAGCCGCAGCGATCTCACCTGCGGGGAGATCGCCCGGGCGAACGGGATGACACCATCGGCCCTGTCGCACCTCTTCGAGCGCAACACGCGCTGCACCTGCATCGAGTATCTGAACCGGCTGCGGGTCTACCACGCCTGCCAGAAGCTTGCGGAGACCGACGAGCCGGTCACGGCGATCGGCTACGACGTCGGCTACAGCGTCCTGTCGACCTTCAACCGCAACTTCACGCGTTATATCGGCATGGCGCCGTCGGAGTTCCGCCAGCAACGCGGCCTCAAGAAGAGCGCCTAAAGCAAGATGCCGAGGGATCGCGGACGTTTCGAATGCGGATCATGCGACCCGACACGAGCACAGAGCGCCAAGGCGATCCAACTTGAACGCATGTTGCCCTGGAAGCTCCGCTCGCCGCCTATCCGGCAAAGTCGGTGACGGTCACCTTGCGCAGGTCGCCGTCGCCAGCCTGCATGCGCTCGATGAACGTGGGGACCTGCGACAGCGCGATCCTGTGCGACACGATGTCGGAGACGTCGATCAGGCCGCTACGCATGAGATCGATCGCCTGAAGGCTGTTCTTCAGCGAGGTATAGCTCGCGATGATCGAGATCTCGTCGCGGAACAGGCGGAAATGGTCGATGGCCAATTGCCGCCCCATGGCCGGCACGCCGAAGGCCAAAACCTTGCCGCAGGAGCGGGTCAGACGGTTCGCCGCCTCCGACACCAGCATCGAGCTGCCCGAGGCGTCGGCGACGCTGTCATAGGCCCTGTCCGGCACCGCGCCCAGATCGCCGAAAACCTCGCCATAGCGCATCTCGGCGACGCGCCGACCGCGTGTCGGATTGCGCTCCAGGAAATCGATCCGGGTCACCCCGCGAGCGCGGATCAGCCGCGCCATCAAGAGACCGATCGGGCCGGCGCCCAACACCAGCACCCGTTCGCCGATCTGCGGGTCGAGCCGCTCGATGGAGCGCACCACGCAGGACAACGGCTCACACAAGGCGCCCTCTTCCCACGGCAGATCGCCGATATCGAAGGCCGCGCGCTCGGCCACGACCGCGTATTCGGCCATGCCGCCCGGACGATTGACGCCGGGCACGACCATGTTGCGGCAGAAATGGTGCTGGCCTCGCAGGCATTCCGGGCAGTTGTTGCACGGAGTGTTCGGCTCCACCGCCACCCGGTCGCCGACCTTGAAACGCGTGCAGTGCGGCCCTGTCTCGACCACCTCGCCGGAGAACTCGTGGCCCGGCACGAGCGGATACTGCGCCGTATACTCGCCTTCGAAGATATGCAGGTCCGTGCCGCAGATGCCGCTCGCTCTGACACGGATCAGAAGCTGATCGTCCGCCGCGACCGGTTGCGGCAACTCCTCGATCGCCATCTTGTGCGGCTCTGAGAAAACCAGGGCTCTCATGATGATCCTCTCATGTCCGGCCGGCCGGCGACCACCGCTTCGCACCGGCACGCCGTCTCCTTCTAGCACCAGGGCGCCGCTCAAGGCAGGCCGGTTTGCAACATGCGACGTTCGGCGTCGGAGACGAAGCAGAGGTCGAGCAGCTTCTGCACGCCGGCGGCATGGCGGAAGCTCGGATCGCCGTTCTCGCCGGTGAGCAGCGCGAGCACGAAGCGCTCGGCGTTCCTCGGTGTCGGCGGGCACTCGATCGGCCGCCAGGTCTGCGTCTGGATGTCGGAGCCCAGGCATCCCGACAGACTGGAGTCCGTGCTGTTGGCCCAGACCTTCAGCGCGCCGGTCTCGCCGTGGATCATCAGGTCCAGGTCGTTCTCCTTGCCGGTGCCGTAGCGGCTCATGTGGATGACGCCGAGCGCCCCGTTCTCCATCTCCACGGTCATCACGCAGGAGTCGTTGACGTCCAGCTCGTAGGAGCCCACCCGGTTGCCCTCGGCCTTGTCGAAGGTCTTCAGTCGCGCCTGCAACGCGGTGATGGCCAGGCCGGTGCCGTAGCTCACGAAATCCAGGATGTGGATGCCGATGTCGCCGAGCACGCCCTTGGAGCCGTGCACCGAGGACAGCCGCCACAGCCAGCGCTCCTCCGAGCGCCAGTCGCCCCAATGCTGGCCGGTGAGCCAGCTCTGCAGGTAGCTGCCTTCGACATGGCGCACGGTGCCGATCGCGCCGTCCTCGATCATGCGCCGTGCCATCTGCAGGGCATGGGCGTTGCGATAGGTGAAGTTGACCATGTTGATCAGGCCGGCGGCTTCGGCGGCCTCCGTCATCACCATGGCGTCGGCATGGTCGAGCGCCAGCGGCTTCTCGCAGAACACCGGCTTGCCGGCCTCGATCAGCCGCAGCGTGGTCGGCATGTGGGCCGGATCGGGCGTCGAATTCACCACTGCGTCGAATTCGCCCCAGGCGATGGCCGCCTCGAGATCGTCGAAGGTCCGCTCGATCTTGTGCGTCTCGGCGAAGGCGCGCAGGCGCCCGGCATTGAGGTCGCAGGCGGCGACGATGCGGCAGCCGGGGATGACGGAGAAGAATTCGACATGACGGTGCGAGATGCCGCCGGTGCCGAGGATCAGGATGCGCTTTTCCATCGGCCGCCTCAGCGATAGCCCTCTTCGCCCGGTCTGTGCAGGCTCGGCCCGCGCGCCTCGATCGGCTCCGGAGCCTCGTCGACCGGCACGTTCGGCGCATTCGAGACGTCGCGCCAGGCCGGCGCGGCGTTGTAGGTCCAGCGCACGGCATTCCTGAGCACCGTCTGGATCTCGGGATTGTGGTAGATCGGATAGGTTTCGTGGCCGGGGCGGAAATAGAAGATCCTGCCCGCGCCGCGCTTGTAGGTCAGGCCGGAGCGGAACACCTCGCCGCCTTCGAACCAGGAGACGAACACCGTTTCCATCGGTTCGGGCACCAGGAAGGGCTCGCCGTACATTTCCGCGTTGGGCAGTTCGATCGAGGGACCGACGCCCTGGACGATCGGGTGGGCCCGGTCGATCGCCCAGAGCCGCTCGCGCTCGCCCGCCTCGCGCCAGCGCAACGAGCAGGGCGTGCCCATCAGCCGCTTGAACACCTTGGAGAAGTGGCCCGAATGGAGCACGATCAGCCCCATGCCCTGATGAACGCGCTCGAGCACACGTTCCACCACCGCATCGGCGACCTGCCCATGCGCCTTGTGCCCCCACCAGACGAGCACGTCGGTCGTATCGAGACGTTCCGCCGGGAGGCCGTGCTCCGGTTCCTCCAGGGTCGCGGTCGAAACCTCGACGTCCGGGTCGGCGGCCAACACCTCGGCGATCTTGCCGTGGATGCCCTCGGGATAGAGCTCCCGGACGACCGGGTTCTCCTTCTCGTGGACGAACTCGTTCCAGACGACCGTGCGAATGGCCATGGGGCACTCCTCCCAACTCTTGTCTTCCGGCTGACCCGGACAGGCCCGCCTCGCAACTGTTTCTACTGCGCGACGAGCAGCGCCAGCGGCAATGTCTTCAGGACGACGCCGAGGTCGATCGTCTCGTCGAGCGTATGCTCCTCGCCCGAGAGGACATCGCGATAGCGCCGGCCGGCCAGTTCTTCCGGCACGCGCACGAGCGTTCCGCTCCAGCGGCCGTCCACCGGAAGGGGACCATCGGCCCCGTGCAGGAGCGACAGGCAGAAGCGCGGCGCCAAGACGATCGCCGCCTGATCCTTGTCGAGGACACGAGCGAACGCCACGAGATGCTCGGCCGATTCGCCCTCGATCGCCAGCGGCCGGTAATCGCCCTGTGTAAACAGCTTCGGCTGCTCGGCTCGAGCGGCCAGGGCAGCGACGGTGAGCTTGGCCTTGACCCGACCGTCGCGCCACTCGCCCAGCGCCTCGGCAATCGACGTTTCGTCGTGCATCGCCTCCTCGCGCCCCTTGAGATCGACCGGCCGGCGGTTGTCGGGATCGACCAGGCTGAAATCGTAGAACTCCGTGCCCTGATAGACGTCGGGCACGCCCGGCACGGTGAACTTCAGCAGCGTCTGCGACAGCGACGTCAGCGCGCCGGCGGCGACGAACGGCTGGATGCTTTCCCAGAAGTCGGCCAGGAAGAAGCCGGATGCGCCAGGGTTGAAGACCGCGCGAACGAACGTTTCGAGTTGGTTCTCGTAGGCCTCGCCCTGGGCCGTCCAACTGGTGAAGCGCTTGGCCTCGCGCACCGCCTTCTGCATGAAGGCGAGCATGCGCGCCTCGACGCCCGCCCGCGCTTCGGCGTCGCGCGGGTCGAAGTCCGGCGGCAGGACGCCGGCCAGGGCCTGATAGAACATCCATTCGGTCGCCGGATCGGGCGACAGGGTGCGCTCGTCGACGGCTCCGCGGAAGGCGGCCAGACGCTTGGTCCAGCCCTCGACCAGACCCGCCCAATGCTCCGGCGCCTCGCTCAGCGTATAGAGCCGGGTGCGGGCGTCCTCGGCCCGCTTGGTGTCGTGGGTCGAGGTGGCGACAAGCCCTTCCGGCTGATCCTCGAGCCGGATGCGCATCGCCTCGTGAAAGTCCTCAACCGTTCCGCCGTAGTGGTCCGGTTCGCCGCCCACTTCGTTGAGGGCGATCAGCCGGTTGTAGCGGTAGAACACGGTGTCCTCGACCGCCTTGGCCATCACCGCGCCGGTCGTCTGCTGAAAGCGGCGGGTGAATTCCAACGCGCCCGCCACGTCGAGGGAATCGGTGAAATCGAGTTTCAGGAGCCGGCCGATGAACTCGATCGGCTCGTCCGCATCGACCTCGCGTCCGGCCTTGGCCCGCTCCACCGCGCCGTCGATCATCTCGGCATCGGCCACCGGCACGCCCTCGACGCTCACATAGGTGCGATAGACCGGGAGCTGGGCCGCAACCTCGACGACGGAGCGCGCCATGGTGTCGGGTCCCAGGTCGCGCGTGGCGAGCCCCCGCCCGGCAACGCTCATCGCCTCATTGGTGAGATGCTGCAGTTCGCCCGCGAGATTGCGGAAGAACATCACGCGCTTCTGCCGCGCGATCATCACGCGCAGCGGGTCCTCCTCGCCGACGAAACTGCAATAGGCGCTGGTCATCGCGTCTTCCTGGTCCGCGTCGACGAACAGGCCGCTCACCGCCGCGATGAACTCGTAGCCGGTGGTCCCCTCGATCTCCCAGGATCGCCGCAGGCGCTCCGGTCCGGTCAAAATCTTCTCGACGTGGATCGACGGCGTGCGCCGCACGCCTTTGAAGGCCGCCCGCAGATCCTCCAGATAGGTCTTGGGATCGCCGAGCCCGTCCACATGGTCGATGCGGATGCCGTCGAGACGGTTCTCGCGGGCCAGCCGGATAACCGTACGGTGCGATTCCTGAAACACGCGCCGGCGCTCCTGGCGCACGCCGATCAGGTCGGCGATCTCGAAGAAGCGGCGATAGGTGAGTTTTTCCCGCGCGGTGCGCCACCAGGCGAGCCGCCAGCTCTGGGCCTCGTGCAGTTCGTGCAGCGCCGAAGGATCGTCGTTGATGTCGTCGACGGCGGCGGCAAGCGCACTGCGGAACGTGCCATCCTCCAAATGTTCCTGGAAACGCTCATCGAGGTCCTGGGCATCCCATGGCGTGGCGACGGCGAAGCGGCGGATCAGTTCGTCGCGCTCCTCGTGCTCCAGGAACCGGAAGACGATGCCGAGACTGCGCGGATCGAGCGGAACCTGATAGCCCGCCGCGTCGAAGCGCAAACGGCCGCGCTCGGCATCGAACACCAAGGCCAGATCGCCGTCCGACAGTGCGTCTCCATAGGGCTTGCCGAGGACCGGAACGAGGATCTTTTCGGCGTCCCAGGCAATGTCGAAGATGTCGCGATACCGACTGTCGGCACCCCAGGTGAGCACGTCTTCCCACCAGCCGTTTTCGGGACTGACGCCCATGTGGTTGGGAACGAAGTCGAGGATCAGCCCGATGCCGTTCTCCGTCAGCGCCTCGCTCATCGCGCCGAAGCCGTCCTCGCCGCCGAGCGACGGTTCGAAGCGGTTATAGTCGACCACGTCGTAGCCATGCGTCGAGCCCGGCGCCGCGGCCAGGATCGGCGAGGCATAGAGGTGGCTCACGCCCAGGCGCTTGAAATAGGGCGCGAGCTGGCGTCCGCTCTCGAAATCGGTGCCGTCGCGGAATTGCAGCCGATAGGTGGCAACGAGCCGTCGTTTCATCGCTATGCCGGTCTCTCCTCCCGCATCGCCTGCGCCAGCGCCTGGAATCCGTCATGGGCCTCCAGGTCGTCCAGCAGCACCAGCGAGCGGATGCGCCAGTTGGGATACTGGTCGGTCGTTCCGGGCATGTTCGGCTGCCGGGTCGAGCCCACCATGTCGTCGAGCTGCACGGCCACCATGACGCTGCGCGTCCTGGCGACGAAACGATGAACCGCAAGCACCAGATCGAAGGGCAGTTCGGGCGGCATCGCTTCCTCGCCGGAGGCGGCGCGATCCAGCTCGGCCGGCAACAGCTCACAGTCCTTCAGCGTCATGACGAGAGCGCGACGGTCGCGGCGGCGCTCCTCCCAGGTCCGGTCGGTCGCCGTCTGGTCCTGCGTACCGACCTCCTGGCGCAGCCGCACGTCCTCGCCCGTCCACCA
Source organism: Consotaella aegiceratis (assembly GCF_036541425.1). Classification (NCBI taxonomy): domain Bacteria; kingdom Pseudomonadati; phylum Pseudomonadota; class Alphaproteobacteria; order Hyphomicrobiales; family Aurantimonadaceae; genus Consotaella; species Consotaella aegiceratis. The sequence goes on from NZ_JAZHFT010000002.1 coordinate 193,204, forward strand.
GCCGGCCAGCGTCGGCAGATCGTGCGTCGACACGCAGGCGAGCGCGAGATCTGGATAGGCCCAGGGATGCAGGAACCCCGCCTCGCCGTGCCGCTCGAAATAGAGCAGCCGATAGGACAGGATGGCCGCCTCGTGCATGGCATGGCGGAAGCCCGGCGGCACCGTGCCCAGATCCTCGCCGATGACGATGCACCGGTTGCGTTCCGACGCCTCGGCGACGATGTCGATCATCCGGCCCAGGGGATAGCGGACATAGCCGCCGTCCTTCGAGCCCACGCCCTCGGGAATCCACCACAGCCGGGCGAGACCCATCGCATGGTCGATGCGGATCGCACCGGCGTTGCGCATCAGCGCTTCGAAGGAATCGCGCAGCGGCGCGAAGCCGCGCGCCGCCAGCGCAGTCGGCGACAATGGCGCCAGACCCCAATCCTGCCCCTGCGAATTGAACATGTCGGGCGGCGACCCGATCCGCGCGGCCCCCACCGTCAGGCTCGGATCGGCCCAGGTCTCCGCACCGTCCGGCGCGACGCCTACGGCCAGGTCGAGATAGAGACCGAGCCGCATGCCGGCCGCCTTGGCACGCGATTGCGCTTCGCCCAGTTGCTCCTCGGCCTGATACTGAAGCCAGAGATGGAAGAGCAGTTCTTCCTCGTTGGCCTCGGCGAAGTCGTGGACGGCGGGATTGCGCCGCATGCGCAATTCGTCCGGCCAGTTGTGCCAGCCGGCATGGCCGCCATCGGCCACCACATGGGTCGAGATCGCCTCGAACAGGGCGAAGTCGCGCAGCGCTTCGCCACCGCCGGCGCAGAACTGCTGGAATTCGTCGTCGCCCAGGATGCGCTCTTTGCGATCCTCGAAGATCGCCCGCAGAAGACGGATCTTCAGACCGCCGACCTTCGGGTAGTCGATGAGATCCCCGTCGAGCCCATCGAAGGCCTCCGGCGCCTCCGCCTTCAGCGCCGCGATCGCCGTGGCACCGCCCTCGACCCTGTCGATAGCGATGTAGAGCGGGTTGAGAAACCGCCGGCTGGACGGCGAATAGGGGCTGAAGCGGCCCGGATCGGCGGAAAACAGCGCATGCAGCGGATTGACGCCGACAAAGGCGGCCCCGGCCGCACCCGCGATCGTGGCGAGCGTCGCCAGGTCCTCGAAATCGCCCAGGCCCAGACCGCGCCGCGAGCGCAGACTGTAGAGCTGGCAGGCGACGCCCCAGACGCCCTTGGGCCCGAGCGAGGGATGATGGCATCGCCGCAGCGCCTGGTCGTTCGCCTCGTCGAAGCTGCCGAACGGCCCGTGCTCCGGATCGATGCCGAGGACCCTCAGGAGCCGTTCCTTGGCCTCGTCCGAAATCATGTGCCGCTCGCCCAATTCGGAGATGTAGGCGAGCTGGATGCCGTGGCTTTCGGCGAGCCGATCGAGGCGTTCGTTCATGCGGAGGTCTCGGTCTTGGTGTTGCGGGCCAGACGGAAAACGACGGAGGGACCGGGGAGCTCACCCTTGGCCAGGCTGTCGGCGGCGCCCGGCTCGTGGTCGAACAGCACTTCGCCCTCGTGCAGATCCTGCGGTGTCACGTCGTGCGGCACCGACCAGGGTTCGTCATCCAGATTGGCGAAGAGGTGCAGGGTCGCGTGATCCGCAAGATGCCAGGTGACGGCGAAGGCATCGGTGTCGTTGTCCACGTGATAGCTGCCGATGCTTCCCCCGACGCCCTTCAGAAGCGGAACGATACGCTCCCGCCGGATCGTCAGCAGGCGCGTCACCAGGTCGAGGCGACGCCGATAGGTCGAGCGGCCGTGCGTCGTCCAGTCGATCTTGCACTGGTTGTAGGTTTCGGGATCGTTCGGATCGGGAATGAGCTTCCGGCTTTCCGGACTGTGGAAGGCAGCGAAGTGCTTGAATTCGGCCCGCCGCCCTTCACGCACCAGATCGCCCAGTTCGCCGTGGAAATCGGTGAAGAAGCAGAACGGATTGGTCTCGCCGTATTCCTCGCCCATGAACATCAGCGGAATCTGCGGCGCGAGCAGCAGGATCGACTGCAGCACGGCCACGATCCGCCGCGAAGCGAGGTCGGTCAGCCGCTCGCCGAAGGCGCGGTTGCCGATCTGGTCGTGGTTCTGAATGAAGTTGACGAAGGCGGTCGGCGGCAGATGAGACGACGGGAAGCCGACGTCCTTGTCGCGGTGCGGCGAGTGTTGGCCCTGATAGACGAAACCCTCGGCCAGAGCGCGCGCCATCTGGCGGACCGCGCCGCGAGAATAGTCCTGATAGTAGCCCTCGCTCTCCTTGGTGGCGATCGCGTGGGCGGTGTGGTGGAAGTCGTCGTTCCACTCGCCGCTGACATAACGCGGACGACCATCGTCGTCGCGCTCGACATGCCAGGTGATGTTGCGCGCGTCCTCGCTGGTCAAATGCACGTGTCGGCCGGTGATGCGCTCGCGCACCGCCGCGGCGAGTTCGCGCACCAGCGGTTCGTCGGTGACGTCTTCGATGGAATCGATGGCGTCGAGCCGGAGGCCGTCGATGCGATACTCCTCGAGCCAGAACAGCGCGTTCTCGATCATGAAGTCGCGCACCGGCTTCTCGTCATAGGCGATCGCCGCGCCCCAGGCGGTATGGACCTCGTTGTGAAAGAACTCCGGCGTGTAGGAGCCGATATAGTTTCCGTCCGGCCCGAAGTGATTGTAGACGACGTCGAGAAACACCATCAGGCCGCGCTCGTGCGCGGCGTCCACCAGCCGCTTCAGGCCCTCGACGCCGCCATAGACCTCATGCGGGCAATAGAGGCAGACGCAGTCGTAGCCCCAGCCACGCTTGCCCGAGAACTGGGCCACCGGCATCAGTTCGATGGCGGTGATGCCCGTCTTCTTCAGATAGTCGAGCTTCCCGATGATCGCCTCGAAGGTGCCCTCCGGCGTGAAGGTCCCCGTGTGCAGCTCGTAGAAGACGGCGTCCTCCCACGGCCGCCCGGCCCAATCGCCGCTTTTCCACCGATAGGCCTTCGGGTCGACCAGCTTGGACAGGCCGTGGACGTCGCCGATCTGCGCGCGCGCAGCCGGATCGGGCACGACCAGATCGCCGTTGACGCGGAAGCCGTAGCCGCCGCCGACGGCGACCGCATCGGTGGTCGTCTGCCACCAGCCTCCGTCGTTGCGTATCATCGCCAGGAAATCGAGACCGCTTTGGCCCGCGACCGCCAGTTCGATCGACTTTGCACCTGGAGCCCAAAGCCGAAACCGGGTGCCGTTATCGCCCAGAAGAGTGCCCCAGGACGTTTCACACGAAAAGGTTGCGCCGGCTGTCATAAGTCTTTCGCGTCCCCTGGCGCCCCAGGGCGCCCCATCTCGTCATGGCGTCCTTGCGAGAACGCCAGCTCTCAATGATTGGCTTTCGCCGAACCGCTGATCCGGACAGACCGAAGCCGCCGGCTCGATCGGCGAGGCGCAGCCAGGAGCCGTGCCGGCTCAGGTGCACCCTTCTTCGACTAATTGGAGCACTCTCGCACGCGTCCAGCCGTCGGCGCGGAAATTTTCGCGCGAAGACCCGAAGACCGCCGACGATCCGTCCTTCGCGGCCGCACTCTGCCGCGCACACCCGACCGATCCCTACGACGCGTTCGCGCCTTGCGAGGCGAGCCGTCCGTGCACCAGATCGTGAATGAAACCGAGCTTGCCGATCACCACCTCGGAGAGAACGAACGGATAGAGATCCTGGTGTCCCATGGAGCGGTTGAACGAGTTGAGCGCCGCAGCCAGCGGCAGCCAGGCATCCGTGATCTGCTTGATCGTCACGTCGCCGGCAAACACGTCGAAGCCGAGATCGGCGTTGAGGAGCCCCTCCCGGTCGGCCATCGGATGGGTGGAAAGCCCCCAGCTTCCGCCAGTCTCCAGCGTATCGACGATGTGAAGGTAGTGAGCCCAGGTCTCGGCGAAATCCTCCCAGGGATGGGAACCGGCATAGGCCGAGACGTAGTCGGCCTGCCAATCCGGCTTGGGACCATTGTCGTAATGGCGCTGCAGCGCCTCGCCGTAATCCTCCTCGTCATTGCCGAAGACGGCGCGGCAGGCGGCCAAAGCGCCCCCGTCGCGCACCAGCCGGTCCCAATACCAATGGCCGATCTCGTGGCGGAAATGGCCGAGCAGCGTTCGATAAGGCTCGCCCATCGCCGCCCGGCGTTTTTCGCGCTCGGCATCGTCGGCTTCGACCAGCGCGATCGTGATCAGACCATGGTCGTGGCCCGTCATCACGTGCTCGGTGCCGGCCACGCCTTCGGCCAAGAACTCGAAGCCGAGACCCTCTTCGTGCTCGTCTCGGGTCGTCAGCGGCAACTTCAACCTGAGCAGCGTATAGAACAGCCGGCGCTTGGCGATTTCCATCTTCTGCCAAAGCGGCAGATTGGCGGGATCGGAGAGCGGCGGGATGATCATGTTATGGCGACAGGCCAGGCAGAACGTGGCGTCGCTCTCCGCCGGCACGAGCCAATTGCAGACGCCGTGCTCGTAGTTTTCGCAGTATTTCCAGGTCGCGCCGTCGGCAAAGGAGCCGGCGGCCTTCCACAAGCCGTCCTCCGGCTCCAATGCCAGCATCTCGAAGGACTGCGGCTCGAATCCCAGTGCGTGGCCGCAGCGCTCGCAGACGACGTTCTCGAAATAAATGACATTGCCGCAGGAGGGGCAGGAAAAAAGCTTCATTGGCCAAGCCTTTAGAGGGCGTCGTCACGCCCGTTTCGCAATCCGCGCCCATCAATGCCGAGATCGACCGCCGGTTCCGCCGATCCGGCAAAACACCGCGTGAAGCCGAATACTTGTCGCCTCCGCGCCACCGCGCGCTTGCCGCGACGCCGCGTTCGTCTACAGTCCATGCGATCCGTAGCGTTGTCCAAAGGCCCCGATGTCGATCCTCGCCGCCCTTCACCACGTCACCCATTACAAGTACGACCGCTGGGTCAATCTGGCGCCGCAGACGATTCGGCTCAGGCCGGCGCCGCATTCGCGCACGAAGGTGCCGTCCTATTCGCTGAAGGTGACGCCGGAAGAGCACTTCATCAATTGGCAGCAGGACCCCTTCGGCAACTATCTCGCGCGCTTCGTCTTCCCAGAAAAGACCAAGGAATTCAAAATCGAGGTCGACCTTCTGGCCGACATGACGGTCTATAATCCGTTCGACTTCTTCGTCGAGGAATATGCCACCGAATGGCCGTTCGACTATGTCGAGCCGCTGAAGAGCGATCTCGATCCCTATCTCGAACGCGAGCCCGCAGGACCGCTGCTCCAGGCATTCCTCGCCGATCTCGACCGCAGCGAAAAGAACACCGTCAATTTCCTCGTCGGCCTCAATCAGGTGCTCGAGCAAAGAATCGATTACCTGATCCGCATGGAGCCGGGCGTCCAGACGCCGGAAGAGACGCTGGCGAAAAACTCCGGCTCGTGCCGCGACACGTCCTGGCTGCTTGTCCAGATCCTGCGTCATCTGGGCTTTGCCGCCCGCTTCGTCTCCGGCTACCTGATCCAGCTGAAGCCCGACCTCGTCTCGCTCGACGGTCCTCCGGGAACGGATCACGATTTCACCGATCTCCACGCCTGGGCCGAGGTCTTCCTGCCCGGCGCCGGCTGGATCGGTCTCGACCCGACCTCCGGCCTGCTCACGGGCGAAAGCCACGTGCCGCTGGCCGCCACCCCGCACTATCATTCCGCCGCGCCGATTTCAGGTGCCGTCGACTATGCCGAGGTCGACTTCGACTTCGAGATGACGGTGAAGCGCATCGCCGAGCGGCCGCGCGTCTCCTATCCGTTCTCCGACGAGAGCTGGGCGGCACTCGACGAACTCGGCAAGGCGGTCGACGCCGAACTGGCGGCCAACGACGTGCGCCTCACCATGGGCGGCGAGCCGACCTTCGTGTCGATCGACGACTTCCAGTCGGCGGAATGGAACACCGAGGCGACGGGACCGCAGAAGCGCGGCCTCGCCGATGCCCTGATCCGCCGTCTGCACCAGCGCTTCGCGTCGGGCGGTTTTCTCCATTACGGCCAGGGCAAATGGTATCCGGGCGAGACGCTGCCGCGCTGGACGTTCTCGCTCTATTGGCGCAAGGACGGCAAGCCGATCTGGAAGAACCCCGATCTGTTCGCCCGCGAAACCGAGCATCGGCCGGTCTCGATCGAGGACGCCGAAACCCTGACCCGAGTGGTCGCCGGCAAGCTCGGCGTCGACGAAGCCAATGCGGCGCCGGCCTTCGAGGATCCGTCCTACTGGCTTGCCCGCGAAGCCCAGTTGCCCGAAAACGTCGAGCCGACCGACCCCAAGCTGGAAGACCCGGAAGAGCGTGCACGCATCGCCCGTGTCTTCGACCGCGGCCTGTCGAAGCCGTCCGGCTACGTGCTGCCGATCCAGGCCTGGCAGGCCAAGGGCGTCAAATGGATGTCGGAGCGCTGGACGACGCGGCGCGGCAAGATCTTCCTGACGCCCGGCGACAGCCCGGTCGGCTATCGTCTGCCGCTGGGAGCGCTGCCTTACATCCCGCCCGCAAGCTTCCCCTATATCGTTCCGGCCGACCCGACCGTCCCACAGGGTCCGCTGCCGGAGCCGGGCGAGATCGGCCCGGGGCGCGATCAGATGAAGATCGACGTGCCCGGTCCGGCCCAGAGCCAGTCGGCCGGTGGGCAGTATCAGCTCATGGGCGGTCAGGGACAGTCGCAAGGCGGTGCCTCGCCCGACGGCCCGGAGATTTCCGGTTTCGTGCGCACGGCGCTCTCCATCGAGCCGCGCGATGGCAAGCTGTGCGTGTTCATGCCGCCGATGGAGACGATCGAGGCCTATCTGGAGCTTCTGGCGACCATCGAAGCGGTGGCGGAGGAGCGCGGCTTGCCGGTGCATATCGAGGGCTATCAGCCGCCGCACGACCCGCGCATGAACGTCATCCGGGTGGCGCCCGATCCCGGCGTCATCGAGGTGAACATCCATCCGGCCACGTCGTGGGACGAGGCGGTCGACATCACCACCGCGGTCTATCAGGAGGCGCGTCTGTCGCGCCTGGGCACCGACAAGTTCATGATCGACGGCCGGCATGCCGGCACTGGTGGCGGCAACCATGTCGTGGTCGGCGGCGCGACGCCGCTCGACAGCCCCTTCCTGCGCCGGCCGGACCTGTTGAAGTCGCTGGTGCTCTACTGGCAGCGCCATCCCTCGCTGTCCTATCTGTTCTCCGGCCTGTTCATTGGACCGACAAGCCAGGCGCCGCGCATCGACGAGGCCCGACACGATCAGCTCTACGAGCTGGAGATCGCCATGGATCACGTATCAGGCCCCGGCGAGGGGCTGGCGACGCCGCCCTGGCTGGTGGACCGGCTGTTCCGCAACCTTTTGATCGACGTCACCGGCAACACCCACCGGTCCGAGATCTGCATCGACAAGCTCTATTCGCCGGATGGGCCGACGGGTCGGCTGGGGTTGATCGAATTCCGCGGCTTCGAGATGCCGCCCGACGCGCGCATGAGCCTTGCTCAACAGCTCCTGATCCGCGCGCTCATCGCCAAGTTCTGGAAGGAGCCGGCGAGCGGCAAGTTCGTGCGCTGGGGCACGCGGCTGCACGACCGTTTCATGCTGCCGGAATTCGTCTGGGCCGATTTCCTCGAAGTGCTCGACGACCTGAACCGGGCCGGCTATCCGATGCGGCCGGAATGGTTCGAGGCGCAATCGGAATTCCGCTTCCCGTTCTGCGGCCGCATCGAGCGCGAGGGCATCTCGCTGGAGCTGCGCCAGGCGCTCGAGCCCTGGCACGTGATGGGCGAGACCGGCGCGATCGGCGGCACGGTGCGCTTCGTCGATTCCTCGGTCGAGCGCCTGCAGGTGAAGGTCTCGGGCTACGATCCCGCGCGCCATAGCGTCACCTGCAACGGCCGGCCGGTGCCGCTGACGCCGGGGCGGGCGAATGGCGAGGCGGTCGCCGGTGTCCGCTTCAAGGCGTGGCAGCCGGCCTCGGGCCTGCACCCGACGATCCCCGTGCATGCGCCGCTGACGTTCGACATCTACGATCGCTGGAGCGGGCGGTCGCTCGGCGGCTGCGTCTATCACGTGGCGCATCCGGGCGGCCGCAACTACGAGACCTTCCCGGTCAATTCCTACGAGGCCGAAGCCCGCCGCCTGGCGCGCTTCGAGGACATCGGCCATCGGCCGGGTTCATTCCTGCCGCCGGCCGAAATGCCCGATCCCTCGTTTCCGACGACGCTCGACCTGCGCCGCCCGCCCCATCTCGCGTCGTGATGGAGCCGGCGGCGGAGATGGCGGGGCGGGCAGGAGGGCCGGACGCAAATTTCCTGCGCGCCTATCGGCCGCCTCCTGGCGGTTTCGACGAAATGCTGGACGCGGACGGGGCGCTGCGGCCGCATTATCGCCCGCTGATCGAAGCCTTGAGCGCCATGAGCGAGGAGGAGCGCTCTGGCCGTACCGCCAGCGCCGCACGCTACCTGCGCGAGGCCGGCGTGTTCTACCGCGTCTATGGCGGCGCCGATCCGGCCGCCGAACAGCGCGCCTGGCCGCTCGCCCATCCGCCCCTGGTCGTTTCCGAAGTCGAGTGGGCCGGGCTCAAGAAAGGGCTGATCCAGCGCGCCGATTTTCTCGAACGCCTGCTCGCCGATCTCTACGGCGACAACCGGCTGGTCGGCGAAGGCATCCTGCCCGCCGCCGTGGTGGCCGACAATCCGGAGTATCTGCGACCTCTCGCGGGCCAGGGCCGGAAAGGCGAGCCGCTACTCCGCTTCATCGCCGTCGATCTCGGCCGCGGCCCGGACGGGCGTTGGTGGGTGCTCGGCGATCGCACCCAGGCCCCCTCCGGCGCCGGCTTCGCGCTGGAAAACCGCGTGGCGACGGCGCGCGCCTTCGGCGACCTGCGCCATTCGATGAAGGTCGAGCGGCTGGCCGGCTTCTTCCAGCGCTTCCGCACCACGCTCTACGATCTCACAGGATCGGCCACCGGCCGCGTCGGACTGTTGACGCCCGGGCCCCACAACGAGACCTATTTCGAGCACGCCTATCTCGCCCGCTATCTCGGTTTCATGCTGCTCGAAGGCGGCGATCTGGCGGCCGACGAGACCGGCGTCGCCGTGCGCACGGTGCACGGGCCACGGCCGATCAAGGTGCTGTGGCGACGGCTCGACGCCGACTATGCCGATCCGCTGGAGCTTTACGCCGCCTCGCAGATCGGCACCGCCGGGCTGGTCGAGGCGGCGCGCGCGGGACACGTCACACTGGTCAACGCGTTGGGCTCCGGCATTCTGGAATCCCGCGCGCTGCTCGCCTTCCAGGCGCGCATGGCCGAAGCCCTGATCGGTGAAACGCTGGAGCTTCCCGTCATCGCCACCTGGTGGTGCGGCCAACCGGCCGAGCGCGACCATGTGCGCCAGCACCGCGACCGGCTGGCGATCGCGCCGGCCTTTCCCCCTGCATCGGGAGCCAAACCTTACGCGCGTCCAACACTGCCGGCCTTGCAGGGTGCGCCCGACGATCCGCTGTTCGGCTCGGCGGCGGCCGGGCTGGTCGGGCAGGAACTGGTCGGCCTGTCCACCGCACCCGTCGTCATGGACGGACACCCGGTGCCCAGGCCGGTGACGTGGCGCGTGTTTCTGGCGCGCGACGATGCGGGCTGGCACGTCATGCCCGGCGGTTTCGCCCGAGTCTCGCACTCCGCCGACCCCCGCGCGGTCGCCATGCAGGCGGGCGGCCATTCGGTCGACGTCTGGGTGAGATCGCGGCGCGAGCCGCGCCCTGTGACGCTGCTCGGACCCGGCGAAAGTCGGTTCCCCCGCCGCCTGCCCAACGCTCTGCCGGCCCACGCGGCAGACAATCTGTTCTGGCTCGGGCGCTATGTGGAGCGCGCCGAGGGCGCCACGCGGCTGCTGCGTCTGGCCGCCGGACGCCGGGGCGAGCGCGACATCAGCCGCCCTCTGCAGATGCGGCTCGACGCCCTGCTCGCGAGCTTCGGCCTGGCGAACGGCACGCCGCCCGTCGACGGTCTGCACCACCTGCTGCGATCGGCCTTCGACACCGCCTCGCGCATCCGCGATCGCTTTTCGCCGGACGGCTGGCGCGTTCTGGCGGAGTTGGACGAGTGGCTGCGGCAACCGGCGGCCCCGGACGACGAGGCGCTGGTGCGCCTGACCGGCGAGGTCCTGACCCGGCTCTCCGGCTTTGCCGGCCTCGTCCAGGAAAACATGTACCAGTTCACCGGCTGGCGCTTTCTGCAGGCGGGGCGGCACCTCGAGCGCGGCTCCATCGGCGCGGGCGTGGCCGCCGCCCTCGTCAAGGGCGAACCGCCGGAAGGGGCGTGGGAGGCATTGCTCGAATTCACCGACAGCCGCGTCGCCTATCGCCGCCGCTATTCGGTGGCGCTGTCGCGCGAGACGGTGATCGACCTGACACTTCTCGATCCGCTCAACCCGCGCTCCCTGACGTTCCAGGCCGAGCACCTGCGCGACGGTCTTGCGGCGCTGCCGGGATCGGCGATCGCGACGGCGCCGGATGCTCTGTCGCGTCGGATGGCGCGGCTGGCCGTGCGGATGCAGACGGCGGAGCCGATGGAGGTCGACGAAGCGTTTCTGACACGCGCCAAGGCTGATTTCGCCGCCATCTCCGAGCTGATCGACGGACGCTACTTTGCCGGCAAATCAATAACCGGCGACCATGAGGCCGACGACGAATGATCTACGACATTCGCTTGCGGATCGGCACCGATTATCCCGGCACCGTGGGCGAGGCGCAGCACGTGCTTCGCATCCGCCCGCGCGGCGATTTCGGGCAACGAGTCGAGGCCTTGGCGCTTGCGGTCGATCCTCGCGCCGAACGGAGCGAGGCGACGTCCGACTTCTTCGGCAACGATGTCGAGCGTCTGCGGCTGCGCCGGCCGCATCGGCGCCTCGCCGTCGAGATGCGCGCCCGTGTCACGGTGGAACGCGAGGCTCCCTCGTTCGCCGACACGCCGCCTCTGGCTGCCGCGATCGCCACGGCCGAAACTTCACGCGACCTGTCCTCGCTGGCGCCCGCCCACTTCCGGGGCGAGAGTCGCGCCGTCGATCTGGTTGCCGAGGTGGCCGACTATGCTCGCCCCTCCTTCGCCGACGACGGGCCGAGCGGTCCGGCGTGCCTTGATCTTGCCCGGCGCATTCAGCAGGACTTTCGATACGAAGAGGGCTTCACCGACACCGGCACCGATGTCGCGACCGCGTTTTCGGCGCGTCGCGGCGTCTGCCAGGACTTTGCCCATGTGATGATCGCCGGCCTGCGCGGTCTCGGGCTTCCCGCCTGCTACGTCAGCGGCTATCTGAAGACCGATCCACCGCCGGGCCAACCACGCCTGGAAGGCGTCGACGCCATGCATGCCTGGGTCATGGCCTGGCTCGGCCCGGAAACCGGCTGGTTGGGTTTCGATCCGACCAACGGCATTGTCGCGGGCGATGGCCACATCGTCGCGGCCATCGGCCGGGACTATGCCGACGTCGCGCCGATCGCCGGCGTCGTCACCACGGCCGGTTCGCAATATTCATGGCACGCGGTGGACGTGATCCCGCTGGACGAGACGCATACGAGTTGACGTGATGGCCAAGAGCACACAGGCGACCCTGGCGCTGGACAAGGCCGGTGTCGCCTACTCCACCCGCAGCTACGACTACCAGTCCGGCCACGAGCCGATCGGCCTTCAGGCGGCAGCGGCGATCGGCGAGCCGCCCTCGCGCGTTCTGAAGACGCTGATGGTGGAGGTCGACGGCAAGCCCGCCTGCTGCGTCATCCCGTCGGACCGCGAACTGTCCATGAAGAAGGTCGCCTCCGCCTTCAAGGGCAAGACGGCGGCGATGATGCCGGCGGTGAAGGCCGAGCGCCTGACCGGCTACCACGTCGGCGGCATCAGCCCCTTCGGCCAGAAGCGCGCGGTACCGACGGCGATCGAGGCAAGCGCACTCGCCGAGGATTACGTGATCATCAACGCCGGCCAGCGCGGCCTGATGCTGCAATTGGCGCCGAAGGACGCGGTGGAGGCGCTGGGGGCGACGGCGGCGGTGCTGGTGGCGGAGGGGTGAGGACAAGACGTCAGGTCGGGAAACTGCCGCGCCGACGAGCGCTGCTTTGGCAACCTATATTGAGCTGCTCGGCTCTTGGCCAGGCGACCGGAGCGGAGGTAGGATGAAGCAGAATGCTATGCCATCATCGTGCCCCTTGGTCAGGCGTGTTTCCCAATGCTTGGATGGCTTTTTCAACATCACTCCAGCGGGAACAATGCCAAAGGCAGACGCCGTTTTGCAGAGAGAGGCGGGTCTCTATAAATGCTCGAAACTTGTCTCGATTCTTGAGACTTCGAAGCGCAAAACGATATTGTTCAAGTGGCCAATCGATGTTCCCCGATGGCAGCTCTGGACGTGTTTTGCCGAGATTTCGCCAAGGCCGGATGGCAAGACGCCATGCTCGCACGATTTCGGGCGGATCCAGCCAGATCACTCCGTCAGCCCTTTTTAGCGCCTGCGATAGGAGGCTTGGGCCGCCTTCGATAATCCAGGCCTCTGTCTCTATGATTTTTGAAAGCGCCGTGTCGATCTCGATTTGAGGACGTTTGGCCCAGTTCTTTGTAAGTCGGATTGCATCATACGAAACCAATGGAAGATCTGGTCGCGCTGACGCGAGGCGTCCAGCCACGTAGCTCTTGCCGCTCCCGTTGGCACCTGTGACGATCACTCGCTTCATAGCCAAGCCCATTATCGCAGCGTGACCTACGATTGTCACCTCAAGCGCCTAACCAGGAAGAATTACGCGTTCCGTCTCGCGCCACTTTCCTCCAAGGCAGATCCAAGGACATCCTTACGCTCCGCCAGCAATCCGACGACAACTTGGCGAACCCGCGGGCTTGGCATGGATCCCCGGCCTTGAGGCCGAGGATGACGAGGTGAGCTATGCGCCGGAGTAGCTGAACGAGTCGCCAGCCGCCGCTTCTCTCAGCCATGCCCTTCCGGCATCAGCATGATCGTTGCCAGCGGCGGCAGGGTCAGCTTCACGGAATAGGGCCGGCCATGCGCGGGTACCTCGTCCGCTTTCACCGGCGGATTGGTGAGGTTCGAGCCCGCATAGGCTTCGCGGTCGGTGTTGACCTTCTCCACCCAGGTGCCGCCGGTCGGGACGCCGAGACGGTGGTCGTGGCGCGGCACGGGTGTGAAGTTGGAGACGATCAGCACCTGGTTGCCGTCGCGGTCCTTGCGCAGGAAGGCGAGCACCGTCTGATCGGCGTTGGCGGCATCCACCCATTCGAAGCCGGCGGGATCGCAGTCCAGCTGATGCATCGCTGGCGTGTCCCGATAGAAGGCGTTGAGGTCCTTCATCAGCGACTGCACGCCCTTGTGTTCGGGATATTGCAGCAGGTGCCAGTCCAGCGAATAGTCGTGCTGCCACTCGTGCGACTGGCCGAACTCGCCGCCCATGAAGATCAGCTTCTTGCCGGGATGGGCCCACATGAAGCCGAAATAGGCGCGTAGATTGGCGAACTTCTGCCAGCGGTCGCCCGGCATCTTTTCGAGCAAAGAGCCCTTGCCGTAGACGACCTCGTCGTGGCTGAGCGGCAGGATGAAGTTCTCCGAATAGGCGTAGACCATCCCGAAGGTCATGTTGTGGTAGTGGTAACGCCGGTGGACCGGGTCTTCCTGCATGAAGTGCAGCGTGTCGTGCATCCACCCCATGTTCCATTTGAAGTGGAAGCCCAGGCCGCCGAGATAGGTCGGCGTCGACACGCCTGGAAAGGCGGTCGATTCCTCGGCATGGGTCGAGGCCTTCGGATAGTAGCTGCCGATCTTCTCGTTGGCCTCCTTCAGGAAGGCCATGGCCTCAAGATTCTCGCGCCCGCCATAGATGTTCGGCTCCCACTCGCCCGCCTTGCGCGAGTAGTCGAGATAGAGCATCGAGGCCACGGCATCGACACGCAGACCGTCGATGTGGAAGCGGTCGAGCCAGTAGAGGCCGTTGCCCACCAAGTAGTTCTTGATCTCGGTGCGGCCGTAATTGAAGATCAGCGTGTTCCAGTCCTGGTGGAACCCCTTGCGCGGATCCGGATGCTCGTAGAGCGCCGTGCCGTCGAACCAGCCGAGGCCGTGCACGTCCGTCGGAAAGTGCCCCGGCACCCAGTCGAGCAGCACGCCGATGCCTTCCTGGTGCAACGTGTCGACCAGCCGGGCGAAGGCTTCCGGCGAGCCGAAGCGCGAGGTCGGCGCATAGAGGCCGATCGGCTGGTAGCCCCAGGATCCGTAGAACGGATGCTCGGAGACCGGCATGAACTCCACATGGGTGAAACCCATCTCCTTGACGTAGGCCGGAAGCGTTTCGGCCAATTCGTCATAGGTCAGGAAGGCGTTGCCGGCGCCGCGCCGCCACGAGCCGAGATGCACCTCGTAGATCGAGATCGGCTTCTCGCGGTCCTGCCAATCGGCGGAATTGTTCTGAAACTCCTGGTCTTTCCAGTCGTGTTCGACCAAGCCAGAGACGACCGAGGCGGTGGAGGGCGCCATCTCCTGCAGGAACCCGACCGGGTCCTGCTTCAGAGGCAGAAGCTCGTTGTTCGGACCCAGCACCTCGAACTTGTAGACTTCGCCGCGCCCGACCCCCGGGATGAACAACTCCCAGACGCCGCATTCGTGGCGCCGGCGCATGATATGGCGGCGACCGTCCCAGGAGTTGAAATTGCCGACGACCGAGACGCGCCGCGCCATCGGCGCCAGCACGGCGAAGGCCGTGCCGTCGACGCCGTCCATGGTCTTCGGATGGGCTCCCAGCGTCTCGTAGAGCTTGTAGTGCGTCCCTTGCGCGAAATAATAGAGGTCATGATCGCCGAGGATGAAGCCGAACCGGTAGGGGTCTTCCTCTTCCCAATCGACGGACCCATGCGTGTAGCGCAAGCGATAATGCCCGTCCTCCGGCAGCGACGGCATCAGACCGGAAAAGAAACCTTCGGGGCCGAAGCGCTCCAGCGTCCCCAGAACGGCGCCCGCCTCGGTGATCACCGAGGCTTTCTCCGCACCCGGCCGGAAGACGCGCACGGCCACTCCGCCCGACACCGGATGCGGCCCCAGGACGTGATAGGGATCCCCATGCGTGCCGTGGCCGATCTCCCAGGCCTCGTGCTCGCTGGGCCGGTGGTCAGGCCCCGGCGTGGTCGTCTCGGGGCTCATGTCTGTCATGCTCATCAGAGAACCTGTCGTTTCTCGAGAAGGGCCAAGATCCCGCGCAGCGGAATCGACAGCCACGCCGGACGCGAGGCCGCCTCGTATTTCAATTCGTAGAAGGCCTTCTGCAGGATAAAGAGGTCGAGTAGCCGAGCGTTCCCTTCATCCGCGATGGCGATGCCCGAAGCCTCGCTCCAGGCGGACAGGAAGGTCGCCGAAGCGTCGTCGCGCCAGCCTTCCGCCATTTCGAACAGCCGCTGCATCGTCGCCTCGTCGGCCGGACCCGACCGGTCGTAGGCGGCGTAGGCGGCGTAGTCGAAGGAGCGCAGCATGCCGGCCACGTCGCGCAGCGGCGAGGTCTTCTTGCGACGCTCCTCGAGCGGCCGGCTCGGCTCGCCCTCGAAGTCGAGGATGACGACGTCGTTCTTGGCGACCAGCACCTGCCCGAGATGGTAGTCGCCGTGGATGCGGATGCGCGAGCTGGAGAACGACATGCCGCCGAAGCTGTCGAACCAGGCGAGGATCGACGCCTCGGCCGCGAGCAACCGGTCTACGCCCTCGGGCAGATTGCTCGGCTCCATGCGGCGCAGCATGGCCAGCGCATCCTCCGCCTCGCGCCTGGCCTCGGCCACGATATCGGCGAGCGCCTCGGCATCGATCGGCTCGGGATCGAAGGCCGGATCGCCGGTCACGGTCGACAGCCCGGCATGCATTTCGCCGGTACGCTGGCCGATCGTCAGACCCGGATCGATCTGCATCTGCAGAACCTGCTCGGGAATCGTATCGAGCTCGTCGGTCAGCTCTTCGGCCACCGGCGGCGGTGCACTGACATAGGCGTTGTCGCGCAGGTAGCGGGCAAGCGCATCGGTCACCACCGACCAGGCGTCGCCCTGGTTCTCGGCCCGCTCGAACAGGGCGGCGATCGCCGCCTCGCTGCCGTCCGCCCGCTGCAGCACGACGCTGCCGAGCAGGGCCGGTGCCGCGTCGAACGAGGTCTTCTCGGTCAGGAAGCGGGTCACTTCCAGCTCGGGCTGGATGCCGTCGCGCAGTTGGCGATAGAATTTGAGGATCGCCACCGTGCCGATCTGCAGGGAGGTGTTGGACTGCTCGCCAGACATGGCGTGGATGGCGTCCGGCTGCACCTCGGCGGCCGCCGCGACATCGTCCGCCACCGCCTGCGAATGCTCGATCCGCAGCGTCGCGTCGCCCAGCGCGAGGTCCTCGCCCGTCGCGATCAGATCGACGAACACCTTCGCCAGATCCGGATCGCGCGCCCCGTCGAGGATCGCGCCGGTGCGCGGACCGCGCCGGATCTTCGCCAGCGTATAGGGCAAAGCCGGCGCATCGCGATGCAGATGCTTCTCGCCCCATTTGACGCCGAACGGCAGGAAATAGCGCTGCTCGCCGGTGGCCCCGTCCACCTTGATCTCGGAGATCAGGTGGTGCCGCGAGGCCGGCGGCGAATCGTAAGTGATCAGTTCCACCCGGCGCGGCCGCGCCGTCTTGCCCGAGAACCAGCGCTGGCGACCGACGAATTCCGGCAGGACGGACTCGATCTCGCGGCCGTTGCGACCGCTCATCGTCTCCTTCAGGTCGCCCGAAACCACGATGGTGGAGAAGTCCGGCAGGGGCGTCGGGGCCATCACCTCGCCCGTGCCGCCCCCCTCACCCGAGCCGAGCTCGAACCAATAGAACCCGAAGGCCGGCATAGTCAGCAGATAGGTGAGTTGGCCGATCCGTGGAAAATGCGAATGGCCCAGCATCTCGGTCGGGATGCAGCCCTCGTGCTGCGACAGATCGAGCTCCACGGCCTGCGCCGAGCTCGAAAGGTTGGCGACGCACAGGATGCGCTGGTTCTTGTACTCGCGCAGATAGGCCAGGATCTTGCGGTTGTTGGGATAAAGGAAGGTGATCGTACCGCGGCCGAACGCCTCGGTCGTGCGCCGCACCTGGATCAGCCGACGCATCCAGTTGAGCAGCGAGGCCGGATTGTTGGTCTGCGCCTCGACGTTGAGGCTGAGATAGCCGTAGGTGGGGTCCTGGATCAGCGGCAGATAGAGCCGCTGCGGATCGGCCCGGCTGAAACCGCCATTGCGGTCGACCGACCATTGCATCGGCGTGCGCACGCCATCGCGGTCGCCGAGATAGTAGTTGTCGCCCATGCCGATCTCGTCGCCGTAATAGACGACGGGGGTCCCCGGCATCGACATCAGGAGTGCGTTGAGAAGCTCGATCTTGCGCCGGTCGTTGCCCATCAGCGGCGCCAGGCGACGGCGGATGCCGAGATTGATGCGCGCCCGCGTATCGGAGGCGTAGGTCTGCCAGAGGTAGTCGCGCTCCTCCTCGGTCACCATTTCGAGCGTCAGCTCGTCATGGTTCCTGAGGAAGATCGCCCACTGGCAGTTTTCCGGGATCTCCGGCGTCTGCCGCATGATGTCGGTGATCGGGTGCCGGTCTTCCTGGGCCAGCGCCATGTACATGCGCGGCATCAGCGGGAAGTGGAACGCCATGTGGCATTCGTCGCCCTCGCCGAAATAGGGGCGCGTGTCCTCGGGCCACTGGTTGGCCTCGGCCAGCAGCATCTTGCCGTCGTAGCGTTCGTCGAGCGCCGTGCGGATCTGCTTCAGGACGTCGTGGGTTTCCGACAGGTTCTCGTTGTTGGTGCCCTCGCGCTCGACCAGATAAGGAATGGCGTCGAGCCGCAGCCCATCCACCCCCTTGTCGAGCCAGAAGCGCATCACGTCGAGCACCTCCTCCATCACCCTCGGATTGTCGAAGTTGAGGTCGGGCTGGTGCGAATAGAACCGGTGCCAGAAGTACTGCTGGGCCACCGGATCCCAGGTCCAGTTCGACGACTCCGTATCCAGGAAGATGATGCGGGTGCCCTTGTAGCCCTGGTCGTCATCGGCCCAGACGTAGAAGTCGCGCTCCGGCGAGCCCTTCGGCGCGGCACGGGCCGCCTGAAACCAGGGATGCTGGTCCGAGGTGTGGTTGATGACCAGCTCGGTGATGACCTTGAGGCCGCGCTTATGGCATTCCTCCACCAGCCGCTCGAAATCCTCCATGGTGCCGTAGGAAGGATGGACGGAGCGGTAGTCGGCGATATCGTAGCCGTCGTCGCGCAGCGGCGACGGATAGAACGGCAGAAGCCAGACCGCGGTCACGCCGAGCTCGGCGATGTAGTCCAGCCGCTCCAGCAGGCCGGCGAAATCGCCCGTGCCGTCGCCCGACGAATCGGCGAAGGTCTTGACGTGCAACTGGTAGACGATGGCGTCCTTGTACCAGTCGTTGGCCTCCGGGTCCGGCACCGAGGTGGTGTCAGAAGGAGTGGAAATGATGTGATCGTTCATGCGGATGGACCCGGGACTACTGTCTAGAGATACGGAAAACGGCATAGGGGCAGATGGCGGGATCGAGCCACCAGTGCTGCACCTTTCCTTGCCAGACAAAGCGCTGGCCGCTCGCCAGTTCCTCGACGTTCACTGAGCCCGAGTCCGGCAGGCCGAACTCCCAGAGCGGAACCTCGAAGCTGCCGCCCTGCCCGTTATGCGGGTCGAGATTGACGGCGAAGAGCAGGAACGACGAAAGATCCGCCGTCCGCTTGCCGTACCACAGCACGTTGTCGTTCCAGAACGTATAGAAGGCGAGGTTTCGGAACTGACGCATCGCCGGTTCGCTCTGGCGCAGCCGGTTGAAGAAGATGATGTCGTCGCGGATGTTGCCCGGCCGCTTCCAGTCGAAGGCGCGGATCTCGTATTTTTCCGAGTTGAGGTATTCCTCACGCCCCGGAACGGGCTCGTATTCGCACAGCTCGAAGCCGGAATAGACGCCGTAGTTGCCGGCCAGCGAGGCCGCCAGGGCGAGACGCATGCGAAAGCCCGGCCTGCCGCTGGTCTGCAGCGGGATCGGGTTGATGTCCGGCGTGTTGACAAAGAAGTTCGGCCGCATGTAGTCGGCGCATTCCTCCGTCGTCAGCTCCGTCATGTACTCCTCGAACTCCCACTTGGCATTTCGCCAGGTGAAGTAGGAGTAGGACTGGTTGTAGCCGACTTTCGCCAGCCGCTTCATCACCTTGGGCCGGGTGAACGCCTCGGCCAGGAAGATGGCGCCGGGCTCGACCTTGCGCACCTCGTCGATCACCCATTCCCAGAAGGGAAACGGCTTGGTGTGCGGATTGTCGACGCGGAAGATCCTGACGCCGTGCTCGACCCAGTGCAGGAACATGTCGCGCATGGCGATCCACACTGACGGGATGGCATCGCGGTAGAAGTGGAAGTTGACGATGTCCTCGTACTTCTTGGGCGGGTTCTCGGCGTACTTGATCGAGCCGTCCGGCCGCCAGTCGAACCATTCGGGATGCTCCTTGATCCACGGATGGTCGGGCGAGGCGTTCAGCGCGATGTCGAGCGCGATTTCCAGGCCGTGGTCCTTAGCGGCCGCCACGAGGCGATGGAAATCGTCGAAGGTGCCAAGTTCCGGATGGATCGCCAGATGGCCGCCCTCTTCGGCACCGATGGCGTAGGGGCTGCCAACGTCGCCCGGCCCAGCCTTGAGCGAATTGTTCTTGCCCTTGCGGTTGGTGTGCCCGATCGGATGGATCGGTGGGAAGTAGAGGACGTCGAAGCCCATCTCCTGGATGTCGGGCAGCCGTGCGATGACGTCGTCGAAGGTACCGTGTCGATTGGGATCGCCGGACTGCGACCGCGGAAAGAGTTCGTACCAGGCGCTGAAAGCGGCCCTCTCGCGGTCGACCCAGACCGGCACGTCCGCATAGCTGGTCAAATTGGTGCGCACGCCCGTTGCATAAAGCAGCGCAACCGACTCCGGCGCATGCAGCAGGAAATACTGTCCGTCGCCATCGCCAGCCCCGTGCATTTCGCCGAGCTGCCACGCCAGATCGGCCAGCGCCTTCTGCTGCTCGTCAGTGCCGCGGCCTGAGGTCTGGGCCTTAGCGACCAGATCGCGCCCTTCCTGAAGCTCGAGCTCCGTCAGGACTCCCGCATCGCGCTTCTTCTTGGTCTCGTCCCGCCAGGTGGCATAGAGATCGCGCCAACCGATGATCGAATAGCGATGCGGACCCACGTTGCCGAAACTGATGGTACCGGTCCAGCGGTCATTGACGACGAAGGTGAGCGGCACCTCCTCCGTCGGGCCGCCTACCGGCCCATAGGCGATGGCGGCGTCGATCTTGTCATGGCCGTCGCAGAAGACATCCGCCGAAATGACGAGCGGCTCGCCCACGATCCGCTTGACCGCGAAGCGGCCACCGTTCACCTCCGGGGTGACGGCCTCGATCGCAACGCGGCTTTCGGCAAGGGTCCGCAGGTGCGCCAGCGCGGCATCCTCGCTTGCGGTGGCATCGGCTCGGGTGGCTTCCAAGGCTGTCGTCATCCGTAAATCCTGCTTCGCTCCCACGATTGCCCCTCCTCGCCGGCAGATGGATAGGTCCCGATCAGACCTTCTGCCCGCGCCATAAGGCATAGGAGCGGGCGGCGACATGTCCAGCCGACGAGGGCGCTCTATCGTATAAATTGCAGATATATCAGCCGATATATCGGCAGCGGCAGGTCATTCCGGGAAGGCCTTCACCACCTGGCGCTGCTCGCCGAGATGCGTTCCGCCGAGGGTGATGATGTCGCCTGGCTTGAGAAAGCGCGGGGGTGTGCGCCCCATGCCCACGCCCGGAGGCGTGCCGGTGGTGACGACGTCACCCGGCATCAGCCGGATGAACTGCGAAATGTAGGAGATCAGCGTCCTGATGCCGAAGATCATGGTGCCGGTCGAGCCGGTCTGCATGCGCTCGCCATTGACGTCGAGCCACAGATCGACGGCCTGGACATCCTCGAATTCGTCCGGCGTCACCAGCCAGGGCCCGATCGGGCCGAAGCTCGGAAAGCCCTTGCCCTTCATCCACTGGCCGCCGCGATTGCTCTGGTAGTCGCGCTCGGAGACGTCGTTGCACAGGCAGAAACCGGCGATGTGATCCATCGCCTCGTCCTCGGAAACATAGAGTGTCTCCTCGCCGATGACGGCAGCGATCTCGACCTCCCAGTCGAGCGACTGCGATCCCTTTGGCTGGATCACCTCGTCGTGCGGCCCGACGATCGACGAGGGCGCCTTGTTGAAGAGGATCGGTTCCTGGGGAATGGCCGCTCCGGTCTCGCGGGCGTGGTCCGCGTAGTTGAGACCAACGGCCACGAAATTGCCGACCCGGCCGACCGGCGGGCCGATGCGATGCGAGGGGTCGGCCTTGGGCAGGCTCTTGGGATCGAGGCCGCGCAGAAAATCCATTTTGTGGCGCGACAGGACTTCGCCGGCGATGTCGGCGACCTCCCCCGACAGATCCCGCAGGACGTTGTCACCGTCGATCAGTCCGGGTTTTTCGTGCCCCGGTTCGCCGAACCGCACCAGTCGCATCTGCCACCTCTCCGCTTGTTCGTGCCCCGCATCCCGCAGGGTCAAACGGAAAGATAGACAGGCTTGTCGGTCTGTCGCTAGCGTAACCGGCTTTTTATCGAAAAGGACGCCGTGGCGAGAGGATGGTTCGAGGTCGGAGACCGCCCGGATTTCAATGGGCGGGCAGGTCGGAGGGGACCGCCAGCGAAGCGATCTCTTCTTCATTGCCGACACTGTCGTCTGAGGCGCCGGCAATGAGATCCACGGTGGCGATCGGCGAGGCCACGAAGACGAACCGACGATCCGGGGCGGAGTAGAACGCGGGTCCGCGCAGTGCGTTCAGCGTCACGGTGCGCAGGATCCACGGCGCATCGCCGCCAGCCGGCAAGCTGGCCAACCCGCTTGCTGCGGCAATCGTCGCGATGCCGAGAACCAGGTGAGTCAGTCGCATGTCGTCGTCCCCTCATGACGCGGTCGGCAGACCGGCCGGACCCTTCGGCCCGTTTCTTCATTCCATTCCGATCCGTCGCCACCTCTTACCGGATATCCTTTTGCGGACGATCAATTCAGTCGATCAAAAGCGATCGATTCCGCCAACACACAGACGGTGACCCATACTTAAAAAGAAATCCCATAGCTTACGCAGCGACGACCGAGCCCATTTCTTATCAAAGTATGAACCGAGAACCTTCGGTAAGCGGGTCGATCGATCAAATCAGCGTGATGAAGCGGGACGTGGCGATACCGGCCGGCAAATCGCTGGGGACGAGAGATGAGCCGTCTCGTCGAAATCTCCGGCTAACGGTCCGATGGAGCCCGTGCAAGGCTTGCTTTTGTCGCCCTTTCCGGCTTGTTTGGGCGATCTTTGAGCGGCAAACGAGGACGCCATCCGATGATCCCCGGTGAGATTCTGCCGAAGGACGGCGAGATCATCCTGAACGACGGTCAGGCCACGGTCACGCTGGAGGTCTCGAACACCGGCGATCGCCCGGTGCAGGTGGGCTCGCACTATCATTTCGCCGAGACCAATTCGGCGCTCGCCTTCGACCGCGACAGAGCGCGGGGCATGCGCCTCGATATCGCGGCAGGCACCGCCGTGCGCTTCGAGCCGGGCCAGACACGAGAAGTGACGCTGGTGCCCTATCGCGGCGACCGCAAGGTCTACGGCTTCAACGCCAAGGTGACCGGCACGCTCTAGGCGTCAGCCGTCGCTTCGCGCCTCGCCAGGCCGCACGAGGCAAAGCGGATCAGCGGTCGATCCGGGTGTACGGGCCGCTGCCGGCAGCCGTGCTTCCCTGGCGCGCCAGGGCACCGGCATTGGCCGGATTGATCTTGCCGGTGCCTTCGGTTGCGCGCAATTCCATCGGCACGTCCTCGGTCAGCCGGGGAATGACCGGCTTCACCGGCGTGACCGGCTCGCTGCCGCCGACCTTGTCGCGGAAGGATTCGGCATCGAGAAGGCGCTGCCGTTCCACGGGCCTGACCTCGATCCTCGGACGCACGCGCAAAACCTCGATCTCGGGGCCGCCATGCGATCGACCCGGAAAGGCGGTATAGGGCTGCGCCAGGACCGTGCCCGGACCCAGCAAAACCAGTGCCGTCGCCATCGCCCCCCGTTGCCACCGTTTCATTCGCGATCCTCGCCGTTCGACAGCCCGCACTCCCGAGCCCAGACGGACACCCACCGGGTCGGCGCATGATGACAATATAGGTTTCGCGGGCGAGACAATCAGCCCGCGCGTCGCTATGGTCGGCGAAGCAAGCGCGGCCAGAGAGCGCGGCGCTTGGTGGGTTGTTCGAAAGCTTTTGTTGTCAGCGGGGTTATCGCCAGTGCCAGCCACCATCTCGCGTTCGTCCTATGCCGCCATGTTCGGCCCCACGACCGGCGACAGGGTGCGCCTCGCCGACACCGAACTCTTCATCGAGGTGGAGAAGGACTTCACGATCTACGGCGAAGAGGTGAAGTTCGGCGGCGGCAAGGTGATCCGCGACGGCATGGGCCAGAGCCAGGCGACCCAGGCGCAAGGGGCCGTCGACACGGTGATCACCAACGCTCTCGTCCTCGACCACACCGGCATCTACAAGGCCGACATCGGGCTGAAGGACGGACGCATCGCGGCCATCGGCAAGGCCGGCAACCCCGACACTCAGCCGGGCGTTAGCATCATCATCGGTCCGGGAACCGAGGCGATCGCCGGCGAGGGCAAGATCCTCACCGCCGGCGGCTTCGACAGCCATATCCACTTCATCTGCCCCCAGCAGATCGAGGAGGCGCTCTATTCCGGCGTCACCACCATGCTCGGCGGCGGCACCGGGCCGGCGCACGGCACGCTCGCCACCACCTGCACGCCCGGCCCGTGGCATCTCGCCCGGATGATCCAGGCCGCAGACGCCTTCCCGATGAATCTCGGCTTTTCCGGCAAGGGCAACGCCTCGCTGCCCGGCGCGCTGGAAGAGATGATCCACGCCGGCGCCTGCGCGCTGAAGCTGCACGAGGACTGGGGGACGACGCCGGCGGCGATCGACAACTGTCTCTCGGTCGCCGACGATTTCGACGTCCAGGTGATGATCCACACCGATACGCTGAACGAGTCCGGCTTCGTCGAAAACACCGTCGACGCCTTCAAGGGCCGCACCATCCACGCCTTCCACACGGAGGGCGCAGGCGGCGGCCACGCGCCCGACATCATCAAGGTGTGCGGCCTGCCCAACGTCCTGCCGTCGTCGACCAATCCGACGCGGCCCTATACGGTGAACACGCTGGAAGAGCATCTCGACATGTTGATGGTGTGCCACCACCTCGACGCCTCGATTCCCGAGGACATCGCCTTTGCCGAAAGCCGCATTCGCAAGGAGACGATCGCCGCCGAGGACATTCTGCACGATCTCGGCGCGTTTTCGATCATCGCCTCCGACAGCCAGGCGATGGGCCGCGTCGGCGAGGTGATCATCCGCACCTGGCAGACCGCCGACAAGATGAAGCGCCAGCGCGGCCGGCTCGCCGGCGAGACCGGCGACAACGACAATCTGCGCGCCCGCCGCTACGTCGCCAAATACACCATCAACCCGGCGATCGCCCAGGGCATGAGCCATGAGATCGGCTCGATCGAGGTGGGCAAACGCGCCGATCTGGTGCTGTGGGACCCCGCCTTCTTCGGCGTCAAGCCGGCGATGGTGCTGCTCGGCGGCTCGATCGTCGCCGCGCCGATGGGTGATCCCAACGCCTCGATCCCGACGCCGCAGCCGGTGCACTACCGGCCGATGTTCGGCGCCTATGGCAAGGCGGTCGGGGCCTCGGCGGTCACCTTCGTCTCCGGCGCGGCGATCGCCGACGACCTGCGCAAGCGGCTCGGCTGCGAGAAGACGTTCTTGGCGGTGGAAAACACCCGCGGCGGCATCTCCAAGGCCTCGATGCTCCTCAACGACGCCACGCCGACGATCGAGGTCGATCCCGAGACCTACGAGGTGCGCGCCGACGGC
Source organism: Consotaella aegiceratis (assembly GCF_036541425.1). Lineage (NCBI taxonomy): Bacteria > Pseudomonadati > Pseudomonadota > Alphaproteobacteria > Hyphomicrobiales > Aurantimonadaceae > Consotaella > Consotaella aegiceratis. Next base: position 218,259 of record NZ_JAZHFT010000002.1, read on the forward strand.
GAGTTGCTCACCTGCGCGCCGGCCGACGTGCTGCCGATGGCGCAGCGCTATTTTCTCTTCTAGATCCGACACCACCTATAGAGGCCCATGGGACGACCGTCGCGCTCGGACGCGGCGGCCGACCCGCAGTGTTCGGCATAAGGACGAGGACAGACAATGATCGTTGCGGAGGCGGTGCGAAAGCACGGCGATTGGAGCGAGGCCGCCGATACCATCACGCTCGACGAGACCGCCCGGCATCGCCGCCGCATGCATATGGTCTCCGACGGCGGCATCGCCTTCCTGCTCGACCTTCCCGAGGCGGTGCTTCTGGCCGATGGCGACGGACTGCAGCTCGATGACGGCCGCATCATCGAGGTGAAGGCCAAGCCCGAGCCGCTTTATGCGGTGACCGGCGACAGTCCGCGCCACCTGCTGGCGCTCTCCTGGCATCTCGGCAACCGCCATCAGGCGGCGGAAATCCTGGAGCACCGTCTTTTGATCCGTCGAGAGCCGGTGCTGCGCGAGATGCTGATCGGCCTCGGCGCCACCGTCGAAGAGGTCGAAGCGCCCTTCCACCCGGAAGGCGGCGCCTATGCCAACGGCCATGAGCACAATCACTGAACGGGTGCATCGGCGTGGGCCTGCGGCGCGCGCCGGCTGAAGCCAACGCGAACGGACACACGAGCATGCCATGAAAGTCTTCGAGCCGGACTATCGCGGACGATCGCCTCGAAACCGCCGCATCTACGCCCTCTACGAGGTCGCCTATACGATCGTCGACTTCCTCGCGGCGCTGACGTTCCTGATCGGCTCGATCTTCTTCTTCTACGATTCGCTAATGACGGCCGGCACATGGCTTTTCGTCATCGGCTCAATCCTGTTCGGATTGAAGCCGACGCTGCGCGTGGTGCGCGAACTGCATTACCTCGCGATCGGCGACTACGACGATCTGGCCGAGCGGCAACGGTCGTGAGCCGTCCGCTCGTCCGGCTTCTCACCTGGCTGTCGCCATCCTTCCCGATCGGGGCCTTCGCCTATTCGCATGGACTTGAAGCCGCGGTGCGAGACGGGGGCATCGAAGACGCCGAAGCCGTCTTCCATTGGCTCGAGACGCTGCTTCTCCACGGCAGCGGCTGGAACGACCTCGTGCTGTTCGCGGCCGCGCACAGGGCTGCAACGGCCAGGGAGAACGGAACCCTGGACGAGATTGCCGAGCTCGCTGCCGCGCTCGCGGGAACGGCGGAACGCAGAACCGAGACGCTAGCTCTCGGCGCGGCCTTCGGGCAGGCTGCGCGGCCGTGGCACGATGCGGGCGATGCGGGCGATGCTGAGGATTATGCGACCCGCCCCTATCCCGTCGCGGTCGGCCGGCTTGCGGGCATGACCGATATCGCACTCCACGAAGCGCTGACGGCCTATGCGCATGCCTTCGTCGCCAACCTGGTCGGAGCCGCGATCCGGCTGGTGCCGCTCGGCCAGAGCGATGCCATGGCAGTTCTGGAACGGCTGGAACCGACGATTCTCGCCGCGGCCGACCGAGCGTCGACCTCGGGGCTTGACGATCTCGGTTCGGCTGCGATCCTGTCGGAGATCGCGGCGATGCGCCACGAAACCCTCTCGCCCAGGATCTTTCGCTCATGAGAAACAATGGCCCGCTTCGCGTCGGCATCGGTGGTCCGGTCGGTTCCGGCAAGACGACACTCGTCGAAAAGCTGTGCAAGGCGGCCCGCGAGACATGGTCGATCGCCGTCGTCACCAACGACATCTACACCAAGGAGGACGCCGAAGCCTTGGTGCGGCTGCAGGCGCTGCCGGCCGATCGCATCGTCGGCGTGGAGACCGGCGGCTGTCCGCACACCGCGATTCGCGAAGACGCCTCGATCAATCTCGCCGCCATTCGGGAATTGAACCGAATTCATGGCAATCTTGACCTGATTTTGGTTGAATCGGGTGGCGACAACCTCGCCGCCACTTTCTCGCCGGATCTGGTGGACCTCTCGATCTACGTCATCTCGGTGGCCCAGGGTGACGATATCCCGCGCAAGGGCGGCCCGGCGATCACCCGCTCCGATCTCCTGGTGATCAACAAGACCGATCTCGCGCCCTATGTCGGCGCCGATCTGGAGCGCATGGCGCGCGATGCCGAACACGGCCGCGCCGGCCGCCCGACCGTCTTTACCGACCTGTCGCGGCAGAAAGGCGTCGGCGACATCCTCGCCTTCCTGGTCGCCACGGGCGGCCTGCCGGAAGTCTCTTCGGCGGCTTGAACCGTTCGCTCAAATCTCTTTCTTGCCTAACCTACCAGTCCTGATTTGTCGGCATCGTTCAATGTAAAATGCATGACTGACGACCGTTGGGGCGAGGTCCTCAAAATGGCCTTACTTACCCGGCTCCCTATCGGCCGGCCTTGCCAAACGAGCGTTGTTTTCATGACCACGAGTAGGAAATCTGGAATGCCGCTTTACGAGTTGCAGTTCAGTGAGGAGTTGGACGTCCGCCAGGCGCCGAAGCCGAAGACCACGATCCTAATCGCCTCGACGCCGCGTTCCGGCAGCCATATGCTCGGTCATTCGATGCTGGAGACCGACAGGCTCGGGCGCCCCTTCGAATACTGCAATCCGGTCAATCTCGATGAGTGGAAGAGGCGCCTCGGACTGACTGATACGCACGCGGTGATGCGCGAGCTGATGGCTCGCCGAACCACCCCGAACGGAATTTTTTCGGTCAAGATGCATTTCGAACATCTGGAAGTCCTAGGCGGTCTCGAGCGCGTGCTGGAGCTGTTTCCGGATGTGCGCGTCGTTCGCATTGTGCGCTCCGATGTCGTCCGGCAGGCCGTATCCCTGGCGATCGCGCAACAGACCGGCGTCTGGATCTCAGGACAGGGCAATTCGGGCGCAGAAGCAACCTATTCCTATTGGCAGATCCGCCGCGCGCTCGATCAACTGCTCTCCGACAATTACGAATGGTCAAAAGCACTCCGCGGCGCCGGGATCAGCCCGATGACTGTCGAGTTCGATGAGGTGCGCAGCAACACGACAGGGGTGATCCGCAACATCGCCGAGCATGCCGGTGTCGATGCATCGACATTGACGACCGTTCAATCGCCCCCGACTCGGAAGCAGTCGACCCCCCGCTCCGACGACTGGTGTGGGCGGTTCCTCGAACAGGACGCCAAGCTGAAGAATCTCCAGCGAGGCGTAGAGCGCATCTATTCCAAGTTCGTGCTTCCGCGTCGCGCCAACGCTTGAGCATCAGGCGGCAATTCGGACGCGATTGGTTAGCCCTCCACCCAATAGGGCGCCTTGTAGAACGCCTCTTCCAGGTTCCCGCCGGGACCTTCCCGATCGACCACCAGGAAGTCGGAGACCTCCTCCAGGGCGATCAGCGGGTGGTGCCAGGTGTTCCTGGCGTAGCTGACGCCGAGCCGATCGGTGACGAGGAAGACAATCGGGGCGCCGGGCTGACCGCCCTGGTCGGGCGCCACGACCGCGAGATAGGGCCGGTCGGAGAGCGGCACGAAGGCCTGACTGCCGAGGGGATGGCGCTCCATCATCCGAACCTCGAACGGCAGCCCGAAAGGCTTGCCGCGAAAGATCGAGATCAGCGCCTTGCCGCCGCCCGCCGTCACGTCGACGGGAGCTACGTCGTGAAAGCGCGTCGTCGAACCGTTGTTGATCAGCTTGATCTGACGCGCGTTGTCCGCCTCGACCACATCGCCGAAGGGTGCAAAGGCGGCGCTCGTCAGCTTCTGCGGCCGGATGACCTCCGCCATCAGCCGGCCTTTTTGCCGATGAGACGCAGGCGCGAGACGCCGCCGTCGGGAAAGATGTCGAGCCGCACATGGGTAACCGGGCCGAGCGCGGAGACGTCGTCGACGTCGAAGATCGAATCGGCAGCCAGCTTCGTTTCCGGCACGAGCAGGGGCCAGGCTGCGCTTTCGGCCTCCACCCTCTCGGGCGCCGGATCGGCGTCGAGACGCACCGCCTTGAGCGAAAAGCGGTCGGGATAGTTGCCCTTGAAGTGGGCCGTATCGATGATCGCGCGCTCGATCACCCCGGCATGGCCCAGTTTCAGAACGCACCAGTCGTTGCCCGGCCGCCGGCGGCGCGCCGTCTCCCAGCCGTCGCCCATGTTGACGCCACGCCCCGGCGCCATCAGGTTTGCCGGCGACCCGTAATGGGCGTCGTTCCAGGCGATGGCCGTACCGCCGTTTTCCAGCGCCACGAGATCGAGCGTCTCGTCGCGCGACACGGCCGTCCAGTCCTTGGCGACGAGGCCATAGACGCGCAGCCGCGCCACGCCGCCGTCCGGGAAGATCGCAAGCTTCAGCCAGCGGAACGGCCCGGCCTCGCGGCATTCGACGATGTTATGGCTGTCGCCGGCGAGTGCGAGGCGCGGCACGATGACGCGCCAGTCTTCCTCGCCCGGCTCGGCTTCGGTGTCGGCGGCCAGCAGTTCGGCCTCGGGCGGAAAATTGCCGGTGAAGAACGACGTGTCGATGTCGACGACATGGATCAGCCCGCGCTGGCCGAGCCGGATCACGCACCAGTCGTTGCCGGGCGTGCGCTTGCGGCGCGATTCCCAGCCGTCCATCCACTTGCCGTGATCGTCGTATTTGCCGGGAACGAAGATCGCCGGCTCGGGCTGGATCAGGCGGCTCTTGTCGGCGAAGAAGTCGTCGGTGGCAAAGGTGACCTGCGAGCCGAGGCGCGGCTGGGCGAGGTCGACGAAGCGCCTTAGAAGCCCCTCGGCTTCCGGCGCGGGCTTGGCTGTCAGAAATGTCTCGCTCACGCGGCGTCTCCAAAAATCTGTCCGATGCGCAGCCGCGCGATCCGTTCCACTTCCCGCGCCGCGATGGAAAACTCCGTGTCGCGGTCGTTCTCCACGCGGGTTTCGAAGGCTGCCAGAATTTCGCCCTTGGTCTTGCCCTTCACCGCCATGATGAAGGGAAAGCCGAAAGCCGCAACATAGCGCGCGTTGAGCGCCTGGAAGCGGGCGAGTTCGTCCGGCGTAAGCCGGTCGAGACCGGCCGAGGCCTGCTCGCTTTTCGAGGCTTCGGTCAGGTCGCCGGCGAGCGCCAGCCGGCCGGCGAGGTCGGGATGCGCCTTGAGCACGCCGAGGCGCTCCTCGACGCTCGCCGCGCGGAAGGCCGCATTCATGGCGCCCGACAGCCCGGCGGGGTTGTCATGGGACGCGTGCAGTCCGCGCTCGAAGGCTCGCTCGACCACGAAGGGCGAATGCTCGAACACGCCGCCGAACGTGGCGACGAAGGTCTCGCGGTCCATCGCACTCGGTTTCAGGCCCGGCAAAGGGGTGAAATGCTCGTGCCAGTGGCGGGCGATATCGATGCGCCGCGCCACCCAGACGTCGTCGTGGCTCTGTACGTAGTCGAGGAAGCGGGCGAGCGCCGCGGCACGCGCCGGTCGGCCGACCAGTCGGCAATGCAGCCCGACATTCAGCATCTTCGGGCTGCCCGCCTCGCCCTCGGCGTAGAGCACGTCGAAGGCATCCTTGAGGTAGGTGAAGAACTGATCGCCTGAATTGAACCCCTGGGGCGTCGCGAACCGCATGTCGTTGGTGTCGAGCGTATAGGGGATGATCAGGTGCGGCCCGTTCGGCCCGTCCACCCAATAGGGCAGGTCGTCGGCGTAGGAGTCGGAGGAATAGACGAACCCGCCCTCCTCCATGACGAGCTTCAGCGTGTTGGCCGACGGCTTGCCCTGATAGATGCCGAGCGGCCGGGTGCCGGTGATCTCGGTGTGGATGCGCACGGCGTCGCGAATGTGCCGGCGCTCTTCGTCTTCGGAAAAGTCCTTGTATTCGAGCCAGCGCAGCCCGTGGCTGGCGATCTCCCAATCGGCCTCCTGCATCGCCTCGACGACTTCCGGATTGCGCTCCAGCGCGCGCGTCACGGCGTAGACGGTAACCGGCATCCGGCGCACGGTGAACATCCGCCACAGCCGCCAGAAGCCGGCGCGCGAGCCGTATTCGTAGAGCGACTCCATGTTGAGGTTGCGCTGTCCCGGCCAGCGTTGCGCCCCTACGATCTCCGAGAGCAGCGATTCGGAGGCCGGGTCGCCGTCGAGGATCGAGCTTTCGCCGCCCTCCTCGTAGTTGATCACGAACTGGACGCAGAGCTTGGCGCCGCCCGGCCATTGCGGATCGGGCGGGGTGCGGCCATAGCCGCGCAGATCACGGGGGAAGCGGTCGGTCATCAGCATTCCGGAAAGAAGCGATCATGCCTCGGCGCGATCGCGGATCGAAAGGAGTGGTGGCAGGCTAACGCCGTCCGCCGACCTCGTCGAGATGGTCCAGCATGTCGGCGGGGTCCTCGTAGACACGAAACGCGCCGGCGCGCTCCAGCTCCTCCGTCCCGTAGCCGCCGGACAACAGGCCGACGCCGAGCGCACGGCAGCGCTGGGCGGCGAGCAGATCCCAGATCGAATCGCCGACGACGATGGCATCGAGCGGTTCGACGCCCAGCCGCTCGGCGGCCGCGATGAAGAGATCCGGATCCGGCTTGGCATATTTCACCTCGTCGCGGGTCACCACCGTCGCCCTGTCGGGATCGACGTCGAGACGCTCGAGATTGTACTTTGCCGTCTCCATCCGGCCGCTGGTGGCGATGGCCCATTTCAGGCCGGCCTCGTCCAGCGCTTTCAGCAGCGCCTTGGCGCCGGGCAGTGCCCGCACCTTGTGCGAGTACCGGCCATAGGCCTCGGCGTGCAGATGGCGCAGCCGTTCGCCCTTCTCCTCGGTGATCGCCTCGCCCGTCTCGCGCAGAAGCTGATCGGTGAAAAGGCCGCCGCTCATGCCGATCTTGCGATGGACGCGCCAGACGGACAGCTCGATTCCCTCTTCGTCGAGAGCGTCCTGCCAGGCCATGACATGCTGGTAGACGCTGTCGACCAGGGTACCATCGAGATCGAACAGAAAGGCGGGTTTGCTCCTCATAGGGGCTCCTGCGGGTTGGGCTTCGACGACGATCAGTTGCGCCGGCTTCATTATCGGAGAAAATAGGGCGGAAAAGACAGGCGCCCCGCCCTTTACGCATCGGCTGGTTGCTGTACACAGAGTGGTTGACCATCCGGTCAAAAATCAAGAAGCGGAGGACGGCTCTGAGCGACTCGGCCTATCTGACGACGCATGTTCTCGACGTGAGCCGCGGTGTCCCTGCCGCCGGCATTTCCGTGACGTTGTGGCGTCTCGGTGCGAGTCGGGAGAAGGTGGCAGAAGCCGTCACCAACGCCGACGGTCGCTGCGACGCGCCGCTCGTTGCCGGCGACGCCTTTCGGCCGGGACCCTACGAACTGGTATTCATGGCTGGATCCTATTTCGACGCTGCCGGCATCGATTTGCCGGACCCCAAATTCCTCGACGAGGTGGTGATCCGCTTCGGCGTCGCCGAGGCCACGCACTATCATGTGCCGCTGCTGCTGTCCCCCTTCGGCTATTCGACCTATCGGGGATCCTAGCCGATGACCGAACCCATCCGCTTCCTCCTCAACGGCGAGGAACACCGGATCACAGATCTGGCGCCGACCACCACCATCCTCACCTACCTGCGCCGCGAGGCACGCCTCACCGGCACCAAGGAAGGCTGCGCCGAGGGCGATTGCGGCGCCTGCACGGTGCTGCTGGCCGAACCGGACGGCCAGGGCGGCATCGCCCGCCGCGCCGTCAACGCCTGCATCCAGTTCGTGCCGTCGCTGCATGGCCGCGCCATCGAGACCGTCGAACATCTCGACCATGACGGCCCGCACCCGCTGCAGACGGCGATGGTAGAGCGTCACGCCAGCCAGTGCGGCTTCTGCACGCCGGGCTTCGTCATGCAGCTTTATGGCGGATGGCTCACCGGCGCGCTGACCGACCGCCAGTCGGTCAAGGACGTCATCGCCGGCAACCTCTGCCGGTGCACCGGCTACGGCCCAATCATCGACGCCGGCATGGATCTCGCGGCAACGCCGCTCCCGGACCGCACCGCGGAGGACGTCGCCTTGGCCGAACGGCTCGCCTCGCTTCTCGGCGCCGAGATGTTTCACTACGAGGCGGCCGGCGGCGCCTGGTATGCGCCACGCCATGCCGACGAACTGGCCGATCTCTACGCCGCCCATCCCGACGCCCGCCTGGTCGCGGGCGCCACGGATGTCGGCCTGTGGGTGACCAAGCAGCACCGCGACCTGCCGGTGCTGATCGACGTCTCGCGCGTGGCCGACCTGCGCCATGTGGAGGCGGCGCCCGGCCGCATCTATGTCGGTGCCGCCGTGACCCATCGCGAGGCCGCCACCCATCTGGCGGACATTCATCCGGAGCTGGGCGAACTGATGCGCCGCTTTGCCGGCTATCAGATCCGCAATGTCGGCACCGTCGGCGGCAACATCGCCAACGGCTCGCCGATCGGCGATCTGCCGCCCGCGCTGATCGCGCTGGGAAGCCGGTTGCATCTGCGCAAAGGCGACGAGGCCCGCAGTCTGCCGTTGGAGGATTACTTCCTGTCCTATGGCAAGCAGGACAGGACGCCGGGCGAGTTCGTCGCGGCGGTCGAGGTGCCGACGCTTGCCGACGAGCAGCGCTACTTCGCCCACAAGATTTCCAAGCGCTTCGATTCCGACATCTCGGCGGTGATGGCCGCACTGCGTCTCACCTTCGACGGCGGCATCGTGAGCGAGGCGCGCTTGGCCTTCGGCGGCATGGCGGCGACCCCGAGGCGGGCATCCCATGCCGAAGCCGCACTCGTCGGCTCGCCCTTCGACGCCGCAGCTGCCGAACGCGCCGCAGCGGCGCTGGCGGAGGATTTTTCGCCGCTCACCGACATGCGGGCTTCGGCCGCCTACCGGCTGAAGGTGGCGCAAAACCTGCTGCGGCGCTTTCGGCTCGAACATGAGGGCGGAGCGCCGGCGCGGCTCGCCATGCCGGGCGCTCTGGATGCGAGCGAGGTCATGGCCTGATGGACGAGACCCGGATCCAGGACCGCAGCGGCGCCGGCGAACCGGCGTTCAAGGAGTTGCACGAGCAAGCGCCGGGCCACCAGGCTGCAATCAATGGCGGCGTCCGCACCGCACGCGCTCACGACAGCGCGCTGAAGCACGTCTCGGGCGCCGCTCGCTACACCGACGACGATCCCGAGCTGCCGGGCACGCTGCAGGTCTACATTGCCATGTCGGAGCGTCCTCACGCCCGCCTCGTCGCCATGGGTCTCGACGCCGTGCGCGCGGCACCCGGAGTGGCGGTGGTGCTGAGCGCGGCCGACATTCCAGGCCAGAACGATTATTCGCCGGTGATGGGCGACGATCCGATCTTTGCGACGGAGACGGTCGACTATGTCGGCCAGCCGCTGTTCGCCGTCGCCGCCGAGACGATCGAGGCGGCGCGCGCCGCCACCAGACTGGCGGCGATCGAGTACGAGGCATTGCCGGCGACGATCCGCTTCGACGAAGCGATTGCCGCGGCCGATGCGGCGGGCGAGGACCTTCTGCCGCCCCACACGATGCGGCTGGGCGACGCCGAAGCGGCGCTGTCCTCGGCCCCCCGGCGGCTGGACGGCCGCGTCGAGGTCGGCGGCCAGGATCATTTCTACCTGGAAGGCCAGATCGCTTATGCCGTTCCGCAGGAGGATGGCGACGTCGTCGTCCATTCCTCCACGCAGCACCCCTCCGAGATTCAGCACAACGTCGCCAAGATGCTCGGGCGCCCGGACCATGCGGTGACGGTGGAAGTGCGGCGCATGGGCGGCGGGTTCGGCGGCAAGGAGAGCCAGCCGGCGCTGTTCGCCTCCGTCGCGGCGCTCGCCGCGATCCGAACCGGCCGGCCGGCGAAATGCCGGCTCGATCGCGACGACGACATGGTGATGACCGGCAAGCGCCATGAGGTGCGGATCGACTATGCCGTCGGCTACGACGAGAATGGCCGAATTGAGGCCGCGAGCTTCGATCAGGTCGTGCGCTGCGGCTACTCCTCCGATCTCTCGGCGGCGATCGCCGACCGGGCGATGTTCCATGCCGACAACGCCTATCGGCTGCCGGCCGCGCGGGTGCATTCGCGCCGGCTGAAGACCCACACCGTCTCCAACACCGCCTTCCGGGGGTTCGGCGGGCCGCAGGGCATGGTCGGCATGGAGCGGGCGCTCGACCGCATCGCCTTCGAAACCGGCCTCGACCCGCTCGACGTGAGGAAGCGCAACTTCTACCCCGCTGATGGGACGGGCGTGACGCCCTACCACATGCCGGTCAGCGACTGCGTCATCGAGGAGATCGTCGGGGAGCTGGAAGCCTCGTGCGGCTATCGCGCGCGCAGGCAAGCGGTGCGGGCCTTCAACGCCAAAAGCCCGATCCTGAAGAGGGGGCTGGCGCTGACGCCGGTGAAGTTCGGCATCTCCTTCACCACCTCGCATCTCAATCAGGCGGGCGCGCTGGTCCACGTCTACAAGGACGGGTCGGTTCACCTGAACCACGGCGGCACGGAAATGGGCCAGGGCCTTTTCACCAAGGTCGCCCAAGTGGTCGCCGAGGAATTCCAGATCGACATCGAACAGGTGAAGATCACCGGCACGACGACAGCCAAGGTGCCCAACACCTCGGCCACGGCCGCCTCCTCGGGCTCGGATCTCAACGGCATGGCCGCCCAGGCGGCGGCCCGCACCATCAAGGACCGGCTCGTCGCCTATGCCTCAGAGCATTACAGCGTGCCGGCCAGCCAGGTGGTGTTCGCGCCCAACCGGGTGCGTATCGGCAACATGGAAAAGAGCTTCGCCGATCTCGTCGGCGAGGCCTATCTCGCCCGTGTTTCCCTGTCGTCCACGGGCTTCTACGCCACGCCGGGCATCGCCTACGACCGGGAGACGGCATCGGGCACGCCGTTCTACTATTTTGCCTACGGCGCGGCGTGCTCGGAGGTGATCATCGACACGCTCACCGGCGAATACCGGCTGACGCGCGCCGACATCCTGCACGATGTCGGCAAGTCGCTGAATCCGGCGCTCGACCGCGGCCAGATCGAGGGCGGCTTCATCCAGGGCATGGGCTGGCTCACCATGGAGGAGCTCTGGTGGGACGATAAAGGCCGGCTGATGACGCACGCGCCCTCGACCTACAAGATTCCCACCGCCAACGACCGACCCGATGACCTTCGCATCGAAATCTGGGAGAAGGGTGAGAATCGGTCGCCGACGATCTATCGCTCGAAGGCTGTGGGGGAGCCTCCCTTCATGTTGGCCATCTCTGTCTTCTGCGCGCTCACCGACGCCGTCATTGCCGCCGGCGACGGCAAGGTCTTTCCCGACCTCGATGCGCCGGCGACGCCCGAGCGGGTGCTGGCCGCCGTCGAGCGGGTGCGGGGGACCGCAGTGTCGTGACAAACGTCCTCGCCGCCTTGCGCACGATGCTCGAGACCGCCCGCCCGGCCGTTCTCGTCGAGGTGGTCGAGGCGCTAGGCTCGACACCGCGCGAGGCCGGTGCATCGATGCTGGTGGCGGAGGATTCGACGGCCGGCACCATCGGCGGCGGCGCATTGGAATTTCGGGCAATCGAGGCCGCGCATGCCATGCTCAAGGATGGCCGCACGGCGGTCGAACTCGATCTGGCTTTGGGGCCGGCCCTCGGCCAATGCTGTGGCGGCCGTGTCCAACTCGCGCTGCGACGGGCCGATCAGGCGACCCTGGCGACGTTCCAGGCGCGAACCCGTGACGAACAGGCGCAGCGGCCAACGGTTCTCATCTTCGGAGCCGGCCATACCGGACGCGCTCTCGTGGACGCGCTTGCCCCTTTGCCGTTCCGGACGCGACTGATCGACACACGCCCCGAGATGCTGGGCAACCTGCCCGTCGGCGTTGCGGCCAGCGCCACGGTGCTGCCCGAGGCGGCGGTGACCGACGCCCCGCCCGGAAGCGCGTTCCTGGTAATGACCCACGACCACGCGCTGGACTTTCTCATTGCCGAGGCAGCGCTGAATCGCGGCGACGCCGCCTATGTCGGCCTCATCGGCTCCAAAACGAAGCGTGAGCAATTCCGCCGGATGCTGGCCGGCAAAGGCATGGAGGCGGCGATCGAACGGCTGACCCTGCCGATCGGCGGCAGCGCGGTGCGCGACAAACGGCCGGCGGTGATCGCCGCGTTGACCGCGGCGGAACTGGTTACGTGCCTGCTTTCGCGTCAACAAGAAAATCTGACCGATCGCTTGGCAGCGCAGGGGCCCGAGTGCAATAGTGCCTCGAACGGTCAGACGCGCTGAGCCTCTGAAGGAACGACCGCCACCCATGCATCCGCGTATCGAGCTTTCCGGCATCACCAAACGATTTCCGGGCGTCCTGGCCAATGACGCGGTATCCTTCAAGGTCCGGCCCGGCGAGATCCACGCGCTTCTCGGCGAGAACGGCGCCGGCAAGTCGACCCTCGTCAAGATCATCTACGGCGTGCTGCAGGCCGACGAGGGCGACATCCTCTGGGATGGCCGCGAGGTGACGATCGGCTCGCCGCGCGAGGCGCGTGCCCACGGCATCGGCATGGTCTTCCAGCACTTCTCGCTGTTCGAGGCGATGACGGTGCTCGAAAACATCGCGCTCGGCATGGACAACCCGCCGCCCCGCCGCGAACTGGAAAACGAGATCAGGCGGGTTCTCGAATCCTATGGCCTAGCGCTCGATCCGCATCGCGACGTCCACACCCTGTCGGTGGGCGAGCGGCAGCGCATCGAGATCGTGCGGGCGCTGCTGCAGAAGCCCAAGCTGCTGATCATGGACGAGCCGACCTCGGTGCTGACGCCGCAGGAGGTCGACGAGCTCTTCACCACGTTGCGCCAGCTGGCGTCCGAGGGCTGCTCCATCCTCTACATTTCGCACAAGCTGGAAGAGATCAAAGCCCTGTGCGGCAGCGCCACGATCATGCGCGGCGGCCGGGTGGTCGCGACCTGCGATCCGGCCCAGGAGACGGCGCGCTCGATGGCCGAGATGATGATCGGCGGCAATCTGAAGGATATCGAGGGCCGCAACGGCCGCAGCGGCGGAGAGCTCCGTTTCACGGTCGAGGCCGTGTCGGCGCCGGGCGAGCCGCCCTTCGGCACGAGTCTCAACGAGGTTTCCTTTTCCGTCTCGGCCGGTGAAATCCTGGGGATCGCCGGTGTCGCCGGCAACGGTCAGAACGAGCTTCTGAGCGTGCTCTCGGGCGAACGGCGACGCGGCGTCACCGGACGGATCCTGATCGACGGCAGCGACGTGACCAATCTCGGCGTCACCGATCGGCGGCGCGCGGGTCTCGCCAGCGTCCCGGAAGAGCGCAACGGTCATGCGGCGGTGCCGGGCATGTCGCTGGCCGAAAATGCGATCCTGTCGGCGCGAACGCGCAAGCGCCTCGCCTCCGGCGGCCTGCTGAAAGGCGGAGCCGCCAAGGCCTTCGCCAGCTCTGTGATCTCTGCCTTCTCGGTCAAGGCCACCGGCGCCAAGGGCGCCGCGGGCAGCCTGTCGGGCGGCAACCTGCAGAAGTACATCATGGGCCGCGAGATCATGCAGGAGCCGGCGGTCCTGGTCGTGGCGCAGCCGACCTGGGGTGTCGACGCGGGCGCTGCGAGCTTCATTCGCCAGTCGATGGTGGATCTCGCCGCTTCGGGCTCGGCGATCGTGGTGATCAGCCAGGATCTCGACGAGTTGCTGGCGCTCTCCGATCGGATCGCCGTCATCAACCGGGGGCATCTCTCCGTGGCCACGGACGTGGCCAGCGTGTCGATCGAGGAGTTGGGACTGCTGATGGGCGGGGTCCATGGCAAGGGCGCAGCAAGCCAGGCGGCTGCAGCGGAGGGGATCGCACATGGTGCTTAGGCTCGAAGCGCGGCGGGAGCCCTCGGTTGCCATGGTGCTCGCTTCGCCGGTGATGGCGGTCCTCGCCACGCTGGTCGTCGGCGCGATTCTCTTCACCCTGCTCGGCTATGACGGTCTGGGCGCGGTGACGAAGATCTTCATCGAACCGTTGTTCAACCCCTATCGCTGGCAGGACCTGCTGGTGAAGGCGGCACCACTGGCGATGATCGCGCTCGGCCTGTCGATCGGCTTTCGCGCCAATGTCTGGAACATCGGCGCCGAGGGTCAGTACGTCGTCGGCGGTCTCGCCGGCACCGGCGTCGCTCTCCTCACCTACGACATGGCGGGATACTGGATCCTGCCGGCGATGATCGGCGCTGGCATCCTCGGCGGCATGGCCTATGCGGCGATCCCGGCGGTTCTGAAGACGCGCTTCTCCGTCAACGAGATCCTCACCAGCCTGATGCTGAACTACGTGGCGTTTCAGCTTCTCTACTATCTGATGCGCGGGCCGTGGAAGGACCCGATGGGGTTCAACTTTCCGCAGACGGTGCTGTTCACCGAATGGCAGACGCTGCCCATGGTCGTGCCGGGCACGCTGATCCATCTCGGCGTCCCGATGGCCGGCGCGCTGGCGCTCCTCGTCTGGTTTCTGGTGGCGCGAACGGTGACCGGCTTCCAGATCCGCGTCTTCGGCCAGGCGCCCATGGCGGCGCGCTACGGCGGTTTCCACGAAAGCGGCACGGTGTGGATGTCGATGCTGATCGGCGGCGGACTGGCCGGTCTCGCCGGCGTGCTGGAGGCCTCCGGCCCGTTCGGCCAGATGGTCCCCGCCTTCCCGGCCGGATACGGCTACACCGCCATCATCGTCGCCTTTCTCGGACGGCTCCACCCGATCGGCATCCTGCTCGCCGCCCTGGTGCTGGCGCTCACCTATGTGGGCGGCGAAAGTGCCCAGACCGCAATCCGGCTTCCCTCGGCCGCCGTCGGCGTGTTCCAGGCCATGATGCTGTTCTTCCTGCTCGCCGCCGACGTCCTGGTGCGTTACCGTCTGGTCAATCGCACCGTCGGCCCTGCGGTGCATGCCGCCAAGGCCGGGGCGGTCGTCGAGACCGCCCCCCGCGAACCGGAGACCGTGGCATGACCCTCGCCGTCTTCGTCTCCATCCTGATGACGGTGGTCGCGGCCGCGACGCCGCTCCTGCTGGCCGCCCTCGGCGAACTGGTCGTCGAGAAATCGGGCGTGCTCAATCTCGGCGTAGAAGGGCTGATGCTGATCGGCGCCGTCACCGCCTTCGCGGTCTCCGTTTCCACCGGCTCGCCCGCTCTCGGCGCGCTCGCCTCGATGGTGCCGGCAGCCGCCGCAGCCGGCATCTTCGCCTGTCTGACCCTGGGGCTTGCCGCCAATCAGGTCGCCACGGGGCTGGCGCTGACCATCTTCGGCACCGGCATCTCGGCGCTGGCCGGCGCTCCCTTCGTCGGCATCACCACCGCGCGGCTGGGTCCGATCTTTCCGGATTTTCTGGCCAACGATCCCTATCTGCGGCTGATCTTCGGCCATTCTCCCCTGGTCTACGTCTCGCTCATCCTGACGGTCGCGGTCTGGTGGTTCCTGAAGCACAGCCGCTCGGGCCTGATCCTGCGCGCGGTCGGCGAGTCCGACGAGGCCGCCCACTCGATCGGATATCCGGTCCTGAAGGTGCGGGCGCTCGCCATCCTCTTCGGCGGCGCCATGGCCGGGCTCGGCGGTGCCTATTCCTCTTTGGTCGTCACCCCCATGTGGGCGGAAAAGCTGACCGCCGGCCGTGGCTGGATCGCCATCGCGCTGGTGGTCTTCGCCTCGTGGCGGCCGGGCCGGCTCGCGGCCGGCGCTTATCTCTTCGGTGCCGTCATCACGCTCGAGCTGCAGACCAAGGCGGCGGGCTTTTCGGCGCTCGCGCCGGAGTTCATGTCGAGCCTTCCCTATCTGGCGACGATCGCCGTCCTGGTCGCGATCTCGATGGGGCGCCGCAGCGCCAAGACAACCGCGCCCGCCTGCCTCGGCAAGCCTTTTCGCGCCAGCGCGTAATCCCAGCAGGAACAATGAGGAGCAACAAGGAGTGACGTCGATGTTCAATTCCACCCGCCGCCGGATGATCGCCGGCGCCGCCGCGCTGGCCGCAGCGGCCACGGTCGCGCTGCCGGCCTTTGCCCAGGACGCCCTTTCGACACCGAAGGACAAGGTCAAGGCGGCCTTCGTCTATGTCGGTCCGGTCGGCGACTACGGCTATTCGTTCGCCCACGACCAGGGCCGCAAGTACCTGGAGGAGAAGCTTGGCGACAAGGTGGAGACCACCTTCGTCGAGAACGTGCCGGAAGGCCCGGACACCGAGCGCGTGTTGCGTCAGCTCGCCCAGGACGGCAACGACATCATCTTCGCCACCTCCTTCGGCTTCATGAACCCCACGGTGAAGGTCGCTCAGCAGTTCCCGAACGTCGCGTTCGACCACGCGACCGGGTACAAGAAGAACGACACCAACATGGGCATCTACAATTCGCGCTTCTATCAGGGGCGCGCCGTGCTCGGCACGATCGCGGCGATGATGTCCAAGACCGGCAAGGCCGGCTACGTCGCCTCCTTCCCGATCCCCGAGGTGGTGATGGGCATCGACGCCTTCACGCTCGCCGCCCGCAAGGTCAACCCGGACTTCGAAGTGCAGGTGGTATGGGTCAACTCCTGGTACGATCCGGCCAAGGAGGCGGACGCCACCAAGGCCCTGCTCGACCAGGGGGCGGACGTCATCACCCAGCATACCGACTCGCCGGCGCCGCTGCAGGCCGCCGAGGAGCGTGGCGCCATCGCTTTCGGCCAGGCCTGGGACATGTCGAGCTTCGCGCCCAACGCCCACATGACGGCGATCGTCGACCATTGGGGTCCGTACTATGTCGAAGAGGTCCAGGCGCTGCTCGACGGCACTTGGAAGCCGCGCGACATCTGGGGCGGCATGAAGGAAGACATCCTCGAAATGGCGCCCTTCAACGACAAGATGCCCGACGACGTGAAGGCGGCGGCTCAGAAGATCATCGACGACACTAAGGCGGGCAACTACGAGATCTTCACCGGCCCGATCTACGACCAGAGCGGCGAACTGAAGGTCAAGGAAGGCGAGGTCATCCCGGACGAGCAGCTTCTGCAGCTCGACTGGTACGTTCAGGGCGTGAAGTCCTGAGCCCAAGACCGAGCGCGATCGTCCGCCGGCTCGAATGGCCGCTTCTTGTGACCACTGGACGGGCGGCACCGCCTGACGAAAGATCGAGGGGCGCTTCGGCGCCCCTTGCTTTGCCTGCCGTCTGCGCCGGCATCAAACCCTCTATGGAGACGAACGCCGACCATGTGGTCCTATTTCTATGAATGGCTGAGCTTCGCCGTGCGCTGGCTGCATGTCATCGCGGCGATGGCGTGGATCGGCGAGTCGTTCTACTTCATCGCGCTCGATCTGGGCCTGCGCAAACACCGCGTGCTGCCGGACGGCGTTTCCGGCGAGGCATGGCAGGTGCACGGGGGCGGCTTCTACCATCTGCAGAAGTACACCGTGGCGCCCGCCGAGATGCCGGAGGACCTGCACTGGTTCAAATGGGAGAGCTACACGACCTGGCTGTCGGGCGCGGCGCTGCTCTTCCTGGTCTATTACGTCGGGGCCGACCTGCACCTGATCGATCCGCATAAGGCCGACCTCTCGCCGCTTTCGGCCAGCCTGATCTCGATCGCCGGCATCGCCCTCGGCTGGATCGTCTATGACTGGCTCTGCAAGTCGCCGCTCAAGAGAAACGATACGGCTCTCCTGGCCGCGCTCGCGATCTACGTGGTCGTCGCCAGCTACCTGTTCTCGCAGATCTTCTCGGGGCGCGGCGCCATGCTCCAGACCGGCGCGCTGATCGCCACCGTCATGACGGCCAACGTCTTCTTCCTGATCATCCCGAACCAGAAGATCGTGGTGGCCGATCTCAAGGCCGGCCGGACGCCCGACCCGCAGCTCGGTCTGGACGCCAAGCAGCGCTCGCTGCACAACAACTACATCACCCTGCCGGTGATCTTCCTGATGCTCTCCAATCACTATCCACTGGCCTTCGCCACCGAGTGGAACTGGGCGATCGCCGGCCTCGTGATGTTGACGGGCGCCGTCATCCGGCACTTCTTCAACACCAAGCACAAGACCGGCCGCCAGCTCTATTGGTGCTGGGGCGTCGCCGCCGTGCTTTTCGTCGTCATCATCGCCTTGTCCGGCTTCCCGGGCTGGAACGCGGGATCGCCCGAGGCCGACGACACCGCCGCGCACGAGTGGACGCAGGATCCCCAATTGGCGCTCGCCACCTCGCCGGAGTTTGCGGACGCGACGATGATCGTGCAGTCGCGCTGCTCCATGTGCCATGCGCGCGAGCCGCTCTGGCCCGGCGTCAGCCACGCCCCGCGCGATGTCCTGCTGGAGACCGAAGCCGACATCGTGCACAATTGGACCCGCATCGAGACCCAAGCCGTGAGGAGCCACGCCATGCCGCCCGGCAATGTGACCGAACTCGAACCCGAGGAGCGCTTGGCGCTTGCCCAATGGATCGCGTCGGGCGACGGGCTCTACCACCCGTGACCGACGCTGCTGCCCAAGGCGCGCGCGAAACCTTCGCGCTTCGCGGCCGGCTGCTGACCTTCGATGGCGATCCCGCCGTCGACGGACCGTCCGCCGTGCGCTTCTGGGAGGACGGTCTGTTGATCGTGGCGGATGGTCTGATCCGCGACATCGGCGAAGCCGCCGACCTGCTGCCGGGCAAGGCCAAGGGCCTGCGCGTGGTCGACCACCAGCCGCATCTGGTGATGGCCGGCTTCATCGACCCGCATCTGCACATGCCGCAGACGCAGGTGATCGCCTCCTTCGGCACCGAGCTGATGGAATGGCTCTCGCGCTACACCTTCCCGGAGGAAAGCCGCTATGGCGACCCGGCGGTGGCAGCGGCCGGCGCGAAGTTTCTGCTCGACGAGCTCCTGCGCAACGGCACCACCAGCGCCGCGGTCTACTGCACCTCGCATCCCCAGTCGGTGGACGCCTTCTTCGCCGAAGCAGCGCAGCGGAACGTGCGGATGGTCGCGGGCAAGGTGATGATGGATCGCGGCGCGCCGGATGCGCTGCTCGACACGGCGCAGTCCGGCTACGACCAGTCCAAGGCATTGATTGCGCGGTGGCACGCGAAGGGCCGCCTGGCCTATGCCGTCACCCCGCGCTTCGCCCCCACCTCCAGCGAGGCCCAACTCGAGGCCGCCGGCGCGCTGGCGCGCGAATATCCCGATCTGCACATCCAGACGCATCTGTCGGAAAACCAGGCTGAGATCGCATTCGTGCGCGACGCTTTTCCCTGGTCGAAGGACTATACCGAAGTCTATGAGCGCTTCGGGCTGGTGCGCGACAAGGCGCTGTTCGGCCATTGCATCCACCTCTCCGACCGCGAGAGGGCGGCGCTGGCCGGCGCGCGGGCCAGCGCGATCTTCTGCCCGACCTCCAACCTCTTTCTCGGCTCCGGCCTGTTCGATCTTGCCACCGCGCGGGCCGCCGGCCTCAAGGTGGGATTGGCGACCGACATCGGCGGCGGCACCAGCTACTCCATGCTTCAGACGGCCGCCGAAGCCTATAAGGTGCTGGCTCTCAGGGGCCAACGGCTGCCGCCCGTCGAGGCCTTCCACATGATGACGGCCGGCAATGCCAGGGCGCTTGGTCACGACAACAGGATCGGCCGGCTCGAACCGGGGCTGGAAGCCGACATCGTGGTCCTGGACAGCGCCGCCACCGCCGCCCAACGCCGCCGCATGGAGCGCGTCGAGACGCTGGGCGAAGAGCTGTTCTGCCTCATGATGATGGGAGACGACCGCTCGGTGGTCGCCACCTATGCCGGCGGCCGCCGTCTCCACGAGCGCGACGCCCCGCTGCAGCGGACACTGCCGGCGCGGCAGGACTTCAGTCCAGCCGTGCTGCGAGACGATGGCCAGGCTCCGCAGCAGTGAACGGTTGCCCGACCAACTTCCCCTACGGTAGACTCTCGCAACGCCCATCGGATCTGCTATTGATC
Organism: Consotaella aegiceratis; assembly: GCF_036541425.1. NCBI lineage: Bacteria > Pseudomonadati > Pseudomonadota > Alphaproteobacteria > Hyphomicrobiales > Aurantimonadaceae > Consotaella > Consotaella aegiceratis. Next base: position 238,116 of record NZ_JAZHFT010000002.1, read on the forward strand.
GAGGTCTGCGTGGTTCTCCGCCACCGGCTGCCGATCGGGATGAAGCGATGAAGATCTTGATGCTTTGGGGCGTAATTCTCGAAATCATGGTGCTCGGCACGACGGCCGCGGCGGCGGATGAGACGCCGGCTCGGCAGGCCGAAATCGAGCAGTGCCTGGCCGACAGCGAGCAGCCGGCCGACTGCATCGGGCTCACCCTCGAAACCTGTCTGGACGCTGCCGGGACGTTCGAAGACCAATATGCCTGCTATGACGACGAAACGGCGGGCTGGGACGCGATCCTGAACCAGTATTATCAAGCCGACATGGCGCAATTGAAGGAGCTCGCGGCCGGTTCGACGACCAACGAAGAGGCGGCGAACGCCTTTCAGAAAGCGCAACGCGCCTGGATTGCCTTTCGCGATGCCGAATGCGATGCGGAGTTCGCCGAACTCGCCACCGGCATGATCGATTCACAGCTCAACCTGGCCGACTGCCTGAACAGGATGACGGCCGAGCGCGCCATCGAGATCCGGCCGCAGTAAGCCGCTTGAGGCACCGACCCTGCGGACCACCGCGGGAATCGGTTTCGTCTCCTCAATTCAATAGAGATCGGTGCGCATCGTGCGGTCGTAGCTCGCGTCGATCGCCTCGGCCTCCGCCGCATTGCCGCCCGACATCGCGGCCTTCATCTGGCCGACGCTCGGCAGCGCATGCCGGTCGAGTTTCGCCTCTTCCGACCACAGTCCGGCGCGGTTGATCGCCCGGCCGCAGTGGAACAGGACCTGGTCGATCGCCATGACGATGGCCGTCTTCGGCGTCTTTCCGCCTTCCTGCAAGGTGGCCAGAAGCTCCGGCGCCGTCGAGACGTGGGCTCGCCCGTTGATGCGCATGAAGATGCTGAGGCCGGGAAACAGGAACAGCATCGCGATCCGATCGTCCTCGACCAGGTTGCGCATGGATTCGATGCGGTTGTTGCCGGTCCAGTCGGCGAAGGTGACGTGTCGGTCGTCGAGCGCCTTGACGAACCCGGCTTCCCCTCCGCGCGGCGAAGCGTCGAGCCCTTCCGGCCGGCCGGTCGCCAGACAGAAGAAGGTCGCGGCGGCCAGATACTCCCGGTGAAACGACGTGAGATGCGGCAGCACGCCGTTCTGGATGCACTCGGACGGCGCGTCGTAAAGGATGTCCAGGTCGGATCCGTCAAGACTGTCCATGGAGGTCGTCTCCTTGATGAGCTTGCACCTTGTGTTAGCCCGTCGCACATGGCTAAAATCAGAAGAACAAGCCAATCAGTAACGCTTTGGCGCCATGTTCGATGTCGACAAGATGCGGATCGCCCAGGGCGACCCGACCCAAGGCCCGATGGTTCTCGCCTTCCGCGACGACTTCGAAGACGATCTGGACACGCCGGCCCACAGCCACGGTCGTGGGCAACTGATGGGCTGCGAGCGCGGCATAATCTCCATGGGCCTTTCCAGCGGCTCGTGGGTGGTGCCGGCCGGCCATGCCTTGTGGCTGCCGCCCGGCCATGCCCATTCCGGCCGCACGCACGGCCCTTTTTCGGGCTGGAGTGCCTATCTCTCGACCGAGGCCGGCCTTGATCTGCCCGAGCCCTTCACCGCGCGCGTCCCGGCGCTGCTGCGCGAAGCGATCCGGCGCGCCGTGTCGTGGGACGCAAGCCCGCTCGATGAGCGGCGCGATCGGATCGCACGGCTCATCGTCGACGAGCTCCACAGCCTCTCGGCCACCGATTTCGGCCTGCCCATGCCGGCCGACGCCCGTCTGCGAAAGGTTGCCCAGGCGCTGCTCGAACATCCGGAAGATCGCCGCGGCATCGAGGCCTGGGCACGCTGGGCCGGAACGAGTACGCGCACGCTCAGCCGCCGGTTTCCCGTCGAGACCGGTTTCAGCCTTTCCGCCTGGCGTCAGCGTGCGCGCCTCCTGCGGGCACTGGAGATGCTGGCCGACGGGACACCCGTCACGACGATTGCGTTCGACCTCGGCTATGGCAGCGTCAGCGCCTTCATCGCGCTGTTCAAGCGCACCTTCGGCACCACGCCGGCCGCCTACGCCGCAAGGCGCCCCGTCGAGGATTTGGGATCGACCAAAAGGGCCTCTAGCGCCAGAACGGCTTGCGGCATTCCCGCCGGACGTCGGTTCGGGTCAACCCGATATCATCGAGCTGATCCTCGGTGAGATCGGCCAGCGACTGGCGCTGCCGACGGCGCGCAATCCATAGGCGAACCGGAAAGCCTTCGATGCGCCACCATAGTCCTTGGCCATCAAAGCATCGCGCGTCGGCTCGTTGCCCCTCATCGGGCCGTGATGTCCCCGATACGGCCGTTCGAAAGGATGTCCGGGTCGAAGAGTCCATCGGCGCTGACCTCGCCTTGGGTGAAGCATCGAGGCGCATTTTCGGCGGGACGGACGTTGACCCGCCACCGTGATAAGGCCATTGTTCTATTCAAATGGGCCAAAATCGTCAGATGCCTCACTCGAACGCGGCGACCTTCGACGACTATCGACGCCCGTCGATCATCGCTCTCGGGGTGGACTATCCTGACGGTCATGTGGAAGCGCCGCACCGGCACCGCCGCGGCCAGCTTCTCTACGGCTCGACCGGTGTCGTGATGGTGGCCACCGATCACGGCGCCTGGATGATGCCGCCGCTGCGCGGCTTATGGATACCGCCCGGCACGCTTCATGAGGTGCGGATGCTCGGCACTGTGGGGATGCGCAGCCTGTACGTCGAGCCGGATGCCGTCCGACGCCTGCCCGATCGGTGCCAGGTCGTCGCCATTTCGTCCCTGCTGCGAGCACTCCTCGCCGAGGCGGTCACCGTTCCGGCGGACTACGATCAGGACGGCCGCGACGGCGCGCTGATGACATTCATTCTGCACGAACTGTGCCGTCTGAAGCCGCTTCCCCTGTCGCTACCCCTGCCGCGAAACGAGGCCCTGGCGCAGCTGTGCAGGACCTTTCTGCTGAAGCCGACGCCACACACCGCCATCGATGCCTGGAGCGATCGTCTCGGCATGAGCCGCCGCACCTTCACGCGTCTGTTCCGGCGGGAAACCGGGATGAGCTTCGGGAGCTGGCGCCAGCAAGCCTGTATCATGGCGGCCCTCCCCCGCCTGACGGCCGGCGAGCGGGTCACGACGGTCGCGATCGATCTCGGCTACGACAATCCGGCAGCGTTCACCGCCACGTTCAAGCGTGTTCTCGGACGTCCGCCGCTCGCCTATCTCGCGGCGGATGAGGAGACGGCTCAGCCCTCCGCCCGATGACAGACCACGCACAGCTTGTTGCCGTCGGGATCGCGAAAATAGGCGCCATAGTAGTTCGGATGGTACTGCGGCCGTAGCCCCGGTTCGCCCTCGCTCGCGCCGCCATGGGCCAGCGCGATCGCATGGCAGCGATCGACGGTGGCGCGGCTCTCGGCGAGGAACGCCGTCATCTCCCCATTGCCCGGCGAAGCCGGCTGGCCGTCATAGGGCCGGCCCACCAGAAACAGCGGGCGGTCAACGCCCGGCTGCATCCAACCGACCCAGCCCTCGTCGGGTTCATGAAATTTCAGCGCCAGGCCCAGCGCCTCCATCAGCGGCGCATAAAACGCAAAGACACGATCGAGGTCGTTGGTCCCGATGTGAACATGCGAGAACATCACCGTCCCTCCAATGGATGAGGCGAATTCGTCTGATCCCACGGATGATACCAAACCCGTCGATCCCTTCGGGATACAGGATCGGAAGCTCTATGAGGCACGATCAGGCCCAGCGGTTCGGCTTGGCCGACGCGCCCCAGAACGCGACGACCACGAACACCAGCGAGGCCAGCACGTTCCAGCCGGCAAAGGACAGGCCCAGCATGCGCCATGGCGCCTCGTCGCAGGCCGGGGGCTTGATGGTGTCGATGGCCGAGAGCAGGTCGCCGCTGAGGTCGACGCCGCCCGACGACGTGCAGTCCGCCGGGCCTGCCCAGAAATGCCATTCGACGCCGGCGTGATAGATGGCGGTGCCGAAGCCGAAGAGCATCAGAAGGCCGATCACCACCAGGAGGCCGCGGGTGAGCATGGCCGGCGCCCGCCCGGCCGCCGCCGCGAGCGCGACCAGTGCGAGAGGCGCCGACAGGTAATAGGGCCAGCGCTGCAGCAGGCAGAGTTCGCAGGGCATATAGCCGCCGACATACTGGAAGAGCAGCGCGGACGTGATGGTTGCCACCGAGCCGACCAACAGAACGGCGGAAGCAACGGTCTGCCGGTTTCCGGCAGGTCGTGAGAAGGCTTGAGACATCGGACGAGACTCCGCTGACATCAGAACAGGTAGCGCACGGCGACGAAACCGCCGATCAGAAGCGCCATGAAAAGGGTGAAGAGAAGGCCGAGATTGCGCTCGATGAAGCTCTGGATCGGGGCGCCGAAGCGCGACAGCAGCCAGGCCACGAGGAAGAACCGGATTCCGCGGCCGACAATGGACACCACCGTGAAGACGATGAGATCGAGCCCGGTGACACCGGAGAAGATGGTGATCACCTTGTAGGGAAACGGCGTCAGCGCGGCGAAGAGCACGGCCCAGCCGCCCCACGCATTGTACCACGTCGTCAACTCGTTGAAGGCTTCGGCCTTGCCGTAAAGCTCCAGGATCGGCTGTCCGACGAGTTCGAAGAAGGCCGCACCGATCAAATAGCCGAGATAGGCGCCAACCACCGAGCCGACGGTCGAAATGAGCCCGATTCGAATCCATTTGGCCCGGTTGGCCAGGACCATCGGGATCAGAAGCGCGTCCGGCGGCACCGGAAACACCGAGCTTTCGATAAAGGCGATGGCCCCCAAGGCCCACTCGGCATGTCGGGTTGCGGCAAGCGACATGACCCAGTCGTAAAGGCGGCGCAGCATGAGGTGGGCGGGATCCATTGGGGTTTGCCGGTCCGGTGCCGGCCAGGGTCGGGTACCTCTAGCGGGCGCGCCGGGCTCTGGCAATCGCCTGGCCCTGCGACGCTGCGTTCATCGATCGCATCGGATCGCGCCGATGGAGCGCTCTCTGGCGCATTTGCTCTGGCATTTTGCCCGAAGCTCGGCTAGGTGACGACAGCCGTCCCGAAGGCGCACGACCATCGTGCTCGCGGGGCCGCGGCATGCGGGTGTGGCGGAATTGGTAGACGCGCTGGACTCAAAATCCAGTTCTGGTGACAGAGTGTCGGTTCGAGTCCGACCACCCGCACCAAGCACAACTATGTCCGTCTCAGACGACATGGGTAACGGAACGTCCCTAAGACATGGGTGACAATCTGGTGCTAGACGAGGATTGTCGATGGTCTGCAGGGTCCTCTGCTCCAGGTCGATATATTCCAGACCATAGCTCATGAAGCTGACGAGCCAAATCCCCTCGTCGACTTCCTTGATGCCGAGCCTTTGGCCGGCCATGTCAGTGGAGATGGTGATCTTCCTGCGGTGCATGCAGATGCGCCCGCAGGCGGTGACCAGCACATCCTTGTCGTGGAACGGATAGGTCAGCTCGGGCAGGCCTTGGTAAGGCCGTGACGAGGGCGAATAGGCTTCGCTCGGCGTCTTCATTCCGAGCGCCTTGTGAGTCTCATCTCGTGGTGGCCCTGCCCGAGGCATCGGCTCTTGCCCAGCAGGAGACGATACCGCTGACGGCCTTGGCCGATAGCCACCTAGTGACCCTCAGCAATCCCCGCCGCGTCCGCCGCCTGATCGAGGCGGCGTTGTCCAAGGCCGGCATTAGGCCCCGCTCAGAACTGTCCACAAATTCCTCGCTTAACGCTATCGCGGCTGCGCGTGCGGGTCTCGGCATCACCCATCGTTGATCCCGTCAGCGCATTCGGTATTGGGATCAAGGGCATCGCCATTCGGCCACCGGATATTGTCATTCCTTACTCCTGGGGTGTCTTCACTCCTGGGGTGTCTTCAGCGTGGCCGGCCGCGTTATTTTGGAGCCGCTGCAAGACTTCGTCGCCGCTTTTCGCTCCACCAGCGCAGTTACGGTGCCGGAATGTATGATCCGCGAACTCTCCGCCGCATGAATCGGGAGACCGAAGGCGACGCAAGGCGCCGGCACGGATCGAGGTGCATCCATGGCCACCAATGGACGCAATCGGCGGATCAAGCCGGTCCCACAAGCAGCGTGCGGTGGTGGACGAGTGCGGCGTGATTCTGGACGCGGAAATCACGACCGGCGAAATCAAAGAAGGACAACCCCTATCGGGAGCATCGACGCGGCGGTTGAGACTATGGGAGCATTGATCCGTGCTGGGCGAATAAATCAGGCTCGTGCAAACTACTGACGTGCAGTGCCATCCTGGTCGAAATCACGAGTGTACCAGCAAGGCTGTTCGACCGCCTCCGGATCGCATTCTTTGCCGTGCTTATCGATCATCATCTGTTGCAGGCTGTTGACGTTGTTAAGAAGCGACTAAAGTTCGGCTTTCAGTCGCCTCGCATCTCCGTCAGTAGCGCCGAAGGGTCTCCGCGACGGCCTTGCAAACGTTCGCGCGTAACGGCCTGGCGACCGTGTCCGACGATTTTTATGATCCTGATAACGGAGAGCTGAACTGATGCAGTGAATGTCCCACACCAGCAGCATCTTTTAGGCCATCAGGGTTCTCTGGAACCAATCGAAAGGCACATCAATAGCAGAGATCAGCATGTTGGCGATCGGCCTGGCAGCCCTCGGCCCCAGACCTCACCCAGCAGGCGCATCCAGTTACCGCCCAGGATCTTTCCGATACGTGTTTCGGTCCAGCCGCGATCCACCATGGCCGCCGTGAGATTGGGAAATTCGTCATTGCGACGAATACCTTGGGGTTTCATGATCTTGGCTGAGCCGAACTCCGTCAGCGTGCGGCCGGTCCCCTTGTCCTTGTTAGCCCACAGCAGCCAGGGGCCTGGCCGCGGACGGTTGTGGCTGAAGTCGGTTCCGATGGCCACGTGATCCTCGCCCACCAGGTCGAGCACGTATTCCATCGCATCGATGACGTCCGAAACGGTGGCCTCGTTGCCTTTCCTGAGTCCGGGCGCGAACAGCGACGTGCCGATCACTCCACCCTTTTCGGCACAAGCTTTGAACAACGCGTCCGACTTGTTGCGCGGGACATCCTTGAGCGCGCGTGGCAAGCAATGGGTGATGGCGGTCGGCTTTTTCGAATAAATGATCGTATCCATCGCCGTCGTCTCGCCCACATGGCTCAAGTCGATCAGGATGCCGCATCGCGCCATCTCGTCGACCGCCTCACGGCCCAGGCCGGTCAGCCCGCTGTCGTTATCTTCCAGGTAGCCGGCTCCAAAGAAGTTCTGGGTGTTATAGGTGAGCTGCATGATGCCCACACCCAGATTTTTGAAGATCTCGAAATAGTCCAACCGATCCTCGACCGGCGATGTGTTCTGCCAGCTGAAGATGATCCCCACCTTGCCTTCCGCCTTGGCTGTACGGATATCATCGAGCGTACGGATCGGCATGGCGATATCGGCGTTCTCGCGCAGCTTCTTGTTCCACATGATGACGTATTCCATACCGCCGTGGAAATTCTCCCACAGCACGGACGACGCGCTGATCGCCGTCACGCCACGGCGGCGGCTACGCCGTCGGCTCGGCCAACGAGCCGGTCATCCAGTCCGGCGCCTTCGCCGCATCGGGGGTGGTCGAGGTCAGTGTCAACTATCGCCTCGGCGCCCTGGGCTTCCTCCATCTCGACGGCTGTCCGGACAATCGTGGCCTGCTCGACCAAATCGCGGCGCTTGAATGGGTGCAGCGGAACATCGCCGCGTTCGGTGGCGACCCTGCGCGGGTGACCTATGCCGGACGCTCGGCCGGCGGATTCTCGATCGCCACCGTCATGGCGATGCCCGCCTCACACGGCCTTTATGCGCAAGCGATGCCCCAAAGCGGCGCCTCGACGGCGGTCGCGACGATGGAGGAGGCACAGAAGCTAACGGCGCGAATGACGGCGGCTCTCGGCACGGATGAAACTGGGCTTCGCTGCGTGTCCATCGACGATCTCCTGACGGCACAGCGCGATCTCTGCAACGAAAGCTACGAGCAGCACGATTACGCCCGCGACGGCGCGGCGGCCATGGTGGGCGTTCCCTTCGTCCCTGTGATTGACGGGCAAAGCCTGCTGGAGCATCCTGAAGCCGCCGCTGCGGCCGGGCGCACGGCTTCCGTTCCAATGATGATCGGCTGTACCAGCGGAGAATACGTCACCCATGCCACGGCCCACTCGGCGATGGACTTCGCGGCCTGCATCGGATTGTTGCATGAGCGCGTGCGCGCCAAGGGGCTGACGGGTGCGGAAATCGTCACGCGCTATCGTGCCACCCTGTCCGACCATACGCCACTCGGCATCTGGCGGGCTGTCGCTGGCGATCTGGTGTTCCAGCTTCCGGCCATCCGGTTCGCAAAGCTCCACGCCGCGCATCAACCGGTTTGGAAATATCTCTACGGGCCGATTGTCGCCGACGAATTGGGCGCGCCGCACGGCGCCGAGGTCGGTGCAGTCTGGTATCGCCGTGGCATGGATCTGGCCCTGCAACCTGAGCGGCAGCGCGTCAAGGATATCGCGTTTGCCGCCGACGTCCACGAGACCTGGGCGACATTCGTTCGAGCCGCCGCCGATGAGCACAAGTCGCTCCGGCTCCGCCGCGACCTCGACTGGCCCCGCTATTGCAGCGACGATCCCCGCGTGCTGCGCATGAAGGAGGGTTCGTTCTCCATCGAGCGTGACCCATTTGATGCACGCGCTTCCCTTTGGCAGCGGTGAAGCCGCTGTCTGCCGGATTTGCGGTTGGCACGCCCAGTGTTGGTCTCAACGAAGGACGGCCTTTGGCCGCCCATGGCTTTGGGCAAGGCGCTGAACTCGACGGTCTAGTCCTGCCGGCGCTTGACCAGAAATAGCCGCGATCGTCCAGCATCATCCCGTCGGGTACGACGTCGCCGAAGTCGGCGAAGATCGAGGGCGTACCCAGCCGGGTGCCGCCGAGAACCGGATGGACGCGAATCATCAGCGGGCCGCCGGGGGTATGCGAGCCGCCGCTTTCGGCAACGTAGAGCAGGCTCTCATCGGCCGAAAAGGCCAAGCCGTTCGGCCGCATATAGCCGACGGCCACCTTTTCGACGGCGCCGCTATGCCCGTCGATCCGATAGACGGAGCACTCGCCGAGCTCGTTGCCCGACCGCCTTCGTAGTCGGTCATGATGCCGCAGTCAGGATCGGTGAACCAGATCGATCCGTCGCTCTTGACCACCACGTCATTGGGCGAATTCAAACGCTTGCCGTCGATGCGGTCGGCCAAGGTAAGGATACGTCCGTCGGGATCGGTGCGGCTGACGCCCGCCCCTGATGTTCGCACGTGACGAGGCGACCGAGCCGGTCGCGCGTGTTGCCGTTGGAAAAGCCGGACGGGGACCGGAAAATTCCGGTCGTTCCGTCCTCGCACCCATAGTGCATCCGATCCGAGGGCACGTCGCTCCAGACGAGGCGCCGCTGGTCAGCGAACCAGACGCGACCTTCCGTCCAGCGCATCCAGCCGGCCAGCCTATCGACGCGGTAGACATTGCTCAAAAAGCAATCCGCCGCTCGCTCATCAAGCCACTCGAAGTCCGTCTCATCCACGTCTGCCCTCCCTCGGCCGCCGAGCCTCGGTTCAGCCCAGCGCCTCAATGCGTTTGCGGAATTGCACTTCGCCCTCGACGATCTTGTCGATGAGCGCGTCCACCCATCGCGGCGTCCAGGCGATCTCCCGCACCATATCCTCCGCCATGTCCCAGGCGTCGATGTGGCGATTGGCCTTGTCGTAGACCGACATCAGGCAGAGCGTCATCAACGTATCATCGGTGACGATGCCGCCGCCACGCACCCGGTTGTTGCGCGCCGCGTCGCTCTCGTTCCGGCGGTGCCAATCGGCGTCCAGCGAGGTCAAGCGGCCGTAGCGCTCCGCGATCTGGGCGGCCGAGAGCTTTTCCACCGGCGCCCCGAGGGCGTCGCCATAGGCCACCCCAAAGAGGAGCGCGCGAACGCGCTCCCGAAAGGAAAGACCCTTTCCATCATTTTCCATTGAGAACAGTCCTTGCATAGGCGGTCATACGTTCGCCAGCAGCCGCCTTCCATTCGGAGACGAACTGGTCCCACTGATCCATCGAGGCTTCGCCGGCGATGAACTTGTAGACCCAGGCTCGATAGACGTTTTCCGCCGCATCGATCTCAGAGGCGTATTCCGCCGGCCACAGAAAAGCGTTGTCAGGAGTGAAGTCGGTGGAAGCCGTCTTCAGAAATTGTTCCGCCGCCTCACTCATGAGCGGCGCGGGCGGCTCCCAGTTGGCAGAGCGTATGAAGCGGGCATACCAGATCGCCATCTTCGGCGTCGGCTTGATGGTGTCGCCGTCCTTTTCGTACTGCTCACCCTCGAAGCCGAGGCGCTCGATCGCCTGGCCCTCAGGGCTCACGACGAAGTCAGGGAACTGGACCACTTCCTCCTTGTCCTCCGACGTCGTAGCGATGGCGAAGCCGCGGCTTTCCTTCGACACGTCCATCGCCGCAAGCCCCTGGCCTCCTGGACCCTCGGGGGCCGGCAGCAGCGTCAACGTCGGCCCCTCTTCGGGATGCGCCTGGTGCATCTTGCCGCCGTAGACGTCGACGTTCTCGGCCGAATTCGCAAAGATCACCGCGGCCCTGCCCGCGTAGAACTTGTCTTCCTTCACGTTCCACTTGGTGCTGATGTATTCAGGGTCGACCGTGTCGATGATCGCCGGGTGATCAGCGGCATCCTATGGCGGTTTCGGATCGGATCGTCCTGGGCAGATGTTCTCGACCGCTACGGGCCGCGCACGACGCGTTACAATCACTTTTAGTGCTGGCGCGGCATCTCGACCTGGACCCTGCCGGAGCTGTGCCGCTGGATCGAGGCGCACTTCGGCACGAGCCTGCACCCGGTAGCCTATCGCGCATCCTGCGCCAGAACGGCTTCTCCTGTTAATCAGCGTTGAATGTTGACCATCAAATGGGGAAGATCAGCCGGAGTGGTCTTTCTTCCCCGGGGACCGAACGGAACCTGCACCGAGATGGCCTTCCTCCGTTCGGGCCGACAACATCCTCCGCGCCGTCAACATCAAGACCACCGCGGCCTGCACGGGTTGGACTTTGGCCCTCAACGCTGCGGCACAAAGGCGCCGGCTCTGTTTCCTATTGGGTGAGAAGCGCTCGCCGAGCGTTGGTAAGCCGCCGCCCACCGCTCTGCGTTACGACCACGGTCTCGCTGAAAGCCAAGCCTTCGGCGGAGGTATAGACATGGAAGACCATCCCTTCCTCCAGGTGCCATTGCGCAGTTGGCAGAAAAGCGCGGGAAAAGTCGCTGGTACGCGGCGTGCGCGTTACCAGGCCGAGCGTGTAGGCGGTGACGTTCGGATATTCGGTGCGCAGGCCTTCGGCAAGCACACCCTCTCGCACGATCGCATCGACGTCGCAGGCTCGCACCCCCGCCTTCATGGCTGCGATCTGTTCGCCCTGAAGCGCGATCAGCCGTTCAGCAACACGGCTTTGGCGCTCCGTGGGACGGCCGCCGATGACGATCGGGCGCATCAGGCGAGCGCTGTAGTTGGCAACCTTCGGGATCAGCTCGACATGGAGAACATCGCCTTCCCCCAGACGCTCACCCGAAAACGGACCATGCAGGAAGGCATGTGGCCCGCTCGACTTGACGATGGGACCGACCTCGCCGGTGTCGGCGCCTTCGCGCAGGAAGATCGCGGCCGCAGTTGCCGCCGCGTCGCGTGTCGTCATGCCCACGCAAGCTGAATCGCGGATCGCCGCCATCGCCTTGTCGGCGATCGCCGCAGCCTGCGACAAGAGAGCGATCTCGGCCTTCGATTTTCGATCCCGCAGCCGATGGCCGAACTCGCCGAGATCGACGAACGTTGCTCGCGGCAGCAGTGTGCGCAGGCGTTCGGCCGTCAGTGTGCTGTAGCCGTAGGAATTGGCGTCGATGCCGATGCGCGCCGATCCGAAGCCGCGCGCCTCGATCGCCTCGGCCATGATCGCGTGCGGCGAGGCGGTATCGGGATAGCCGACGATATCCTCGAACCAGACCGCCTCACGGCAGTTGTCGGCGTCGAGCGCCCGCAGCACGAAGAACGGGGCGCCCTCGCGCGGCAGGAAGGCCGCGCGGTACATCGTCTCCGAGACCGTATAGCCGGTCAGCCAGGCGAGGAATTCGCCGCTGTCGGCCACGATCATGTCGACGCCGGCTTCCGCCATCAGGGCGCGGGCCTTCGCGGCCCGCTCCTCCATCTCCGAGCGCTCGAAGAGCATGATCAAGCGACCTCGCAGATGTCCAGGATCGCCAGCATGTAGATCCGGATCATGTCGAGGAAGTCCGGAATGTCGACGCGTTCGTCCGGCATGGTGTTGTAGCGTCCACCCGGCCCACAGACGACGCCTTCCATGCCGAGCTCCTGATAGAGGTGGCCGGCGTCCGTGCCGTAGAAGCCCGTCGGCGTGATCGCGCCGGTCGGCTGTGCCTCGCCTCGGACCATCTCGTAGGCGGCGTTGACGGCTTTGACGATGCGTGAGCTCGGCGACACCTCGAAGGGCGGCATCAGCGGGCGCCCTTGAATCTTCTCCGGCACGAGCGTCGCCTTCAGGCCCGGGAAGCGCTTTTCCAAATCGTCGAGCACCTCGCGCATGTCGGCGAGCACGTCCTCCTCGCATTGGCCTGGAGCATAGCGCGCCGAGCCCTTCAGCCGGGCGAAGTCGGCGACCTGTGGCGGCCGCCATTCATCGAGCTGGTGGCCGAGCGCGCCGTGAACCACACCGACATGCGCCCGGTTGATCGAGCGGTGCACCTCGCTCGGCGCGTTTCGAAAAGTCATCGCATTGATGCGCGGGATGAGATCGCAGGCAGCTGCGATCGCATCGACGGCCTGCTCGCGCTTCGACAAATGCCGTGTGTCGCCGACAAGCTCGATGACGAAGCTCAACGCTGCGGCATGCATGGTGACAGCCTGGAGGTCGCTTGGTTCGCTGTTGATGAAGTAGTCGGCCTTCAGCCCATTGTGGATCGCTGCAAGCGTGCCGACGCCTCCTTGGAGCTCGCCGACGACGAAGGAGAGGACCACGTCGCCCTTGAGCTTCACCCCGGCATCGAGCAGCGTTTTCACCGCGCAGAAATAGGCCGCGTCGCCAGCCTTCATGTTGGAGACGCCGATGCCGTAGATGAACGTGTCGTCGATGACGCCACCCCAGGGATCGACGGTCCAGCCCTCGGTCACCGGGTTGGTGTCCACATGGCCGTTGAAGAGCAGGCTCTTGCCGCCGCCGCTCCCCTTCAGCCGGCCGATGGCGTTGAAGCGGGTGCCCTCGGCGAAGGGTTGCAGATCGCTTTCGAGGCCGAGCGCCGCCATCTGCTCGGCCATGTATCGCGCCAGGTCCCGCTCGCCCTCGGTCTGCGAGTAGCTCTTATGGCGGACCATGCTTGCGAGAAAGTCGAGACAGGCCTTCTCGTCGACCGAAGCGACGAGGGATTTCGGGTCCATTTTCGGATCTCCTTCAGAATGCGGGAACGTGCGGGGCCGGCGGTGTCGGAACCGCCTCGATGAGCCGGCGCGTATAATCCTGCCGGTCGGCGTCGCCGATCGCGCGGGCGTCGGCGATCTCGATCAGGTCGCCGCGATACATGACGGCGATACGGTGGGCGATCTGCCGGATCAGGTTGAGGTCGTGGGTGATGAACAGATAGGCGGTGCCATATTGGCGCTGCAGGTCCAACAGCAGTTGCACCACCGAAGCCTGGACCGAGACATCCAGCGCCGAGGTGATTTCATCGCAGATGACGAGCCGCGGTCGCGAGGCGAAGGCGCGGGCGATCGCCACCCGCTGCTTCTCGCCGCCCGAAAGCTGATGCGGATAGCGCTCGGCGTGCTCACGCGGCAGCCGTACCTGTTCCAGAAGATCGCCGATGAGGCTCGCCCGGTCCTTGCCACCGTCGACGCCGTAGAGTGCCAGCGGCCGCGACAATATCTCGCCGATCTTGTGACGCGGGTTGAGGGAGGCATCCGGATGCTGGAAGATGATCTGGACGTCACGCCGATAGGCCGCGTCCATGTCGCGCAGACCGTCGATCGGGCGTCCGCCGAACCAGATCCGGCCCTCGAACGGATTGAGGCCGGTCATCGCCTTGGCCAGCGTCGACTTGCCCGAACCGGACTCGCCGACGACGCCGAGGATCTCGCCGGGAGCGATCGAGAGGCTGACGGCGCGGTTGCCGACGACCCGATTTTTCGTCCGGCCCAGCAGCGCGGCGAAGAAGGGCTGGCGGCCATAATGCACGCTGACATTCTCGACGCGGGCGAGCGGCTCGGCTTCCACCGAGCCGACAGGAACCGCCTCGACCAGCCGGCGCTTCGGATCCGGCACGGCGGCGATCAGCTCGCGTGTGTAGTCGTTCCGAGGCTGCGAAAAGACGTCGATCGCTCCACCGGTTTCGACGATCTCGCCCCGGCGGATCACGGCAACCCGGCCGGCGACGCGCGAAACGAGAGCGAGGTCGTGCGAAATGTAGAGAGCGGCGACGCCGGTCTCCGCCTGCAGTTCACCGAGAAGGTCGAGGATCTGGCGGGCGGTGATGACGTCGAGCGCGGTCGTCGGCTCGTCGAAGATGATGAGTTCGGGATTGCAGGCGAAGGCGGCGGCGATGACGAGGCGCTGCTTCTCGCCGCCCGAGGCTTCGTGCGGCATCCGATCCATCATCGCGGCCGGCGTCTTCAGCCCGACCTGGGCCAAGCGCTCTTGCGCTTCGGCCCAAGCCTGGCGACGCGTCAGGCCGCGATGCTGGACAAGCACTTCGCAGAGCTGTCGTCCGAGGCTCAAGGTCGGATTGAGCGAGGTGCTGGGGTCCTGGAACACCATCGACATCCGCCGCCCTCGGATCGACTGCATCTCCTTTTGCGACTTCTCGCCCAGTTCCTCACCCGAGAGGCGGATGGCGCCGCCCAATTCGCGCGCATTGCCCGGCAGGTAACGCATGATCGACCAAGCGAGCGACGTCTTGCCGGAGCCGGATTCCCCCACGAGACCCAGGACCTCGCCACGGGCGATCTTGAGATCGACGGCCTTCAGGGCGTGATACGGCCCATGCGGCGCCTGATAGTCGAGAGAATAGGTGCGTACGTCGAGCACCGGCTGCGTCGTCGTATCGGACATCGGCCCCTCCCTCACGTGCGCGGGTTGAGGGCGTCGCGCAGACCGTCGCCCAGAAGATTGAAGCCGATGGCGACCGCCGCGATGCCGATGCACGGCCAGACCAGCATCCAGGCGCTGCGGTGCATGTAGGCGCGCGCCTCGGAGACCATGAGCCCCCATTCCGTCGCTGGCGGTTGCGCCCCGAGGCCCAGGAAACTGAGCGTCGCAAACAGCATGATGGCGAACGAGACGCGGATCGTCATCTCGACGATAACCGGTGCCACGACGTTCGGCAGCATCTCGCGCAGGACGATATAGCTGGAGGATTCGCCCCGCGCGAGCGCCGCACTGACATAATCCTGCTTGCGCACGGTCAGCGCGACGGAGCGCGTGATCCGGGCCATACCGGGCGCAAAGGCGATGGCGACGGCGAGGAGCGCGTTGGTGGTGCTGGAGCCGAGCAGGTTGACGATTAGAAGCGCGAACAACAGGCTCGGGATCGACATTACCGCGTCAACGGTGCGCATGATCGCCTCGTCGGCCCGGCCGCCCAGAAAAGCGGAAGTGGTGCCCAGCACCGCGCCGATCAGCGTGCCGAGCAGGGTCGCGGCGAAGGCGAGTGAGACGGTGGAGCGGCCGCCGACCAGCAACCGCGAGAGGATGTCGCGGCCATACTGGTCGGTGCCGAGCAGGAATTCAGCGCTCGGCCCCTTGTAGCGGGCGAGCGGCGACATGGCGTCGGGATCGTGCGGGGCCAGTTGCGGACCGGCCACGACCAGCACGATGGCGGCCAGGATGATGACGGCGCCGATGGCGCCCTGCGGCGTGCGCACCAGGCGCTTCAGGACCTCAATCATACTGGATCCGCTTGTCGAGATAGGCGTAGAGCAGATCGGCTGCGAAGTTCACGATCGAGTAGGTCGCCGCCATGATCAGAACCCCGGCCTGAATCGCCGGGAGGTCGCGCGCCTGGATGGCGACGATGAGTTGGCGGCCGATGCCGGGAATGGCGAAGATCTCCTCCACCACGATGACGCCGCCGAGCAGATAGCCGACGTCCAGCGCGACGATGGTAATGGTCGGCAGAAGCGCGTTGCGCAGCGCATGGCCGAAGAGCACGCGACGGGCGGGCAGCCCCTTCAGCCGCGCCGCGCGGATATAGTCGGTGTGAAGCACGTCGACGAGTTCGGAGCGCACCATGCGCGAGACGTGCGCGATCAGGATGATCGAGATGACGAAGACCGGCAGAACGAGATGCGACAGCGAGGCCACGGGATCCTCGGTGGGCGGTACGTAGCCGGTCGGCGGCAGCAGGCCGAGCCAGTCGGAGGCGACCAGGATGACCAGCGTCGCGGTGACGAATTCCGGAAGCGACACGCCGAGATAGGAGATGAAACTGACGACCATGTCCGCCAGCCGTCCCCGCCTGACCGCCGCGACGATGCCGACCGGGATGGCGAGAACGAGCATGAAGGCGATCGATAGGACCGCGAGCAGTAGCGAGCGGCCAAGCGCATCGAACAGCATCGGACCGACCGGCTGGTTGGTGCGCAGCGAGGTGCCGAAATCGCCCTGAACGACGCCGCCCAGCCAATGCAGGTACTGCAGCCACATCGGATCGTTGAGGCCCATGCGCGCACGCAGCGCCGTCAACGCCGCGGGCGTGGCGTTCTCGCCGAGCATCATCACCGCCGCGTCCGACGGCAGCACCTGGGTGACGGCGAAGACGATCGCCGACACTACCAGCAGGGTATAGAAGATCAGCGCGACGCGCTTGAGGAGATAGGTCGGGGACACGGAAAGCCTGTCTGTCGGCGGTGCCGGGCAGATCGCCCGGCACCGGCCCGGTCACTTGCGGGTCGGAGCCTCATCCGACAACGACACGAGATCGAGACGGAAAACCGAAGCGCGAGGATGCACCTCGTAGTTTTCGACCCAGCCCCGCTTGGCGGCCATGACGTCGAAGAAGACCGGAATGATCGAGGGCACGTCCTCGTTCATCAGTTTTTGTGCCTGGGCGTAAAGATCCGCACGCTTGCTCTCGTCGGACGTCTGCCGGGCCTCGACGATCAGCTTGTCGAAGTCCTTGTTGTTCCAACGCGTCTCGTTCCATGCAGCGTCGGAGGTATAGAGCAGCGAGAAGATGCCATCGGCCGTCGGCTGCATGTTGTAGAAACCGACGTAGAAATTGCCCTTCTTCCAGACCTGATCGAGATAGGTGGCGTGCGGCATGGTCTGGACGTTGATGGTGATGCCGGCCGGTTTGGCCATCTCGCGCAGCGCCACGGCGAGCTGTGTGCGATAGGATGGCTTGTCGGAGGCGATTAGCGTCGCTTCGAAACCATCGGCATAGCCGGCATCGGCGAGCAGCGTCTTGGCCTCCTCGATGTTCGCCTGGCGCATCGGCAGGTCCCCATCGAAGAAGCGATAGGCCGAATTGATCGGGGTATCGTTGCCTGGCTGCCCAAAACCCTCGGTCACGAAATCGACCATGGCGTCTCGATCGATGGTCAGCGCCAGGGCGCGGCGCACCCTCGGGTCATCGAACGGCTCGGTGTCGCAGCCGAAATTGATGTTGCAGAACTGGCCAGACGGCGTGCGCAGGGCATCGATGCCATCGGAATCCCGCAGCCGCAGGAATTCCGTCGGCTGGACCGTCGACATCAGGTCGATGTCACCCGAGATCAGAGCCGAGCCCTCGGCCGTATAGTCCGGATAGACATTGATCTCGACGCCATCGAGATAGGGCCGCTCGGGATCGTAGTAGTCGGGATTGCGCTCGACCACGATCTTGCGATCGGGCTCGTAGGAGACGAGCTTGAACGGTCCGGTGCCAACCGCCTTGGTCGACAGGCTCTGGAAGTCGCTCTCGAGGATCGAGGCCGGCGCGATCCGCGCCGTGGTATAGGCGACGGCAACGGGAAAGTCCGAATAGGGCGCGGACAGCGTAAACTCGACTGTGGTGGGATCGGCGGCCACGACATCGGCGATCGGCCCGACATTCTTGGCGCCGGGCGAGGCGTTGTCGGGATCGAGAATGGCCTTGAACGTCGCCACCACGTCGTCGGCCGTACACGGCGAGCCGTCGTGGAAGGTCACGCCGTCGCGCAGCTTGAAGGTCCACTTGGTCAGGCTGTCGTCCGAAGACCAGCTCGTCGCCAGGTCCGGCTCGATCGACATGTCGGGTTTGAGCCGCGTCAGATTGCTGTAGAGGAGCTCGGTGACCATATATTCCGGATTGACGCGGGTTAGCAGCGGATGGATCACGCTGGCCGCCTGGTCGACGGAAACGCGCAGGACGCCGCCTTTGGCGGGTGCAGCAATCTGAGCATGGACCACGCCCGGCAAAACGAGAGCACCGGCGGTCCCCGCGAGGAAATGGCGTCGAGAAATCTTCAGCATGGGCTAACCTTCATTGGTGGATGCGTTCGGGAATGAGAGCGGATTCGAAGTCTGCGGCGAGATAGCTGAGAATGCTCCTGGCGAGAGCGATGATGTCGCCGACAGTGGTATGTTCTTCTGGACTGTGGATGCAGCTCTCGGGGCGACCGAGCCCCCCAAGCAGAACTTCTTGCGTAACACCGGCCCGCTGCACCCAGCCGAAGTCGGAGCAGCTTGCAGCACCCCATTTCTGAAAGTCCTCCGGCCGATAACCGAAGCCGGCACCAAGCGCCTTTTGCCAGCGCGGCCAATGGGGCCCATCCGGGTCGGAGGTCGGGCAGAGATGGCCGACGAGATGAGTCTCGACTTCGAGGCCCGGGTATGGCGCGACACTCCTGTCCAGGCACTCCATGATCTCGGCAAGAGCGTCCTCGAAGCGCTCTTCCGGAGCATATCGCCGGTTGAGGATCACCTCGAAGAGCGCCGGCACCTGCCCCCCGGCGGTGCCGCCGTGCGCCGCGGCGACGGCAAGCTGCGGCCGCAATGGACCGGTTGCATGGGGTGGCGCAGGCAGAGCGGATCCACGCTCGGCGATCGCCTGCTTCAACTTCGTCAGCGCCGCGAGGAAGGGAACGGCATGCTCGATGGCATTGACGCCCGCCCCTGTCCGGTTGCCTTCGCCCGCGTGGACGCCGTGACCCCGGAACCGCACAAGAAGATTGAAAAGACCGAAGCAGCCGGCCCATACGCGCGGCGCGGCCGATCCATTGAAATTCAGGATATGCGGGGGCAGCAAGCCCTGCTCGGCGAGATAGCGGACGCCCGGATAGAGGCCGCCCTCCTCGTCGCTGCAAAACAGCAGCACCGGATCATAGGCCAGCTCGACGCCGCACTTCGCCGCAGCGCGCAACGCCAAAAGCGCGGCCGCGATGGTTCCCTTCATGTCGGCGGCACCCAAGCCGTAGAGCCTGTCGCCTTCACGGATCAGGCTGAACGGATCCCGCTGCCATCCCGGAGCGACCGGGACCGTGTCGACGTGAAAATAAAGGCCGCAGGGCGGACGGCCTGTCTCGGCGGACGCCAGCAGATTGACCCGCTCACCCGACGCCGTCCCACCCGGTACGCGGCAAAGCTCGGCAGGCACCGAGACACGACGCGTCGCCAAACGGAGCGGCGATACCATCTCTTCCATCAGATCGGAGAAAGCGGCATAGCCACGGCCCGGCGGAAAGCTCGTGTCGAGAGCCACCATACGTCCAAGATCGCGCACGGCCTCGTCGCCTCGTTCGCCAACCCACGCCATTGCCGCTTCGAGCCTGGAGCCCGCGCCTTGCGCCACCGCCCTCGCCTTTCACCGAACCGCCGATGGACATGCCTTCGGCGTTTTTCTATAAACTATATAGTAATTGATGCGGATGAGAGCCTTGAGTGTCAACGCTAAAGATTCAGCAGAAAATGCCGACGATCTGCCTATTTTCGAGGCGCAGCGTGTCGGCGCACAGGCGCAGCCGCTCTATCAGGCGGTCAAGCGGCAGATCAGCGACGCGATCATGCTCGGGCGATGGCCGGCGGGAACCGTGCTTCCGAACGAGATCGATCTTGCCCATTCCTTCGGCGTCGCGGTCGGAACGCTGCGCCGGGCGCTTGCGGATCTGACCAAGGAAGGCATGCTGAGCCGGCGCCGCAAGACCGGGACGATCGTCACCGGACGCACGCCGCAGCACAGCCTGCGCTTCTTCTTTCAGTATTTTCGGCTGCATGGCCGGGATGGCTCCCTCCAGCACTCGGAAGCCGAAGTGACCAGCCTGCTCCGCAGCGCGGCATCGGTGGAGGAGTGTGCTAAACTTCGGCTTGAAGACGGTGTGGAGGTCGTCCGACTGCAGCGAACGCGCCGTGTCGGTGGCATACCGGTGATGCACGACACTTTCAGCCTGCCGGCAGTGCGCATTCCCGATTTTCCAGAGGATCCGGCGGCCGTGCCCGCCCTTCTCTATCTCTATCTGCTCGATCGCTACGGCATCCGCATTTCGGCCGTGCGCGAGCAGATCAGCGCGGTCCTGGCGGAAGAGGCCGACGCTCGTCTTCTCGGCATTGGTCTGCCTTCTGCCTTGCTGCATATCGAGGAAATCGCCTACGATCAGGCGGGCCAACCGATGATCCACGCTGTTCATCGCTGCACCACGGCCAATCACCGTTACGTCAACGAGGTGCAGTGACGCAGGCAAAGGACGATTTGTCACGAGTCCCACCACCCGCACCAATTGAGAAAGTGGCCTACTTGGCAAGCTCGGGGTCGATGGAAGGTGTCGCTTCCATTATCGATGATCGACAGATGGGACTGCTTTTTCCGATACGATAACTGGCCTTTTTTGAAGCCCAACCCAAAACTCCGATAAAGGGGGCGGGACCAGTGAATTGCACGTTCAAAGCGGTTGATTTGTAGTCGTCAATGGGCTTGAGCGATGCCGCAAGAAGACCATTTCTCCGTCGAGTTTCGAGTCGGGCTCTTGGACAACGGCAGGTCGACATAAAACGTCGTCCCCTTGCCGACGCACGTTTCGAAGGTGATTCGTCCGTCCATTTTCTCCACGATGGCTTTGCTGATATTCAGGCCGAGGCCGGTCCCTCCGGTCTTACGAGTACTCGAGGAGTCAGCCTGTTCGAACTTGCTGAAGATGCGGTCGCGAAAATCCTCCGGGATTCCAGGGCCTTCGTCGCGGACCGACATTCGCAAGAATGCATCGTCGACCAATTCCGTCGACACGGTCACGATCGAGCCTGCAGGAGAGAATTTTATGGCGTTGGACAGAAGATTCGACAAAACCTGATGGAGCCGGTCGGGATCGGCCACGATTGCCGCGTTCGGCGTCGCATCGACCAAATTGATCTCGATTTCCTTGTCGGGCAAATATTCGGCATTGGCCGCGACCGCCTGTTTGAGCAATGCCCCAATCGCGATCTCCTTCAGGGAGAAATCGAGTTTTCCCGACTTGATCTTCTCCATGTCCAGAATGTCGTTGACCAGCATCACCAGCCGTTCACTGTTTTGGTGGGCAATCTTCGCCAGCCCCGCCATCTTGGCGGGGAGTTCGCCCACCTTGCCGCTTGCGATGAGCCCCAGCGAGCCACGGATCGAGGTTAGCGGCGTCCGAAGCTCGTGACTGACGATGGAGATGAATTCATCCTTCATCCGCTCCGACTGCTTTTGGCTGGTGACGTCCGTCGCCGTCCCGTCCCACACGAGTGTTCCGGAGCCATCGACGCGAGGTTCGGCATCGAAACGAACCCAGACGATGCGCTTGTCCGGGCGAATGCATTCCGCCTCGATCGACCACGGTGCGCGCTTCTGGTCCGCCTCGGCCAACCGGGCCGCAAACAACAAGCCATCTCCTTCTGAGATGATCCGCCGGAAGAGACAGCCCTCATCCCGCAACTCATGAGGCGAGACGCCGAAGACACGCCACGCGCCGTGCGACACGAAACGGAAACGCGGGTTTCCGTCGCGACCTCGGGCCATCTGAAACAGAACGACAGGCGCATTGTTGGCAATCGTGGTCAGCTGGGCCTGGGTCTCCTCGTGCGCCAGTGCCAAGGCATGCCGCTCCTGATCGCGAAGCAGCAGGCGCCCGAAGAGATAGGCGGCCAAGAAATTTGTCGGCGCGAACAAGGCGACGGACTGTCCGAAGGTCCATGCATCGGCCTTCGAGGTCAAGAGCAGAACGATTGTGGGAACGATCGCAGCCGAGGTCGCCTGCAGACTCACGTAACGCCGATCGGCCCGCCCCTGCGCCACGCGCTGCCAAATATACCAGAAGATGACGCTGGCGATTGTCGCGCCGATAATGCTCAGCGCACCGGCCTGGTCTCCGAGGCCGCCGAAATAGAAACGCAAGCTGGCCAGCGCAGTTCCTGT
Source organism: Consotaella aegiceratis (assembly GCF_036541425.1). Taxonomy (NCBI): domain Bacteria; kingdom Pseudomonadati; phylum Pseudomonadota; class Alphaproteobacteria; order Hyphomicrobiales; family Aurantimonadaceae; genus Consotaella; species Consotaella aegiceratis. The sequence continues at coordinate 260,574 of NZ_JAZHFT010000002.1, forward strand.
CATCACCGCCGCAACGGGGCCGCCGAAAGCGCCGGCCAGGGTCGCCACGGCACTGCGCGGATCGGTGCGAATGCCCGGAACGATTTCGACCGGATTGTATCGGCTATTCGGGGGCCGGCAAGACGTCTTGGCTGGCACAGTCCGCGCAGCATGCCCCGGACAGTCTGGTGTGCATCGACGTCGGCGACACCCCGGGCGCCGCGCTCGTCAACGCCGTCGCCCGAGAAGTGGCGGGTCGGGTGTTCGGGACTGGTCACCGGCTTGGAGAGATATTCCTGCCCGGCGCGTCCGACTCCTCACCGTTCCATTCATGCGTACAGGCCTAATTATGTAATTTAAATATTTATAGTTATATATACAATATGAACGTGATAAAATGTTAAAACAAATTAACAATTAATTCAATATATTAGAAAATATATACATAATAATTTTTATTACCTTGAGATTCGAAGCGGATAATCATGTGTAAATTGGTATGTCATATGACAGGCCGATATTTATATTTAAGTATATATCGGCTATAATGAAATAATAGCTAAAAAAATAAAGACCAAACAGATCTCGGCTTCAGCTTCAGAACACAGCCGACGATTGGATCTGGGTGTGCTCATTTTTTAGGCTTGCCATAGGAAGGTACAGCATATTTAATGACATTGAAATCGTGTGAATGAGGTTATCGATGACGCCACACCTTCCTTGGGCCGCTGGCCTCGCCATGTCACTGGTATTGGCCGCTGTGCCTGCCAACGCACAAGAGGACGATCTTTCCGCCGCATTCCTCTATGTGGGGCCTCGTGCCGACAACGGCTGGACCTCCCGGCACGAGGCTGGGCGTCAATGTCTCGAAGAGGATGGCATCAAGACGACTTACGTGGAGTCGGCACCCGAAGGCCCCGATGTCGCCCGCATCGAACAGGACTTCATCGATAGCGGCTACGACGTCATCTTCGCCACGGCGTTTGGCTACCAGCCTTTCACCCAACAGGTCGCGCAGGCCAACCCCCACAAGCATTTTTTCGGCATTCTGCCGACGATTGCGCCCGGCGACAACATCCGCAACTTCTACGGCAAGCTCTGGGACGGCCGCTATCTCACCGGTCTTGTCGCCGGAAAGATGACGAAGTCGAACAAGATCGGCTTCGTCGCCGCCCAGCCGATTCCTTCCGTCATCGCGGGCATCAACGCCTTCACGCTCGGCGTCAAGGCCGTCAATCCCGATGCCGTAGTCAACGTCGTCTGGACCTTGTCCTGGTTCGATCCGCCGGCTGAGAAGCAGGCGGCCGTTGCGCTGGTGCAGGCCGGCAACGATGTCATCGCCCAGCATCAGGATACGGGATCGGCCGCGCAGGGCGCCGCCGAGGAAGGTGCCTATGCGATCGGCTCGGAGGCCGACATGTCGGAGGTGGCAGGCGATCACGTTCTCACCGGCACGGTTTGGAACTGGTGCGACTTCTATAAGAGCGCGATCGCCAGCGTGAAAAACGGCACTTTCGAGCCCGGCGACCAATGGGGCGGCCTCGCGGACGGCATGGTGGATCTGGCGCCCATGTCCGAGGATGTGCCTCAGGACCTCGTCGATCTTGTCAAGAAGCAGAAGCAAGAGATCATCGATGGCAAGCTCGACTATTGGAAGGGCCCGCTCAAGGACAACGAAGGCAACGTAGCGGTCGAGGACGGGAAAACGGTTTCGCTCGACGAAATTCAGGGAATGCGATGGTTCGTGGAAGGCGTCAACGGCACTTTGCCGAGTAAGTAATGGACGTCTTCGCTGCTAAGAGCCTGCCGGTCGAAACGGCTGCCGGGCCGACATCCAAGGCCGCCGGCTCCCTGTTGCGCTTGGAGGCCATCTCCAAGCACTTCGGCGCTCTTGTCGCCAATGATGAGGTTTCCTTTGATGCCGCCGCGGGGGACGTGGTGGCTCTGCTCGGCGAGAACGGGGCCGGCAAGTCCACCGCGATGAATGTTCTCTGCGGACTCTATCACCCGGACTCCGGGCGGGTCACACTTGACGGCAAGGAGATCGAGCTCGGCTCGCCCAAAGCGTCCGCCCGGGCGGGCATCGGCATGGTTCATCAGCAATTCAAGCTGGTGGACGCGCTGACCGCCTTCGAGAACCTGTCGCTGGCCCTCGACCGTGGCAATTTCCTGCAGAAGAACCGACCGTCCGGCGACCTCGCCTCTTGGATGGCCGATCTTGGATTCGAGATCGATCTGACGCAGCGGGTCCGCGACATGCCGCTCGCCGCTCGCCAGCAGCTCGAAATCGTCCGTGTCCTGGCGTCCGGCGCCAGGATTCTGATCCTCGACGAGCCGACATCTGTCCTTTCGCCCCTCGAAACCGACCGTCTTTTCGCCATCGTGCGCCGCATCGCCGCCTCGGGGCGAGTGGTGATCCTGATATCCCACAAGCTGGCCGAGATCCGCGACGTCGCCACCCGCCTGGTGGTCATGCGTCAGGGCCGCAGGGTGTTCGAAGGAAAAGCGGCCGGCATGTCGGGCGAGAAGATCGCCGAGTTGATCGTTGGTGAGCGATCCTACCGCAACGACAGGCGCCCGCAGGCGCCGGTCGGCGAGCACCGCCTGACGGTCCGCAATCTCTCGCTGGCCGGCGCCGGCGGCGAGCCCATCGTCAAGGACGTCTCCTTCACGGTCGCGCAAGGCGAACTGGTGGCGATCGTCGGCGTCGCCGGCAATGGCCAGATTGAGCTTCTCGACGCAATCGGCGGCCTGCGCCGTCCGGCGACTGGCGAGATCATCGCGCCGCGCCTCGGCTCACAGCGCGATTTCGCGTTCATCCCCGCCCAGCATCTCGGTGTCGGGCTCGCTCCGGGTCTGACATTGGAGGAGAATGCCCTTCTGGGGCATCAGGCGCGCTCGCCGTTTGGCCGTCTCCTGCGCCCGCGCGAGCGCCGGCGCAGGGCCCAGAGCGTCTTGGCGGCCTACGATGTACGTACCCCTGCGCGCACGGTCACCAGCGCGCTATCCGGCGGCAATCTGCAACGGGTTGTTCTCGGACGCGAATTGCTAAACGAACCCGACTTGGTCGTGGCGAGCTACCCGACGCGCGGGCTCGACATCGCCTCGGCGGCGCAGATCCGCAACGCCCTCATCGAGCGCGCCAATGCTGGGGCCGCCGTGCTGATGGCATGCGAGGAGCTGGAGGAATCGCTTGAGATCGCCACGCGCATCCTGGTGATGAGCGGTGGCCGGATGGTGGCCGACCTCGACGCCAAGGAAGCGACCTTGGGCGAACTGGGGCGGTTGATCACCCAGGCAGACGAGGCCGCGTGATGAAAGTTTGGCTGGAACCGCGTCGCATCACCGTCAGCCCCTGGGAAATCGCGGTTCGGATCGTTTGCGCATCGATTCTGGCCCTCGTGGCGGGAGGATTGTTCCTGCTCTGGTCAGGTCTCGATCCGCTGGCGGGGCTGAGCGCGCTGTTTCGGGGCAGCTTCGGCAGCGGCTCCGCGCTGTTTCGCTCGCTCAACAAGGCCGTGCCCATCGGCCTGTGCGCTCTGGGGATCGCGCTCGCTTCGCGCGCCAAGCTGACCAATGTCGGAGCCGAAGGACAGTTTTTCTTCGGCGCCTTCGCCGCCACGGGTGTCGGGCTTTCGCTGCCGGACGCGACACCAACCTTTCTGGCGATCCCGGCCATTCTGATCGCTGGGCTGATCGCCGGCTTCCTCTGGGCCTCGCTTGCGGCAATTCCGCGTGCCCTCTTGGGCATGAACGAAGTTCTGTCGACGCTGATGCTCAACTACATCTGCCTGTTGTGGGTCAGTTATCTTGTGCGTGGCCCGTGGGCCGATCCGCTCACCTACTCGTTTCCTTATTCGCCGCCGATCCTCGCCGCCGCGCAACTCGGCCCCTTGGCGCGGCCGCTGTTCGGGGCGCTCAACAGCGGATTCATCGTGCTAATTGCGGCAACCGCGCTCGTGGCGGCCGTCGATCGATGGACGCGTTGGGGCTACGAGCTGCGCGTATCGGGTGATGCGCCGCGAGCAGCCCTCTATGGCGGCATCAATCCCACCGCCGTCATCGTTTCAGGTCTTTGCTTTGCCGGTGCCTTGGCTGGGTTGGCCGGCGCCATCGAGGTCTCCGCCTCGACCGGACGACTGCAGATGGGCCTCTCACCGGGCTATGGCTTCATGGGCATTCTCGTCGCTTGGTTGGCCGGCGGCCGCGCCCTGCCGATCCTGTTCGTCTCCATCGTCTATGCGGGACTTTTGAACGGCGGCTTCAGCCTGCAGGTGTCGCATATTCCCTCGGCGATCAGCACCATTCTCCAGGCATTGATCCTGCTTTTCGTCCTTTCGGCGGTGACGCTATCTTCCTATCGGATCCGCTTCGAGGGGGGTGCCAGGTCCTCATGAACATCGAATTCCTGCTGGCGGCCGCCTTCGTTTCGGCAACGCCGATCATCTTCGCGGCTTTGGGGGAATTGCTGATCGAGCGCGCCGGCATCCTCAATCTCGGCATCGAGGGCACGATGCTGATCGGCGCGGTCACCGGCTTCACTGCCGCCAGCCTGTCGGGCTCTCCGGTGGTCGGCATCGCGGCGGCAGTGGCGGCGGGCGGTCTTTGGGGGGCGATCTTCGCCGCCGCGGTGGTGACGCTCCGCCTCGACCAGGTGGTGACGGGCCTCGCCTTCACGATCCTCGGGACGGGGATCTCTTCGTTCATCGGCGAAGGTTTCGTCGGCAAGACCCTGAGCGCCAAGCTGCCGGACATCGATTTGGGCGTTCTGGAAGACATGCCGTTCTTCGGCCCTGTTCTTTTCTCACAGGATCCGCTCGTGCTGGCCTCCCTGGTCCTTGTCGGGCTCGTTTCAGTCTTCCTGTGGAAGACCCGCGCGGGACTGATCTTGCGCACTCTCGGGGAAAGCCCTCAGGCTCTCGACGCGCTCGGCCAGCCGGTTGCGGGCCTGCGCTTCCTCTACAGCATCGTCGGCAGCGGATTCATCGCGCTGGGAGGCGCCTATCTTTCCGTCGTGTTTACGCCGTCCTGGGTCGAGAACATGACGGCGGGGCGCGGCTGGATCGCACTCGGCATCGTCATCTTTGCCGGTTGGCGTCCGAGTTGGATCGCCCTGGGGGCTGCCTTGTTCGGCATCATCGACGCTTATCGCTTCCGCGCCCAGATCGGCGGTGAGCCCTGGATCGACCCCCATTTTCTCAACATGTTGCCCTATGTGGTCATCCTCGTCGTTCTCGGGATGACGAGCAGCGGGGCCGGGCGTCGGCGACTGTTCGCACCGGCCGCTTTGGGGCGCCCGTACGATCGCGAACGGCGATGATGCCCTCTCGCCAGTTCAACGACGTGTATCGTTACCATTTGCTTACGTCGGAGTGTTGATGATGTCTTTCTCCCCGCCAGAGGCATGGCTGTCCTTGCCGAGGGACTTGCCACTGGGCGCTCCTTTCTTTGACTCCAAACGCAATCCCCGCGGTCAGACGTCGTCATCAAGCAAGGCCCGTTCTTATTCAAGGAGGTCGGGCCATGCCCGAGGACATCACTTCGCACCCGGTTCCCACGAGTAACCGGGACAAGGCGTTGGACCTCCTGACGAGAGCCATTTACATCCTTTCGCTGCTCGACCGGCAAACCCAGTGGAGCCTCGGCAGGATGGAAATTGCCGAGGCTCTTAGAAAGCCCTGCCATGCGGCGGCGCAAAGGCGGCCTGGATCATGACAGCTCGACTGTGCGCCGGCGACGATTTATCGCCAACTGTAGCGCGGCTGCGTAGACACACTTCGCGATGGCATGCTATATAATTCAAAAAATTTGAGTGTTATTCAATATGAAGCCAGCAGCCTTTGCTTATCACGCTTCTGTGAGCCTACCGGAGGCGCTTTCGCTCCTGGCAGAGCTTGGGGACGAGTGCAAGGTTCTCGCCGGCGGGCAGAGTCTCGTGCCGGCCATGAACTTCCGTCTTGCGCGGCCCGCAGCCCTGGTCGATATTAATGGTTTGAACGAATTAGATTATGTGCGGGTCTCTTCCGAGACGATCGCCATCGGCGCCCTGACGCGCCATGCCGTCTTTCATAGGCCGGTCTGCGACACGATGCTCGGACGGCTTCTGACGCGCATCGTTCGTTACATCGCCCACTATCCGATCCGTCAGCGCGGTACGTTCGGCGGCAGCCTGTGCCACGCCGACCCCGCGTCGGAATGGTGCCTGGTGACTGCGACGCTGTCGGCGCAGATGGTTTTGCGTAGCGCCACGAGCGAGCGTGTTTTGGCCGCCGAGGACTTCTTCAAAGGCACATTCACCACGGTGGTCGAGCCCGGAGAGCTCCTGACAGAAATCCGCGTGCCGGCGATGAACGAGGGCTGGCGCTTCGGCTTCTTCGAGTTTTCGCGCCGGGCGGGCGACTTCGGTCTGGTCATGTGCCTTGCGGCGCTGAAGGTCGATGATGGCCGGATCGTCGACGCGCGCCTTGGTCTCGGCGGCGTCGCCGATCGGCCGCTGCGCCTGGCGGAGGCGGAGGCCGCGCTGATCGGCCAGCCCGCCGTCGCGCAGATCTTCGAAAGGGTCGCATCAGATGCTGCCCAGGCCCTGGATCCCACAGAAGACATTCACGCGTCCGTCGAATATCGGCGTGATCTCGTGCTGGCGGGTGTCAAGCGCGCTCTGGCGGAAGCGATAGCATGAACTGGATCGGGCGATCGCTTCCCCGCCTGGAGGACCCGCTCCTGCTCAAGGGGGCAGGCAGCTATGTTGCCGACCGGGCGTCCGGCACTCTCCGAGTGAAGTTCGTACGCAGCCCCGTCGCGTGCGGCGCCATTGTCGACATCGACATTCCCGAAGGTGCGATCGTTTTCACCGGACGCGACCTTGAAGGCGTCAAGCCGATCAGGCCGATTCTGCACCGTTCGGACTATATTCCGGTCAGCCAACCGATCCTGCCGACCGATCGCGTCGTCTTCATGGGGCAGGCGGTCGCCGCTGTCGTGGCTGAGGGCGAAGCGGAGGCGGAAGACATCGCCGAACAGGTGTTCCTCGACGTCGACGCCGAGAATCCGATTCTCGACTTCGACGCCGCGCTTGCCGAAGGCGCCGAGGCAGTCCACCCAGAGGCGCCCGGCAACGTTCTGGTCGAGGGCCGCCTGAAGACGGAAAACGTCGATCGGGCCTTTGCGTCTGCGGCAACCGTCGTGGAGCTCGACTTGCGCTCGCGCCGGCAGGCGGCGCTACCGATGGAAACGCGTGGCGGCGTTGCCGAATTCGACGCGGCGACGGGACGCGTCACGCTAAGCGCCTCGGTGCAGATGCCGCACATGCTGCGAACAGGCATCGCCGATACCCTCGGGATCGCCGAATCCGAACTGCGGGTGATCGCGCCGGACGTTGGTGGCGGCTTCGGCCAGAAGATGTCGCTGTTTCCCGAATACGTCGTGCTGGTCTGGTTGGCGCGCCGGCTGCGCAAGTCAGTCGCCTGGATCGAGGACCGCCGGGAGAATCTCCTCGCCTCGACCCACGGGCGCGACCAGGCGTTCAGGATAAGGGGCGCCTTCAGCGCTGAGGGGCGACTGCTGGCGGTGGATGCGGACCTTTGCTCCAATGTCGGCGCTTTCTCCTGCTATCCGGTGACCTGCGGCGTCGAGCCCCTGATGGCGTTAGGCGAACTGCCCGGCCCCTACGACTTTTCCGAATATGCGGTGCGCTCGCGCGGCGTCACCACCAACACTTGCATGATGGCCCCCTATCGGGGCGTCGCCCGGCCGATGCTCACCTTCACCATGGAGCGTCTGATGGAAGCGGCGGCCAAGGCGCTCGGCATCGATCCGGTGGAGATCCGGCGGCGCAACCTCATCACCAGCTTTCCGCATCGTTCGCCGACCGGCGTCGTCTATGACGAAGGCTCCTATCTTGAGGCCATGGAGATGGCGGTTGGCGCCATCGACATCCCGGCCTTCCGCGCTCGTCAAGCCGCGGCCCGGGAGCAGGGTCGCTATCTCGGGCTGGGCCTGTCCGTGTTCAGCGAAAGGACGGGCTACGGCACGCCGGTCTATGCCCAGCGCGGCATGGAGATCGTTCCCGGCTATGAGGTGATCGACTGCACGATGGATCCCTCCGGCTATGTCGAGCTGCGCATCGGCGCCTCGCCGCATGGCCAGGGACTGAAGACCAGCATGGCCCAGATCGTCGCCGACGAACTGCAGGTTCCGGTGGACGCCATCCGGATCGTTTCTGGCGATACCGATGCCACGCCATATGGATGGGGAACGTTCGCCAGCCGCTCGGTCGTCATCTCCGGCGGCGCCGCGAAATTGGCGGCCGGCAAGATGGCCGGCCGGTTGAAGGAGATCGCGGCGGTACTCCTGGAGGCCGACCCCAGTTCGGTCGTTCTCGACGCCGGCTTCGCCCGAATCCCGGGCACCAACAAGTCGGCCCCGATCAGCGAACTGGCGCGGGCAGCTTATCATCAGAGCCACCGTTTCGCCGGCCTCGGCGCCGGCCTCAAGGAATCGGCATTCTACGATCCGGCCGGCACCTTCTCCAACGCCTGCCATATCGCCATCGTCGACGTCGACGTCGAGACCGGCGCCGTGCGCATCGAGCGGTTTCTGGTGGCCGAGGATGCGGGCATCCTCATCAATCCGATGATCGTCGACGGCCAGATCGCCGGCGGTGTCGTGCAGGGCATCGGCAACGCTCTCTTCGAGGAAATGATCTACGACGATTTCGGCAACCTGCTGACCACCTCGCTGGCCGACTATCTGCCACCTACCACGGCCGAGATTCCCGATATCGAGATCCTGCATATGCAGACGGTCTCGCCCGAAAGCGTCACCAAGGCCAAAGGCGTGGGCGAGGGCGGCACCATCGGCGCCCCGGCCGCCCTCCTCAATGCGATCACCGACGCGCTGTCGCCCTTCGGTGTCGAGATTACCCAAATGCCCGCCACGCCGCAGCGAATTCGCGAGCATTTGCGGCAAGCAAAGGCTGCTCTTCATGACTGACCAGATTTCCTTCACACTCGACGTCAACGGCAAGGCGTACGCGATCTCTACGGAGCCACGCCGCACGCTGGCCGACGCTCTGCGCGACGATTGCGGGCTGACGGGCACCCATCTCGGCTGCGAGCACGGTTTTTGCGGCGCCTGCACAGTGCTCCTGGACGGCAAGCCAGTGCGCTCGTGCCTGATTTTCGCGGTACAGGCGCAGGGCAAGGCGATCACTACTGTCGAGGGTCTGGCCGATGGCGATACGCTGCATCCGCTCCAGCAGGCCTTTTGGGAGAATCACGGGCTGCAATGCGGCTTCTGCACGCCCGGCTTTCTGATGCTGGCCGCCGGCGCCCTTCAGGAGAACCCCAATTTGTCGGACGAGGAGATCCGCGAGGTGCTCTCGTCGAACCTGTGCCGCTGCACGGGCTATCAGAACATCATCAAGGCCGTGCGTCTCGCCGCGGCCGAGATGCGCCGCGGCCAAGCTGCCTGATGGGCGCGATCGGCCAGTCCCTGAAGCGCCTGGAGGATCGCGATCTGCTCCTCGGCAAAGGGCGTTTTGCCGCCGACATCAATGTCAAAGGGCAGCTCCACATGCGAGTGGTGCGCTCACCCATCGCCTTCGGTCGCATCCTCGGCATCGACATCGAGGAAGCGGCAGCTCTCGACGGCGTTGCCGCAGTCTGGACCGGCGCCGACATTGCCGATCTGCCGCCAATCGACTTCCGCATGACCCGCATCCAGGGGCTCGAGCCCTATCGGCAACTCGTTCTGGCGCGGGACTACGTGCGCTATGTCGGCGAGCCGGTCGCGGTCGTCTTCGCGGTCGATCCCTACGTGGCGGAGGACGCCGCCGAACTCGTGTTTTGCGACATCGACGAACTGGACCCGCAGCTCGACGCCGCCGCCGATCCTGGACCCTTTATGCCCGATACCCAGCCTGGCCTCTTGTCCGAGCCGGCGGTCGTGCGCAAGGCCTATGGCGATATCAACGCGGCCTTTTCGGCAGGCCATCGCGTCGTCGAACTGGAAGTGCGTGTCGGTCGCCACAGCGGCGTTCCTTTGGAAACCCGCGGGGCGCTGGCGGTCCATGACGCGGCCACGGACGTTCTCACCATGTTTGGTGCCGCCAAGGTTCCGCACTACAATCGCGACGCCATCGCGCGGATGCTCGGTCTGCGCCAGAACCAGGTCCAGCTCAGCGAGGGCCATGTCGGGGGCGGATTCGGGATCCGCGGCGAGCTCTATCCCGAAGACGTGCTCGTCTGCTTGGCGGCCCGGGCGCTGGGGTCACCGGTCAAGTGGATCGAGGACCGAAAGGAACATCTCGTCGCTGCCAACCATTCGCGGGATCAGCTCTACCGGATCCGAGCCGCTGTCGACGAACGCGGCTTCATCCATGGTCTGGACGTCCAGTTCTTCACCGATCAGGGCGCCTATGTGCGCACCCACGGTGCCACTGTTTCCGACCTGTCTGCGGGACTGCTGCCCGGTCCCTACGTCATTCCCGCCTATCGGGTCGCCGGTCACATCCGGCTGACCAACAAGACGCCCGCCGGCACCTATCGGGCGCCCGGCCGCTTCGAATCGACCTTCGCGCGCGAGCGCCTGATCGACCGTATCGCCCAGGACCTGGGTCTCGACGCGGTCGAGGTCCGGCGCGTCAATCTGGTTCCCGCCGAGTCCATGCCATTCGATCGCGGCATCGAGACGCTGGGAACCGACGTGGTCTACGATTCGGGGCGCTATCATGATCTCTTCGACCGTCTTCTGGCGCACATCGATGCCGGGCGGCTTGGCGCCGAACTGGACGAGCGCCGCCGAAACGGCGAAACCATCGGCATCGGGTTCGCCTATTTCGTCGAAAAAAGCGGGCTCGGGCCGCGCGACCTCGTGCGCATCGCGGTTGGGCAAGACGGCGGGGTCGAGATCGTCACCGGCGTCGCCTCGGTCGGACAGGGCGTTGAAACGGTGCTGGCGCAGATTTGCGCCGAGATGCTCGACATTTCGATCAACGGCATACGCGTAGTCCATGGGCAGACGGATCGCATTGAGTTCGGCATGGGGGCCTTCGCGTCCCGGGTCACCGTGATGGCGGGATCGGCCGTCAAAATCGCTGCGGAGGCCTTGCGCGAGCGGGCCTTGGCGGTCGCAGCCCCATTGCTCCAGACTGACGCGGCGGCGCTGCGGATCGAAAAGGGCGAGGTGCTGGGTCCGAAGGGGGCTTCGATCTCGCTCGCCGCCTTGGCTGCCCATCTCGAGGGCGAAGGGGGGCTGACGGCCGAGGGAAGCTTCACGAGTAGCCACATGGCCTATCCCTACGGCATTCACTTCGCCCAGGTTCGCGTCGATCCCGAGACCTGCGAGGTGAAGATCGAGCGTTACGTCGTGGCCTACGACGTCGGGCGCGCCATCAACCCTATGCTGATCGAGGGGCAGATCGTCGGCGCCGCGGCCCAGGGTATCGGCGGCGCGCTCCTGGAGGAGTTCGTCTACGACTCCTACGGGCAGCCTCTGGCGACGAGCTTTGCCGACTATCTCATGCCGACATGCCGGGAGATGCCCCCGGTCGAGATGCTGCTTCGCGAAGACGCTCCGAGCCCGATCAACCCGCTGGGTGCCAAGGGAGCGGGGGAAGGCGGCCTGACGGCGGCCGGAGCCACCCTGGCCGCAGCGATCGACGATGCCCTTCAGATGCCGGGCACGATCACTCGTTTGCCGATTTCGCCGAGCGCTCTTCACGAGGCACTGCGGGCGCAAAGCCGCTCGCAGAGGGCAGCCTTCCACCCTCGCGATTGATGTTGAACCAGAGGGCGCGAACCTTCGTCTGCCCATGGTTCCAAATCTTGTGGTTGCGGCGCGAATTGTAGGAAATGAGGTCGCCCTGATGCAACTGGTGCCTGTTGCCTTCGACCTCCACGGTAAGCTCGCCTTCGAGTACGAACCCATATTCGAACCCTTCATGCGACAACGGTCTGTCAGTGCTGCCCGTGTGGGGATCGTATTCGTTGATCGCGATCGAGACGCCTCGGGCGGGATCTTCGCGCAACAACCGTCGGACGACATGCTGGGCGGCCTCGATGATTCGGGCGTCCGAGGCCCGAATAACCATCTTCTCTTCCGGTTCGTTGTCGATGGCCAGCAGCTCCGACATGGTGACGCCGAGCGCGCTGGCAATCACCACCAGAGACCCGATGGAAGGCGAGGCGCGACCGCGTTCGACCAGGCTCAGCATGGACGGGCTGAGATTGGCGGCATTCGCGATCGCCTGCAGCGTCATCCCGCGGGCCTGGCGCGCCTCGCGAATACGGTTGCCGATAGCGGCCAAAGCCTGGGCGGTGGTTTCTGCCATCTCCCCGGCATCTGTCTCAGGCAAAACTGTTTTCACTCTCGTTCCACTTGCTGGCGTATATTCGTCGGTCGGACTCCCGCAATGGGCCCATGGGGCGGGAGCCATCAGCTCTGCATTGCACAAGCCAAGAATTTTTACTATAGTAAAATCTGTTGATCATTATTGAAAGTGCTGCCATTCATGACGTCCCAGGATACATCGAAAGTTCGCGTGATTGACAGTGCGCAGCCATGTCCGGAAATAGCCTTGGTTGAAGGGGACGGCAACGCAAGGGTGGTCCTTTGGCCGGGCAATGGCGGGCGTTTTCGCAGCTTTCAGGTCATCACTATGAAAGACGGAGCGGCAACAGTGGAGCTTCAGCATGCCACGGATTGCGTCTACTACGCTGTTAGCGGCAATGGCGACGTGGTCGATCTGACGACCGGCGAGCGGCAAGCCCTGGTCGAGGGCGCGATGGTTCATATCGATGCCGGTGACCGCTATCGGATCGATGCTGGCGATGCCGGGATCGAGGTTTTGGGCGGGCCGTGCCCGCCGGATGAAGCGTTCTATGCCGCGTTCGGCGTCGAGGTGGAGTCGGCATAATGGCGATCCGCATCTTTCATCGCGACAAGCCCTCGATCCGGCTTCCTCTTATTTCCAAGGACGCGCGCTTCGTCATCTGGCCGGGCGTCGGCGCCTGGCACGCCAATATGAACTATGTCGTGCTCGAACCCGGTGAGGCCAACGTGCCGCATATTCACACCGAGTCGGAGGATTCGATCTTCATCCTCGAGGGGGAGGGCACGGTCGACGATCTGACGCACGACATCTCCGTCCCGTTCAAGGCCGGTTGCGTCGTGCATGTTCCCGTCGGTGTGAAGCATGCGGTAAAGGCAGACCAGGGAGTGCGGGTCGTCAGTGTCGGAGGACCGGCGCCGGCGGATGTGACGCTGCTGAAGGCGGCGGGAGCTTTGCCTGCGGACGCAGAGCCCAGCTGATGGCCGTCGCCCTGGCCGTCGTCCAGATGAACGCTGCGCTCTACGACGGCGGAGCGAACCGGCGGCGCTCTCTGGATTTCGTCGACGAGGCGGCCTCGGCCGGCGCCCGGTTGGTGGTTCTGCCTGAGCTGGCGATCAGCGGCTACGGGCTCGATGCAGATGGCTTGCGCGCCGCGGCCGAGCCGCTCGATGGACCGACCCTGGCCGCCTGGAGCAAGAGCGCGCGCCGGCACCAACTCTGGATCACCGGCGGATTTTGCGAAGCCGACGGCGACCGTCTTTACAATTCCGTGATGCTGGTGGGACCCGACGGCCTAGTCGGTCATTACCGCAAGTTGCATCTCTTCGACAGGGAGAAGACGGTTTTCGCGCCGGGCGACATGGGGCTGGCGGTTCACGATACGCCGATCGGCCGCATTGGTCTGTGCGTGTGCTACGATCTTCGCTTCGTGGAGGTGGCGCGCGTCCTGGCCCTTCAGGACGCGCATGTCGTTGCCGTTCCGACCGCTTGGGTCGGGGGCTTCGACCGCAATCCCTATGATTCCGGCGGCTTCATCGCCCAGGCCCGAGGCGCCGTTCTGCAAGCGAACCTCAACCAGGTCTATATGGCCTGTGCCTCGCAGTGCGCGAACGCTGGCCGTATCCGCTTCCTGGGATCCTCACTTGTCGCAGACCCCTTTGGCGACATGCTTCTCGAACCGATGCCCCGCGACAAAGAGGGGATCGGCCTCGCGCTGATCGATCCCGAGGTGGCGTACCGCGCTCGCGCCCGATCCGAGTTGATCCGCCCCAGGGATGATCGGCGTACCGATGTCTACGGCATCGCATTCCAAGGACGCTGCCTCTGAGCGGAGCACTGGCCGCCGCGAGCAACCACGAATGTCCAGCAAAAGGACTGACGCATGAAACTCCACCAGGAATTCGAACTCCAGAACCCGATCGACGAGGTTTGGAGCTTCTTTCACGACATTCCGACGATGGCCGCCTGTCTTCCGGGCGCGAACTATCTCGGCCCGAAAGAGGATGGCGGCCATCGCGGCAAGATATCATCCAAGGTGGGGCCGTTTCAGACCAACTTCGAAGGGGAAGCCGCCGTCAAATATGACGATGCCGCAAAGACGATCGCGCTGGAGGGCAAGGGCGTGGACCGCAAGGGCGGCAGCCGTGGAAAAATGACGATGAACTGCCAGCTGGAGAGCCTCGGCGCGGCGACTAAGGTGACCGTCGACTCCGACGTCCAGCTCTCAGGGGCGATCGCCCAGTTCGGTCGGACGGGCCTGATCAGCGAAATCGCTAATGTCCTCGTTCAGGACTTCGTGCGCAATGCCGAAGCCGAGATGGACCGCGGAAAGCGGGCGCGGGCGACGCCTGATGCCTCTGCCGATCAGACCGATTCGATGTCTTCGGTGCCGCCTCCGGTCCGGTCGGCCAACAAGCCGATCAGCGGGCTGTCCCTGCTGTTTCTGTCGATCAAGGGGCTGATACGCTCGGTGTTCGGCAAGAAGGCGTAGGCGGGCCGTTCGAGGTCGCCGCCGACGCACGGCTGACGTGGCGGTCTCTCGGCATCGCGATCGCCCCGCTCACAGCAGAAATTTTGATAAAGATAAAACTTTATGCCGTTGCCTTGACTAGATAGCTCTTTTGGCGGGCGAATATGCCTAAATTTTCGGCGCTACAGCGATTGAGGCAAAAAGCCTGTTTTAATGTCATTAAAAATGAGCTAGCACTAGAACATTCGCTGAGGGCCGGCATCGAGCCCAGCGGCGTGTCTGTCTAGAGGATCCAGCATGAAAATCGTCGATCTGACTCATTTGATGAACGTGCATACGCCTGGATGGGTCGGCTATGCCGGGAACAAGATGTACTACGCGCAAAATCTGCAGACCAAGCAGATCGTCGCGCAGCGGATCGATACGGCGCTTCACACCGGCACTCATATCGATGGTGCGATGCACGGAACCGACGGAATGGGCGACATGGCCTCATATCCGATGGACTTTCTCGTCGGTCCCGGTGCGGTCGTTGATGTTTCCGAGCACATGGACGATTGGGCCGTGATCACGCCGGAGATGATCGAGGCTGCGCCCGTCGAGGTCAAGGAGGGGGACATCCTGATCCTTCACACGGGATGGCACCGCTATTGGGAAGGCCAGCCGCAGCAGGACCTCGTTCGATATTTCTGCATGCATCCGGGAGGCAAGATCGAGCTTCTGGAGTGGATGCTCGAGAAAAAGATCAAGTGGTTCGGAATCGACGCGGGATCCGGCGATCATGCGATGAACACGTCGATCCGGCATATGCGCCCGGACCTTGCCAAGCGTTTCGAAAAAAAGGTCGGCATGACCTGCGACGAGTTTTTCGGCGACTATTCGTACACCCACAAGAAGTCGGGCCGCGAGGTCGAGGAGAGCATCTTTCCGTTCCACGCCTATGCTTTCCAAGAAGGGCTGATCCACGCCGAGAACGTCGGCGGCGATATCGAGCTGATGCTGAACAAAAGGGCGGTCATCGGCGCCTTCCCTTGGCGCTACGAGGGCCTTGAAGCCTCACCCTGCCGTATTCTGTGCTTCGAGGGCATGGATGAGAACGTCGAAGCGATCGGCGACGCGGCCAAGGCGATTTTCCGCCGAAGCTGAGAGCGATGACAGTAGCCCCTGGGAGTCGACGATGCTGATCGGAGCGCGCGATGTCACTGCAATGACACAGGAGCAGGTCGGCGTCTATCGAGCGATCGCGTCGGGGCCGCGCGGCGATGTGCCCTATCCGTTCCTGGCTATGCTGGACGCGCCGCATCTGGCCGACGCCATCCAGCAGGTCGGCGCTGCCATCCGATATGGCGGCGAGATTACCGATGAACTGCGGGAGATCGCGATCCTTGCGACGGCGGCGGCTTTCGGGTCCGGCTACGAATGGGATTATCATGCCGCGATCGCGCGGCGGCTCGGCATGAGCGAGGAGCGGATCGCGGCCTGCTCTTCCGCCGAGGTGGATGAGGTCGAGGCGGCCGACCGCGCGATCATTCGGCTTTGCCGGGCGGCCGTTCTGGAGCGGCGGGTTCCGCCCCGCCTTCTTGAGGATCTTGTGGCCGCCGTGGGCCGCAAGGTCGCGAGCGAGGTCGTCGCGATCTCCGGTTACTATCCGCTGCTTGCCCTTTTTCTGGCGGCCGGCGAACTGGACCATTCCATTGATGCCGACCGGCCGAGGGGCTGATCGGAACGACACTCGAGCACTATCAGGGAATCTTCCCCGTCGAAAAAGGGAAA
The DNA here is from genome assembly GCF_036541425.1 of Consotaella aegiceratis. Lineage (NCBI taxonomy): Bacteria > Pseudomonadati > Pseudomonadota > Alphaproteobacteria > Hyphomicrobiales > Aurantimonadaceae > Consotaella > Consotaella aegiceratis. The sequence goes on from NZ_JAZHFT010000002.1 coordinate 277,127, forward strand.
GCCGCGATGAAATCGATGAAAGTCCTTGCAATCACCGCTTTGACGATGGCTGCCCTCGAAGGGACCGCCGCCGCGCAAAGCGCCGACGTCCTGCACTACTGGACCAGCGGCAGCGAGGCCAAAGCCCTGGGCGCCATCGCCCGGGCCTATGAAGAACAGGGCGGTGAATGGGTCGACAGCGCCGTCGCCGATTTCGACACCGAACGCTCCGTGGCGATGAATCGCTTCGCCGGCGGCAATCCGCCGACCGCGATGCTGACCGAACTCGGCCAGCAGGTGGTACAGATGAGTGAGGCCGGGCTTCTGCGCGACATCAGCGCCTTGGCGGAGGACGGTGATTGGAAGAGCGTCCTGCCACCGGCTGTCGTCGAAGCCGTCACGGTCGACGGCAAGTTCACGGCGATCCCGGTGGATATCGGTGGGCGCAACTGGATGTACTATTCACCGAAGGTCCTGTCGGACGCCGGCGTCGAGGTGCCGACGACATGGGACGAGTTCCTCGCCGCGGCCGAGAAGATCAAGGCGGCCGGCTACATCCCGCTCGCGCTGGGCGGTCAGAGCTGGCAGGAAGCGCTGTTGTTCAGCTCCGTGATGGCTGGCGTTGGCGGCAACGACTTCTTCAAGAAGGTCTATGAGGAAGGCGACGCCGAAGCGGCTCGCGGGCCGGAGATGGTCAAGGTCTTCGAGACCTATCGCAAGCTTGGCGCGTATGTCGACGAAGGCAGCCCAGGGCGTGCCTGGAACGATGCCACCAATCTGGTGATCACCGATCAGGCTGCCGCCATCGTCATGGGCGACTGGGCAAAGGGCGAATTCGCCAATGCCGGCCTCGAGCCGGGCGAGGGCTTCGGCTGCGTCCTGGCACCGGGCACCCAGCATTTCTACGACATCATCGTCGATGCCTTTGCGTTTCCGAAAGTTTCTGAGGATGCGCAGGCCGCGCAGGATAAGCTGGCCAAGGTCATGATGGACCCTGCGGTCCAGGTGGACTTCAACCGCATCAAGGGGTCTCTGCCACCACGCCTCGACGCCGACGTCAGCACTCTGGATTCCTGCGCGGTCAAGGGGCAGGAGGTTCTGGCCGCCGACGACACCTATGTTCCGAGCATCAACAGCCAGCCCAACAACGACGTCGCAGGACAACTCGAGGATATCGTCAGCGAATTCTGGAACACGCCCGATATGAGCGCGCAAGACGCCGCCGAGCGGTACGGTGACGTGCTCGAGTCGGCGCAATAGCACCTGTAATCCGACTCCGCCCTTTGCTTGACGGCTCGGCCCCGATCCCTTCGCTCGCGCCGAGCCGTTGTACCTGATAGCCGAACCAGGAGGGATCATGATGATCGACGCCTATGTCTATGGCGAAAAGCGTGCGATTCCGGACACCTTCACCGAGTTCGTCGCCTTGACCAACACCGCCGTCGTCTCCATTGACATGCACCAGGGGCATCTGTCCGACAGGCCGGATTGTCCATGCCCGGCGCCCCGCGCTCGCGCCATCATCGAGCCGGTGAACGCCTTTCATCGCGCCTGCCGCGAACGCGGCGTGCCGATCATCCACGTGCGAAGCGTCGTGCGGCGCAACGGCGAGGACGATCTGAAAGGCACGCCCGCCGCCTGGCGCTATTTCGTGCCCTTGCATGGCGATCCCATTCCCGGGATCGATCAGCATGCCATCGAAGGCAGCCCATGGACCGAGTTCGCCACGGAAGTGCTGGACGGTGACTTGATCGTCGAGACCAAGAAACGCTTGTCGCCGTTCTATCCCACGGACCTCGATTTTCTCCTGCGCAACATGCGGATCAAACGTGTCGTCTTCAATGGCGGCATGACCGACTGCTGCGTCCTCAACGCGACCTTCGACGCCTCCAATCTTGGCTACCGAGTGGTCGTGGTGGCCGATCTGGTGCGTGGCTCGAACCCGGAGATGGAGGACGCGGCGCTCAAGATGATGTCGCTGCACACTGCCTTGGTGATGGACAGCGCGGACATTCTCGCGGCGTGGCGGAGTGCCGCCGCGGACGCTGCCTGAGCCAGTCGCGCGAAGACGAGGACAAGCCGATGCGGTTGACCAGCATGGCCACTGCCAAGATCACCATCCTTCCCATGGTGGTTTCGGCCGGCGTCTGCTTTTACGGCACGCTGATCTGGACGGGCTACGTCTCGTTTACACCCTCGACGATGATCCCGAACTACAGGTTCGCGGGCCTGGAGGAATATGAGCGTCTGCTTTCGACGTCTCGCTGGTGGGTGGCCGTTACCAACATGGCGATCCTCGGTGTGGTCGGCATTGCCGCCTCACTGATCTTCGGCACGCTGCTGGCCATCCTCATCGACCAGAAGGTCAAAGGGGAAGGCCTCTTCCGCACCGCGTTTCTTTATCCGCAGGCGATGTCCTTCATCGTCACTGGGCTTGCCTGGCAGTGGTTCTTCAATCCCCAGATGGGATTGCAGTCCTTCGTCCGCGGTCTTGGCTATGAGAGTTTTCAGTTCGACTGGATCGTCGATCGCGACTATGCAATCTACACGATCGTCATTGCGCTGATATGGCACTCGTCCGGTCTCGTCATGGCGTTGATGCTGGCGGGGCTTCGGGGGATCGATTCGGAGATCTGGCGCGCCATCCGCATCGAAGGCATTCCGAAGTGGCGAGCTTATCTCAGCATCATATTGCCGATGCTTCGACCGATGATCGTCACCAACATCGTCTTTCTCGCGATCGCGGTGGTCAAAAGCTACGATCTGGTGATCGCGATGACGGGTGGCGGGCCGGGCAACGCGACCGATGTGCCCGGTAAGTTCGTCGTCGATTATGCCTTCGGGCGGGCCAATATTGGCTTGGCTTCGGCCGGTGCAATCTTCATGCTGTTGGCCGTCGCCGTCCTTCTGGCGCCCTATTTCTACTTCGAATTCGGGCGGAAGCAGTCGTGAGCGACACAGCCGCACCCAAAAGCTTCGCCTTTGTCAGGGCCGCGCGATGGCGCCGTCTTTCTGCCGGGCGCATCGGGCTCTACGCGTTCCTCATCATTTCGGTCTTGTTCTTTTCCATTCCGCTGCTGATCGTACTGTCGACGTCCTTGAAGCCGATGGAAGAAATTCGGCAGGGCAGCATTTTCGCCTTGCCCCATTCGCTCGATTTTTCCGCCTGGCGCATCGCTTGGTCGTCGGCCTGCACGGGGCTGGAGTGCGGCGGCATCCGCGTCGGCTTCTTCAATTCGGTGAAGATCCTGGTGCCGAGCGTGATCCTGTCGATCTTTATCGGAGCGTTGAACGGCTATGCGCTCGCGCAATGGCGCTTCAAGAGGGCTGACGCGATCATGTTGGCACTGATGATTGGCGCCTTCATCCCCTATCAGGTAATCCTCTACCCTCTGGTCAAGATATTCAGCACCATTGGGCTCTACGCCACTCTTCCCGGTATCGTCGCCATCCACATCATCTTCGGTCTGCCATTCATGGTGCTGATCTTTCGCAATTTCTACGCCACACTTCCGCCCGATCTGCTCAAGGCTGCGCGGGTGGACGGCGCCGGATTCTTTCGAATATTCTTCTACATAATGCTTCCGATGTCGAAGAACATCATGATCGTGGCGTTGATCATCCAATTCACTTACATCTGGAACGACTATCTTCTGGGGCTGATCTTCGCGGGCCATCCCAATCTGCCGATGACGGTGCAGCTCAACAATCTCGTGGCCGCGTCCAAATCCGCGGTATCCTACAACGTCAACATGGCTGCGACGGTCCTGACGGCGATTCCGCCGCTTCTCGTCTATCTCATTTCGGGGCGGTACTTCGTCCGCGGAATCGCCTCCGGCGCTGTGAAAGGGTGATCCTTGTCTCTGGATATCTCCATCTCCCAGTTGAACAAGTCCTTCGGGCCGTCGCACGTTCTGCAGGACATCGATCTCGATGTCGCTCCTGGCGGCTTCACGGTTCTGCTGGGGCCGTCCGGATGCGGGAAGTCGACGCTGCTCGCGGCGATCGCCGGCCTGGAGGAGATCGATAGCGGCACGATCCGGATCGGCGGACACGACGTCACTATGCTGCAGCCCGACCAGCGCGGGATCGCGATGGTGTTCCAGTCCTACGCCCTCTATCCGACGATGACGGTGCGCAAGAATCTGTCGTTCGGCCTCAAGATCGCCAGCGTGCCGAAGCCGGAGGTGGAAACGCGCCTACAATGGGCCTCCGACATGCTGCAGCTGACCGCTTTGATGGACCGTAAGCCGAGCCAGCTGTCCGGCGGTCAGCGCCAGCGGGTCGCCATCGGACGCGCCCTGGTGCGCCAGTCGCAGGTCTTTCTGTTTGACGAGCCGTTGTCGAATCTCGACGCCAAGCTGCGCGCCGAGATGCGCGTCGAGATCAAGGAACTGCACAAGCGGCTGGGCTCCACCATCGTCTACGTCACCCATGATCAGGTCGAGGCGATGACCTTGGCCTCCAAAATCGCGGTGATGAACGGCGGCCGGATCGAACAATACGCCGAGCCGGAAACCCTCTACGAATACCCCCAGACGTTGTTCATCGCTGGCTTCGTCGGCTCGCCCGCCATGAACTTTCTTCCGGCCACCCTGACGCGGCGCAGCGATTGCTGGGCCGCGGAGGTCGGCGGCGTCAATCTTCCTCTCGATGCCTACCGTTTCAAGCGGCCGACGTCCGAGACGAACGTCATTCTGGGTATCCGCCCGGAGGATGTCGTCCTGGGCGATCCGCAGGCACCGAACGCCGTCTCCGCCGACTTCCTGTTCGCCGAGCCGATGGGAGCGGATACGCTTGCCTGGTTCGATCTGGCGAACACGCGCGTGTCCATGCGCATGCCGCCCGCCGCCGCCCGAACGCTGTCCGGGCGCTGCTCCCTGGTTTTCGACCTGGACAAGCTTTCCTTGTTTTCCAAACGGACTTCGATGCGGCTCTAGCCGAAGGACCACCATGACAGAACTGTTCAACGGGCGTTCGATCGTAGAGACGGTCGATGCGATGACCCTGGACGAGAAGGCGGAGCTGCTGTCCGGACGCGGCATGTGGCGCTCCCAGGAGATCGCCCGCCTGGGGGTTCCCTCGATCGTCATGACCGACGGCACCTATGGCGTGCGCTATTCGATCGACCAGATCGACGAGGACAACGGCGAGCTGGACATGGCTGCCTTTCTCGACATCGTCAACCGGACGGCGCGCGGCATGGAGGAGGCCTTCGGTCGGACGAAGCCCGCCACCTGCTTTCCCAACGGCTCGACCCTGGGCTGCTCGTTCGACGTCGACCTAGCCTACGAGATCGGCGCCGCGCTCGCCGCCGAATGCCAGGAATACGGCGTCAACCTGCTCTTGGGCCCCGGCATCAACATTCGCCGGACGCCGCTCGCCGGACGCTCTTACGAATATTATTCCGAAGATCCGGTGGTGAGCGGTGACTTCGCTGCCGGACTTATCCGCGGCTTGCAGGACAACGGCGTCGGGGCCAGTCTCAAGCATTTCGCCTGCAACAATTCCGAGATCGAGCGGACCACGATGGACAGCGTGGTGGAGGAGCGGGCGCTGCGCGAGATCTATCTCCTCGGCTTCGAGCGGGCGATCGAACGGTCAGACCCGTGGGCGGTGATGAGCTCCTATAACGTCCTGAACGGTGTCCAGGCGTCGCATAACGAATGGCTGCTGACCGACGTCCTGCGCCGGGAATGGGGCTATGGCGGCCTCGTCGTCTCAGACTGGCACGGCATCAAGGACCGGCCCGCCTCACTTCGCGCCGGCAACGACCTTGACATGCCCGAAAGCGGCGCCCGTAAGGCGGTTCTGCGTGCGGCGATGGAGTCGTCATCGCTCTCGTCCGGGACGGTCGACGCCGCCTGCCGCCGGGTCCTGGACCTCGTCGCAAGGGCCAAGGCCGGGGAACGCGGCGGCAAGACCGATCTCGACGCCCACCACGAATTGGCGCGCCGCGCCGCGTTGGAATCGATCGTCCTCTTGAAGAACGAGCAGGCGTTGCCGCTCGGCAAGGGGCGGCTTCTTGTCGTCGGCGAAGGTGCGAAGTCGCCGATCGTCCAGGGCTCAGGCAGCGCAACCACAAATCCGCACCTGATCGACAATCCTTTCGAGGAAATCGTCCGCTGTGCCGGAGACGACGGCCGCGTCGACTTCTGCGCCGGCTGGCCCGCGTTTGAAGGAGATGGCGGGGCCTTGAAGGACGAGGCCCTTTCCCGAGCCTGCGATGCGGACGCGGTCGTCGTCTTCGCCAACAGCGTGGTCGGCGAGGACGGCGAGGGCGCCGATCGAAAGGACTTGAATCTGGCTGCCGGCCAGGACGAGCTCATCGCGGCGCTGAGCAAAGTCTGCCGGCGCATCGTCGTCGTGCTCGCCACCCCCGATGCGGTTCTCATGCCGTGGCTCGGGGATGTCGCAGCCGTCGTTCAGACGTTCTTCGGCGGCCAGGGCGTCGGTTGGGCCGTGGCGCGGATTCTGTTCGGAAAGGCCAACCCTTGCGGCAAGCTGTCGGCGACCTTTCCCAAACGGCTCGAGGACGTGCCGGGTTATCTGACCTATCCGGGAGAGAACGGCCGGCATCTTTATGCCGAAGGCATCTATGTCGGCTATCGCGGCTACGACAAGCGAGATATCGAGCCGCTGTTCCCCTTCGGCTTCGGGCTCAGCTACACGACGTTTACCTATAGCGGATTGAGGCTGGACCGCAGTGCCGTCAGGGGCTCGGAAGCTGTCACGGTCTCGTTTCAGGTGACGAATGCCGGCTCCGTCGCCGGCAAGGAGATCTGCCAGCTCTATCTGCGTCCCATCAATCCGCGGCTAGCGCGTCCGCCACGCGAACTGAAGGGCTTTGCCAAAGTCGCTCTCGAGCCCGGCGAAACGAAAACTGTCAGAATCACGGTCGCCCCCCGCGACTTCCGCTACTACGATCCAGCCCATTGCGACTGGGTGCTGGATGACAGCTGGATCGCTGTGGAGATCGGTGCCTCCTCGCGCGATATTCGCCTGTCCGCTGAAATCGAGGTCGAGGCTTCGATGGTGCGCCGCCGCAAGCTGACGCTCGAAACACAGCCGCGCTTCATCCTCGAAAATCCCGACGCAAAGGCAGCGTTCTGCCGCTACTTCGAAAAGAAATTCGATGTCTCGGCAACCGACGCCGAAAAGATGCTCGAATACACATCGACATCGTTTTTCGGCATCTACACGACGATTAATTATTTCTTCAAGAAAAACATTTCCGAAGGCGAGATACAGGCCGTGATCGACAGCATCGCCTGAACGGCTGAGGCAAGCTTGGGACAAATAGCCATGAAGTTCGGTCCTGTCCCGACGTTACAGGCGGAAGGTACGATCCTCGCCCATGCCGTCTGTCTTCCGGATATGAAATTGACCAAAGGTCGGCAGTTGCGTTCGTCGGACGTGGCCGCCCTCGCGCGGGCCGGTCTTGACGAAGTCGTCGTTGCGCGTCTCGAAGCCAGCGACGTCGGTGAAGACGAGGCGGCCGTACGCGCGGCCCGGCGCCTTGCCGGCCCCGGTGTCGTCGCCGGTCCGGCGCGCGGCGGCCGGGTCGATCTGCGCGCCCGGACACACGGAGTTCTGGTGATCGACCGAACGGCCGTGGACAGGCTCAACGCGATCGATGAGAGCCTCACCGTCGCGACGCTGCCGGCCTATGAAACGGTCACCGAAAACCAGATCGTCGCGACGATCAAGGTGATCCCCCTGGCCGTCGGCGAGCCGGCCATCGCGGCCTGGGAAGCAGCGGCTATCCCATTGGAAGTGAGGCCGTTCACACGTCATCGAGTGTCCCTTGTCCAGACGATTCTGGCCGGCGCGAACGAAGCGCTTCTTTCCAAGACCCGCGACGTGACGGCCCGGCGGCTCGACGCCTTGGGAAGCACGCTCGTGGATGAGGTCAGAACCGAACATCGGACGCTTGCCGTGCTGCAGATCCTCGCCAGGCGCGCGGAAGCGAAAGATGACGTCATTCTCCTGTGCGGTGCCTCTTCGATCATCGATCGCAACGATGTCATTCCGGCCGCCCTTGTCGCGGCGGGCGGCGATATCGACTGGTTCGGGATGCCGGTTTTTCCAGGCAATCTGCTTCTGCTCGGCCATATCGGCGCAATCAAGATCGTCGGATTGCCGGGCTGCGCTCGCTCGCCCAGGCTGAATGGCATCGACTTGGTGCTGCGGCGACTGTTCGCCGGGTTGCCGGTCGGCGCTACAGAGATTCAATCGATGGGTGTAGGCGGGCTTCTTGGCGATCCACATCGGCCGGGGTCTGCCACCGAATGGGGGTAACGGACGTTTGGCTATCCGGTTGGCTGGCCGATGAACGGCGTGCGCTCTCCGGATTTGTTCGCACCGGCTTCAGAGAACCACGGCCGTCGATACCCGGCGAGAGGCGTGTCCATCGTCAGAACATTTGGCGTAGATTGGGTCGCAGGCGGAGTTCATGATCCAGGACCGGCTGTCGTTCATGCGGTTTCTCGGCCTTGGGCTCGCCGACACGGTGCCGGACGCCAAGACGATCTGGCTGTTCCGCGAGCACCTGGCGCAGGCCGGCGCGATCCGGAACCTGTTTACCCACTTCGACAAGCATCTGGCCAAGGCCGGCTATCTGGCGATGGGCGGTCAGATCTCCGGGTCAAGCCCGAGGACCTCCGCGACGATCGTCGCGGCGCCCAAGCAGCGCAATACCGAGGAGGAGAAGGCGGCGATCAAGGCCGGCGAGGTGCCGGAAGGCTGGAAGGACAAGCCCGCCAAGCTGCGCCAGAAAGACCGGGATGCCCGCTGGACGGTGAAGTTCTCCAAGGCCAAGCCAGCGGAGGACGGCAAGAAGAAGGTCGACATCGCGGTTCCGACCTTCGGCTACAAGAGCCACGCCTCGATCGACCGGCGGCATGGCTTCATCCGCGGCTTTACGGTCACCAGCGCGGCGGCCTACGACGGTGCGCAGCTCTGCGAAGTTCTCGATCGCTCGAACACCGGCTCGACGGTGTGGGCTGACACGGCCTACCGATCCGCCAAGAACGAGGCGTGGCTGGTCAGGAACGGCTACGTCTCCAACATCCACCGCAAGAAGCCGGCGGGGCGGCCGATGAGCGAGCGAACGGCTCGCGCCAATGGCCGGCGATCGAAGGTGCGCTCGGCGGTCGAGCATGTCTTCGCCCGGCAGAAAGGGCCGATGGGCCTGTTCGTGCGCACCATCGGCATCGTGCGCGCCGAGGCGAAGGCTTGTGCTCGGGCTTGACCCGAGTATCGGCATGGCGAACCTCGTCCACAATCTCACCCGCTTCGTCTGGCATCAGGGCGAGGTGCGCCCGCATGGCCGGCACAATGGCTACCGATACCCTGCTGTAGCTCTGGTCCGGACCAAAAGCAGAACGCAGACATCGATCAGGCACAGATCCGCCCGCCATCACCGATGCCATTGCCTTCGACGCCCAAAACGCCGGTTCTTCGAGGTGGCCAGTTACGACTTTCCCGATTCCACCGAGATGTTTGGCGAGTTGTTCGGACGCTCGACGGCAACGACGACGGTCAAGCTGACGGCGAACAACTCGGTGAACATCGTCTTGCGGGAACATTTGAGCAGGCTGACGACGCTGCTTTCCATGGTGGGCGGAATCCTGACGATCGGATTGATCTCAGGCGGCCTGATCGTCGTCTACATGACCAAACAGCGTGCTTCCGGCAAACGTCTACGCACCGCGCTGGATCAGGCCCAGCAGGCAAACGAAGCAAAATCGATCTTCCTGGCCAACATGAGCCACGAAGTGCGCACGCCGTTGAACGGCGTGCTGGGCATGGCCGAGCTCCTTCTGACGCGCACACAACTCGACGAGACACAGAGGCGCTTCGCCGAACAGATCAAGTCGTCGGGAACGACTCTCCTGGCCATTCTCAACGACATTCTCGACATTTCCAAGCTCGAGAGCGGCCAACTTTCGATCGATCCGATCCGCACCAATCTGCCCGAGTTGATGAGCTGACATCGTATCGTTCTACGCGGGGACGGCTCAGCACAAGGGATTGCAACTGCTTCTGGACCTCGATCCCGACCTGCCGGAATTCGTGGAGATCGATCCGACGCGCCTGCGTCAGATCGTCGGCAATCTTGTCTCCAATGCGCTGAAGTTCACGAAGGATGGCGAGGTAGTGGCTACCGCCTCTGTCCGCCAGTATGACGACGCCGAGCAGCGCGGCATCGTCGAATTCTCAGTCAAGGACAGTGGCATCAGCATTTCCGATCAGGCGATCGGCAAGCTGTTTTCGCGTTTCATCCACGCGAAAGGCAGCACGACGCGATTTTACGGTGGAACCGGACTGGGTCTCTCCATCTGTAAGGAACTCTGCGAGTTGATGGGAGGCACGATCGGCGTGGTCAGCGAAGAAGGCCATGGCTCGACGTTCACCTTCTCGCTTCCGATGCCCGTTCTGAGGCCCGCCCGCTCCGGGGATGGCAGTCCACTCAAGGCGGTGGTCATCACTGCATCCCCGACATTGAAGCGGATCGTGAGCAAAGGGCTGGAAGCGCGAAAAGTCGCGTGTACCTGGTTCGAGCCCACGATCACCCTCGCCAAGGCACTGGAAGCGGAGATCTCCAAAGCCGAGCGTTTTGATGTGATCGTCGTCGACCAAGGCAAGCACATCAGCGAATGCGTCGAAATAAAGCGCCTCGTAAAGACCATACCGGGCGGCAGGTAGCGCGACCCGGCAGAACCCCGCGCAACCGGGACGGAGGGAGGTGGCGGCCTCGGCACCGAGTGCGCCGCTCGACACTCGCGCATGCCGATGGCAATGATCTTCCAGGGCCGGTCGACGAGCTTGTTTCAGGCTTGATATGCCTGCTTCGGGCTGCTTCTTACGTCCCACGACGGGCGATGGTCCGGCCGGGATTCGCTGGGGAGCCATGATGAAGAAGACCTATCACGGGAGCTGCCACTGCAAGGCGGTGACGTTCGAGGCCGACATCGATCTCGACGCCGGCACCGGCAAGTGCAACTGCACCTTCTGCCGCAAGCAGCGGATGTGGAAGGCCGACAGGATCGAGCCCGGCGAGTTTCGCCTGCTGTCCGGCGAGGAGGCGCTGGGCGACTACGGAAAGTCCGGCGCGTGGGGCGAGAGTCATCACCGCTTCTGCACCCGCTGCGGGATCGCCACCCACAGCCACGGCCGCTTGGATCACGTCGGCGGCGAATTCGTGGTCGTCCAGGTCGCGGCGCTCGACGATCTTGCGGTGGAAGTGCTTCTCGCCGCACCGCTGCGATATGCCGACGGCCTGCACGACAACTGGCAGAATCCGCCCGACGAGACACGCTATCTCTAGGACGATGCAGGCGCTGACCCTGGAACGCTACCACTGAGCGGTGGAATGCGGCGACCGGTAGGCGGAAATTCGGCAGAGGCCGCTTGTGCGCGTGACGTCCGGCCCGCGGAGGTCGGCCAAAGAATAATGCATTGCAGCATCGCGCCTGACCTGTGCAGTATGATGCCATGAGCCCAACAACGCTGTCGATTCTGGTCGTCGATGAAAACCGGGCGCGTGCGGCCATCATCGAGGAGGGCCTGCGCGAGGCGGGGCATCAGCAGGTCGATCTCATCACCGAGATGAAGGGACTCGTGCGGGAAATCGAACGCATCAATCCCGACGTCATCGTCGTCAATCTGGAAAACCCCAACCGGGATCGCCTCGAACACTTCTTTCAGGTCTCGCGGTCGGTGCAGCGGCCCGTGGCCATGTTCGTCGACCGATCCGACGCGGCCTCGATCGAGGCGGCCATCGCCGCCGGCGTCTCGGCCTATGTGGTAGACGGCATGAAGAAGGAACGCATCAAGCCGATCCTCGACATGGCGATCTCCCGTTTCAACGCCTATCGCAGCCTGACGCAGGAGCTGGAAGAGGCCCGCAATGAACTGGAGGCGCGCAAGGTCATCGACCGCGCCAAGGGAATCCTGATGAAGCTGAAGGGGCTCGACGAGCCCAGTGCCTACAAGCTCTTGCGCAAGACCGCGATGAACGAAAACCGCCGCATCGTCGATATCGCGCGCAGTCTGATCACGGCGCAGTCGCTGCTGGGAGAGGACGGATGAAACCGATCGAGATTCGCGCCGGCTACATTCCGCTGCTCGACTGCGCCCTGCTCGTCGTGGCGGCGGAACAGGGGTTCGCCGCCGAGGAGGGATTGGAGCTTCGACTGGTCCGCGAAACCTCGTGGGCGAATATCCGAGACCGCATGGGCGTCGGTCATTTCGACGTGGCGCATATGCTGGCGCCGATGCCGATTGCCGCGACCCTTGGGTTGGCTCCCCTGCCTACGCCGATGCTGGCACCCATCGCGCTTGGTCGCGGCGGCAACACGGTGACGGTCAGCACCGGCCTGTTTCGCGAGATGAGGGAGCAAGGCTTCGACCGCGAAGGTCCGCGGGAGGCCGGCGCATCCCTCAGACACGTGATCGCGGCGCGTCGGGCCGGCGGTGGAGATCTCCTGCGGTTCGGCGTGGTCCATCCCCATTCGAGCCACAACTACGACCTGCGCTATTGGCTGGCAGCCTCGGGAATCGATCCCGCCACCGAAATCGAAATCACCGTGATCCCGCCGCCGTTCATGGCCGATGCTCTGGCTGCCGGTCATATCGACGGATTCTGCGCCGGCGAGCCTTGGGGTACGGTGGCGGTGGCGGCCGGCGCCGGGCGCATCGTCACCACGAAGGCCGAAATCTGGCCCCGCAGTCCCGAGAAGGTGCTGGGCGTTTCCGAGCGGTTCGCCGCAGAACACCCCGATGCCGTTGCAGGTCTGGTGCGGGCTCTCGCCCATGCGGCAAGCTGGTGCGATGAGCCGGCCAACCATCCTGTGCTGATCGACCTGCTGGGCGCGGCGAGCCGTCTCGACGTCGATGCGAGCCTGCTGCGGCCGGCTCTGACCGGCGATCTGATGATCGAGCCCGATCGGGTGCGGCATGTGGAGGAGTTCGTGGTGTTCGGGCGCCACGGAGCCAACCGGCCGGAGCCGCGACACGCCGGCTGGCTGTTTTCTCAGATGGCGCGGTGGGGCGACGCGACGATGTCGGACGACAGCCGACGGCGTGCCATTGCCGTCTTTCGGCCCGACATCTTCGAGTCCGCCCTCCAGAAAAGTCCGATCGCCTCGCTCTTGGCGGCGCCGATCGCGCCGGCGCAAGACCCAGGCGAACCCGACGACCTGTTTGATCGATAGATGGTCAATTTGCTGCCTTTGAGGGCACTCTTCGCAGTTCACCGAACAAGCGGCTGCACACAAAATAAACAGATATCGGACATGTGCAAAATCGCTTCATTTCGCGCTTGCGAGACGGTTTTGGAACGGTTATGAAAACCTACCGGCGGGTTGAAAAACTCGTCGCATAGCCAAGACGGCTAGAGATTTCGGCGTCCAACGGCGGGCGCTTCGGCAAGGCTGCCGACCTTGAGCGAGCATGCAGCGTTTCAGCGCGTGCGCGAGGTCGGGCAGCCTTTTTCATTTTCAAACCATCGGCACGCGGGCGCCTGGCGCCTGCCAGGGGAACGGCTATGCACCACCGGACCATCCATGCCCTGTCGCGGCGCTCCATGCTCAAATTCGCTTCGGCCGCGCTCGCCCTTTTCGCCGCCGCGCCGGCCTCGGCCGACATGGTGTTTCCCGAAAAGGACGAGCTGAAATTCGGCTTCATCAAGCTGACCGACATGGCGCCGCTCGCCATCGCCAAGGAGAAGCACTTCTTCGAGGACGAAGGCCTCTACGTGACGCTGGAGCCGCAGGCCAACTGGAAGGTGCTGCTCGACCGGGTCATCACCGGCGAACTCGACGGCGCCCACATGCTGGCCGGCCAGCCGCTGGCCGCAACCATCGGCTACGGCACCAAGGCCCATATCGTCACGCCCTTTTCCATGGACCTCAACGGCAACGGCATCACCGTGTCGAACACGGTCTGGGCCGAGATGAAGAAGAGCCTGAAGACGGACGCCGACGGCAAGATCGAGCATCCGATTTCGGCGGCCGCCTTAAAGCCGGTGGTCGACGCCTACAAGGCTGAAGGAAAGCCCTTCAACATGGGCATGGTGTTCCCGGTCTCGACCCACAATTACGAGCTGCGCTACTGGCTTGCCGCCGGCGGCCTCAATCCCGGCTACTATTCGCCCTCCGACACCTCCGGCCAGATCAAGGCCGACGTCCTCCTTTCGGTGACGCCGCCGCCGCAGATGCCGGCCACTCTCGAAGCCGGCACGATCCAGGGCTATTGCGTCGGCGAACCCTGGAACCAGCAGGCCGTGTTCAAGGGGATCGGCGTGCCGGTCATCACCGATTACGAGATCTGGAAGGACAATCCCGAAAAGGTCTTCGGCATGACGGCGACCTTCGTCGAGGAGAACCCGAACACCGCGGTCGCCGTCACCAAGGCGCTGATCCGCGCCGGCAAGTGGCTGGACGCCAGTCCTGAAAACCGCAAGGAAGCGGTCGAGATCCTGTCGCGACCCGAATATGTCGGCGCCGACGCCGAGGTCATCGCCAATTCGATGACCGGCACCTTCGAATACGAAAAGGGCGATAAGCGCGAGGCGCCGGACTTCAACGTCTTTTTCAAGAAGTTCGCGACCTACCCCTATTATTCCGACGCCATCTGGTACCTCACCCAGATGCGCCGCTGGGGCCAGATCGCCGAGGAAAAGCCCGACAGCTGGTATGCCGAGACCGCCGCTTCGGTCTATCGCCCGGACATCTACAAGAAGGCCGCCGAGTCGCTGATCGACGACGGCGAGATCGAGGCGTCCGAGGTGCCGGAGACCGACGGCTACAAGCCGGCAACCGCTGCCTTCATCGACGGCGTCGAATATGACGGCCGCAAGCCCAACGCCTATCTCGAACAGTTCAAGATCGGCCTCAAGGGCAGCGAAGACGTCGCCAGCCTCTCCAACTGACGCAACTCCGCGCGTGCCGCCGCCCTCGAGCGGGTCACGCCCTGCCCTTCTCCGTCTCCCAGCCCCAAGCCCCAGGAGAGCCTTCGCGCCATGAGCACGGCATCCGATTTCATGGGACACGAGCTGTCCGCCGAAGAACGCCGCACCCTGAAGCGTGAAAAGCGCATGATGCGGATCACGCGCGCCACCGGCCCTTTGACCGCGATTGGTCTCGGCTGGTTCGTGCCGATCATGAAGATCGCCGCCGGCGACGACCGGCGCTCCAACATGAAGGCGCTCTGGCAGGGCCTGGCGGTGCCGCTGATCGGCATCCTTGCCTTCCTTGCGGTGTGGGCCGCCCTTGCCCCGCAGGTTCAGACCTCGCTCGGCACGGTGCCGGGCCCAGTCGAGGTCTGGGGCCAGGTTGAGAGCCTCTACGCCGACTATCAGCACGGCCGCGAGGACCGCGCCGACTTCTATGCGCGCCAGGAGGCGCGCAACCAGAAGCTCGCCGCCGCCGGCCATGCCGACCGGGTGAAGGTGCGCGACTACACCGGCGCGCCCACCTATCCCGAGCAGATTGTCACCAGCCTGAAAACCGTCTTCCTCGGCTTCCTGCTCGCGACGATCATCGCGGTGCCGCTCGGTATCGCCTGCGGCCTCTCGGCCACGGTCAACGGCGCGCTCAATCCGCTGATCCAGATCTTCAAGCCGGTCTCGCCGCTCGCCTGGCTGCCGATCGTCACGATGATCGTCTCGGCGCTCTATGTGAACGCCTCGGACGCCGTGCCGAAGTCGATGGTGGTCTCGGCGATCACCGTGACGTTGTGCTCGCTGTGGCCGACGCTGATCAACACGGCGCTGGGCGTCGCCTCGATCGACAAGGACCTCGTCAATGTCGGCAAGGTGCTGCAGCTGTCCACCGCCAAGACGATCACCAAACTGGTGCTGCCCTCGGCGATGCCGCTGATCTTCACCGGCCTGCGCCTGTCGCTGGGTGTCGGCTGGATGGTGCTGATCGCCGCCGAAATGCTCGCCCAGAACCCCGGCCTCGGCAAGTTCGTCTGGGACGAGTTCCAGAACGGTTCCTCTGCCTCGCTCGCCCGCATCATCGTTGCGGTGATCACCATCGGCATCGTCGGTTTCGTCCTCGACCGCCTCATGGCCGCCCTGCAGGCCGCCTTCACCTACTCTTCGACGCGATAGGAGGGCCGATCGTGAGCACGCCCATCATCGAATTGAAATCGGTCGCCAAGGGTTATGGCGAGAGCGAGAACCGCGCCCAGATCCTCGAAGGCGTCGACCTTAATGTCGCCGAAGGCGAGTTCGTCGCGATCGTCGGCTTCTCCGGCTCCGGCAAGACGACGCTGATCTCGCTGATCGCCGGCCTCGTTCAGGCCGACCAGGGCGAGGTTCTGATGCGCGGCCAGCCGATCACCGGCCCCGGACCCGAGCGCGGCCTCGTCTTCCAGTCCTATTCGCTGATGCCCTGGCTCACGGTGCGCGGCAACATCGCGCTCGCCGTCGATTCCGTGTTCGCCAAGGAAGCCAAGGCAAGCCGCAAGGCCCGAGTCGAGAAGTATATCGAGATGGTCGGCCTGTCGCACGCCGCCGACCGACGGCCGGCCGAGCTGTCCGGCGGCATGCGCCAGCGCGTCTCCGTCGCCCGGGCGCTTGCCATGAGCCCGGAGATCCTGCTTCTCGACGAGCCGCTGTCGGCGCTCGACGCGCTGACCCGCGCGAAACTTCAGGACGAGTTCGCGGCGATCAGCCAGGTCGAGAAGAAGACCATCATCCTGATCACCAACGACGTCGACGAGGCGATCCTTCTCGCTGACCGCATCATTCCGCTCGATCCCGGCCCGCGCGCCAAGCTGGGGCCCTCCTTCTCCGTCGACCTGCCGCATCCGCGCGTGCGTTCGGAGATGAACACCAACGAGGCCTTCAAGCGCCTGCGCCGCGACGTCACCACCTATCTGATGGAGCGCGGTCGCCATGCCGCGACCGAGGCCGGCGAGGCCAAGGCGCTGCCGAACGTGGTGCCGATCACCCAGGCGCCGCAGAAGGGCCCGGCGCCCGACCTGCCGGCGGCCTATCGCAAGGCGGCCCATTCGCCGATCGAGCGGGGATATCTGGAATTCTCCGAGGTCCGAAAGACCTATCCGACGCCGAAAGGCCCGCTCACCGTCGTCGACGGCTTCGACCTGAAGATGGAAAAGGGCGAGTTCATCACCCTCATCGGCCATTCGGGCTGCGGCAAGTCGACGGTGCTGTCGATGGCGGCCGGCCTCAACGACATCTCGTCGGGCGGCATCATCCTCGACGGCAAGGAAGTGCACGGCGCCGGACCCGACCGCGCCGTCGTCTTCCAGGCGCCCTCGCTGATGCCCTGGCTGACGGCACGCGAGAACGTCGCGTTGGGCGTCGACCGGGTCTATCCCACCGCCTCGTCGGGCGAGCGGCGCGACATCGTCGAGCATTATCTGCATCGCGTCGGTCTGGCGGACGCCATGCACCGCAAGGCGGCCGATCTGTCCAACGGCATGAAGCAGCGCGTCGGCATCGCCCGCGCCTTCGCCCTGTCGCCGAAGCTTCTGCTTCTCGACGAGCCGTTCGGCATGCTCGATTCGCTGACCCGCTGGGAGCTGCAGGACGTTCTGATGGACGTCTGGAAGCGCACCCAGGTGACGGCTGTCTGCGTCACCCACGACGTCGACGAGGCGATCCTCCTCGCCGACCGCGTGGTGATGATGACCAATGGGCCGATGGCCAAGATCGGCAAGGTCATGAAAGTCGACCTGCCGCGCCCGCGCACCCGCAAGGCGCTGCTCGAACATCCCGACTACTACCTCTACCGCGAACAGCTCCTGAGCTTCCTGGAAGAGTACGAAAAGGGCGCCCACGGCTCGGAGCCGAGCGCCGCTCCCGCAAAATCCGAGACGAAGAGAGAGGCAGCATGAGCGCTGTCATGGCACCTCAAGACACCCCCCGTCCGTTCGTCGAAGTGACCGAGGTCTGGGTTCCGGAAGGCGACCGTCTGGTCTGGTCGAGCGGCAATTACGGGGCGCTCGCCTCCTTCGCCGCCGCCTCCGAAAAGCACAGCTTCGCCAAGGGCGAAGGCCTGCCCGGCAAGGCCTGGGCCGAGGCCCGCCCGGTCGTTCTGAAAGGCTTCGACGGCTCCTATTTCCTGCGCGCCGACGCCGCCAAGGCGGTCGGCCTGACCAGCGCCGTCGCCGTGCCGATCTTTCGCGGGCCCGATCTGAAGGCGGTGGTCGTCGTCCTGTGCGCCGACGACGAGGACCGCACCGGCGCCATCGAGATCTGGCGGGCCGACAACGGCTTGATGATGCTCGACGACGGCTATTACGGCGCCGCCAAGCATTTCGAGTGGGTCTCCCAGCACACCCATTTTCCGCGCGGCCAGGGCCTGCCCGGCGGGGTGTGGGCGGCCAATACGCCGATGCTGATGCGCGACCTCGGCTCCGGCTACCGCTTCATTCGCGCCGACAGCGCCGGCAAGGCGGGCCTCACCACCGGCCTCGGCCTGCCGATTCCGGTGCCGGGCGATCCGACCTACGTGTTGACGCTCCTGTCGGCGCGCGGCACGCCGATCGCCCATCGCTTCGAACTGTGGAGCGTGCCCGGCGCCAAGACCGGCAGCTCCAAGGATGCGGTTCTGACCGACGGCATCTGCCAGCGCGAGGGTCCGCTCTGGACCGACGAAGAGGAGCCGCGCGTCGCGCCCTGGCAGGGCACGATCGGTCAGGTGCTCGGATCGGGCATCCCCGTCGTCAAGGTCGACAAGGCGGGTCTGGCCGCCGGCTACGCCTCGATGGTGGCCGTCCCGATCTATCGCGACGGCGCGATCGCCCACGTCGTCGCCTGGTATTACTGAGGTGAAGCCTATGCAGAAACTGGTCGTCATCGGCGCCGGCATGGCGTCCGGCCGCGCGCTGGAACATCTGTTCGAGGCGGACGGCGAGCCTTACGAGGTCACGCTGTTCAACGCCGAAGCCCGCGGCAACTACAACCGCATCATGCTGACCTCCGTGCTCTCCGGAGAAAAGAGCTACGAGGAGATCGTCACCCATGACGAGGCCTGGTATGCGGAGCGCGGCGTGACCTGCCGCTTCGGCGAAAAGGTCGTCGCCATCGATCGGGCCCGCAAGATCGTCGTCGGCGAGAAGGGCGAGGTCCCCTACGACAAGCTGATCGTCGCGACGGGCTCGGTGCCCTTCATCATTCCGGTGGAAGGGCGGGACCTGCCCGGTGTCATCACCTATCGCGATCTCGACGACACCAACGCCATGGTCGAGGCGTGCGGGCCTGAGGGCAAGTCGGCCGTCGTCATCGGCGGCGGCCTTCTCGGCCTTGAAGCCGCCGCCGGCCTGCGGCTGCGCGGCATGGAGGTGACGGTCGTCCATCTCGCCGGCCACCTGATGGAGCGCCAGCTCGACCCGTCCGCCTCCTATCTGCTCGAACGGGCGGTGGAATCGCGCGGCATCCGCGTTCTGACCAAGGCCAACACCCAGGCGATCGAGGGCGAGACCCACGTGACCGGCGTGCGCCTCGACGACGGCACGGTGGTTCCTGCCGACATCGTCGTCATGGCGGTCGGCATCCGCCCCTCGACCCAGCTCGCCAAGGACGCCGGGCTCGAAGTCGGGCGCGGCGTCAAGGTCGGCGACGACCTGCGCACGTCCGATCCCGACATCTTCTCGGTCGGCGAATGCGTCGAACATCGCGGCGTCTGCTACGGCCTGGTCGCGCCACTCTACGAGATGGGCAAGGTGGTCGCCGCCCATCTCGCCGGCCCCTCCGAAAACGTCTATCTCGGCTCGGTCACCTCGACCAAGCTCAAGGTCACCGGCATCGACCTCTTCTCGGCCGGCGACTTTTCCGAGGGCGAGGGCCGCGACGAGATCGTGCTGCGCGATGCCGCCGGCGGCGTCTACAAGCGCCTCGTCATCGAGCACAACACCATTATCGGCGCGGTGCTCTACGGCGATACCGCCGACGGCGCCTGGTTCTTCGACCTGATGAAGAAGACCACCGACATCTCCGAGATGCGTGACACCCTGATCTTCGGCCAGTCCTACCAGGGGGGCGCCCCGCTGGACCCTACGGCGGCCGTTGCAGCCTTGCCGGATGAGGCGGAGATCTGCGGCTGCAACGGCGTCTGCAAGGGCACCATCGTCAACGCCATCACCGAGCGCGGTCTGAACTCGCTGGAAGCGGTGCGCTCGGCCACCAAGGCCTCGGCCTCCTGCGGCTCGTGCACCGGCCTCGTCGACCAGTTGCTGCTGTCGACCCTGGGGCCCGCCTATATCGTCAAGGCGCTGCCCTCGGTCTGCGGCTGCACCGAGCTCTCCCACGGCGCGGTGCGCCGGCTGATCAAGGCGAAGGAGCTGAAGACCATTCCGGCCGTCATGCAGGAGCTGGAGTGGAAGACCGCCAACGGCTGCTCCAAGTGCCGGCCGGCGCTCAACTACTATCTCCTCGCCGACTGGCCGGGCGAATACGTCGACGACCAGCAGTCGCGCTACATCAACGAGCGCGTCCACGCCAATATCCAGAAGGACGGCACCTATTCCGTCGTGCCGCGCATGTGGGGCGGCATCACCTCGGCCAAGGAGCTGCGCGCCATCGCCGACGTGGTCGAAAAATTCGACATCCCGACGGTCAAATGCACCGGCGGCCAGCGCATCGACATGCTGGGGGTCAAGAAGGAGGACCTGCCGGCGGTCTGGTCCGACCTCAACGCCGCCGGCCTCGTCTCCGGCCATGCCTACGGCAAGGCGCTCAGAACGGTGAAGACGTGCGTCGGCACCGACTGGTGCCGCTTCGGCACCCAGGACTCCACCGGTCTCGGCGTTCGCATCGAAAAGTTCATGTGGGGCTCCTGGACGCCCGGCAAGGTCAAGCTCGCCGTCTCCGGGTGCCCGCGCAACTGCGCCGAGGCGACCTGCAAGGATGTCGGCGTCGTCTGTGTCGATTCCGGCTACGAGATCCATGTCGGCGGCGCCGCCGGCCTCGACATAAGGGGCACCGAGCTTCTGACCAAGGTTTCGACCGAGGACGATGCGCTCGAAATGATCGTCGCCACGGTGCAGCTCTATCGCGAGCAGGGCTGGTATCTGGAGCGCATCTACAAGTGGATGCGCCGGGTCGGCCTCGACACCATCAAGAGCCAGGTGGTCGACGATGCGGCCAACCGCAAGGCGCTGTTCGAGCGCTTCGTCTATTCCCAGCAGTTTTCCCAATCCGATCCCTGGCAGGCGCGCACGCAGGGCCTCGACGCCCACGAATTCAAGCCGCTTGCCGATTTGACCCTGGAGGCCGCCGAGTGATGAGCGAGAACTGGATCGAGATCGGCCGCGTCTCCGACATTCCGGCGCTCGGCGCGCGGGTCGTCAAGACGCACGAGATGAACATCGGCGTCTTCAAGACCGCCGACGGCAGCATCTACGCCATCGAGGACAAGTGCCCGCATCGCGGCGGGCCGCTCAGCCAGGGCATCGTCCATGACGAGGCCGTCACCTGCCCGCTGCATTCGGTGGTGATCTCGCTGAAGACCGGCATCGCCGCCAATCACGAAGACGGCTGCGTGCGCACCATTCCGGTGAAGATCGAGGGCGAGCGCATTCTCATCGACCTTGCGGCGGCCGCCACGCGCAAGGCCGCCTGACCCGAGAAAACGGGAGGTGCCAGCCGGCCGGTGTCGGCAGGCCAAGCTCTGACGACGGCGGCGCAACGCGGCGCCGCCGATCCCCTCTTGTCTGACCTCAACGCAATGGAGAGTCCCCATGGCCTATGTCGCACCCTCCGAATTCGTCACCAAAATGGTCGATGCCGGTGAAGCGAAGATCTTCATGTCGACGCGGGACACGGTGATCCGCGCCTATATGGCCGGCGCCATTCTCGCGCTCGCCGCCGCCTTCGCCGTGACGATCAACGTCCAGACCGGCCAGCCGCTGGCCGGCGCCATCCTCTTTCCCGTGGGCTTTTGCCTGCTCTACCTGATGGGCTTCGACCTTTTGACCGGCGTCTTCACGCTGGCGCCGCTCGCCCTGATCGACAAGCGTCCGGGCGTGACGCTCGGCGGCGTGCTGCGCAATTGGGGGCTGGTGTTTCTCGGCAATTTTGCCGGCGCGCTCACCGTCGCGGTGATGATGGCGATCATCTTCACCTTCGCCTTCACCACCGAGCCCAACGCGGTCGGCAAGGCGATCGGCCATATCGGCGAGGGTCGCACGATCGGTTACGCCGCGCACGGCGCCGGCGGCATGCTGACCCTCTTCGTGCGCGGCATCCTGTGCAACTGGATGGTCTCGACCGGTGTCGTCGCGGCGCTGATGTCCAGCACCGTGTCGGGCAAGGTGATCACCATGTGGATGCCGATCATGCTGTTCTTCTACATGGGCTTCGAGCACTCGGTGGTGAACATGTTCCTGTTCCCTTCGGGCCTGATGCTGGAAGGCAACTTCTCGATCGGCGACTACTTCATCTGGAACGAGATCCCCACCGTCCTCGGCAACCTCGTCGGCGGCCTCTCCTTCGTCGGCCTGACGCTCTACGCCACGCACCTGAGGACGGGGGCGGCGCGCGAGCGCCGCATCGTCGAGCCGGCGGCGGTGCCGGCCGAGTAACGAGCGGAACTAGGGCGCGCACGCCCTTAGGCGGCGCGCCTTCTCTAACCCTTTTCGCATCCATCGGAACGGCGGACGCCATGGACGGGTCGATTGTCGATAAGGCGGTGCGCACCACCTGCCCCTATTGTGGGGTGGGCTGCGGCGTCATCGCCACCCCGCACGCCGACGGCAGCGTCGGCATTGCCGGCGATCCGGATCATCCGGCCAATTTCGGCCGGCTTTGCTCCAAGGGCTCGGCCCTCGGCGAGACCCTCGGCCTCGAAACCCGCCTCACCCATCCGACGATCGGCGGCGCGCGGGCAAGCTGGGACGAGGCGCTCGACCGCGTCGCCTCGCGCTTCAGCCAGGCGATTGCCGAACACGGGCCGGATTCGGTCGCCTTCTACGTCTCCGGCCAGCTGCTCACCGAGGACTATTACGTCGCCAACAAGCTGATGAAGGGTTTCATCGGCTCGGCCAACATCGACACCAATTCGCGCCTGTGCATGGCGTCTTCCGTCGCCGGCCATCGCCGGGCCTTCGGCTCGGACACGGTTCCTGGCGTCTACGAGGACCTGGAAGAGGCCGACCTCGTCGTCCTCGTCGGCTCCAACCTCGCCTGGTGCCATCCGGTCCTCTACCAGCGCCTGGCGGCGGCCAAGGCGCTGCGACCCGCGATGAAAGTCGTCCTCGTCGATCCGCGGCGGACCCAGACCGCCGATCTCGCCGATTTGCATCTGCCGATCGCGGCCAATGGCGACGCGGCGCTGTTTGCCGGCCTCCTCGCCCATCTCGCCGAGGTCGGCGCCGTCGCCGCCGACTATGTGGCGCGTCACACCGAAGGCTTCGGGGCCGCCATGAGCGCGGCCCGATCGCTCCGCCGCGCCGACATCGCCCGCCTGACCGGCCTGCCGGCCGCCTCGATTGCAGCCTTCTACGACCTCTTCGCCAGAACCGAGAAGGTCGTTACCGTCTATAGCCAGGGGGTCAACCAGTCGGTCGGCGGCACCGACAAGGTGAACGCCATCGTCAACTGCCATCTGGCGACGGGACGGATCGGCCGGCGCGGCATGGGGCCTTTCTCCGTCACCGGTCAGCCCAACGCCATGGGCGGGCGCGAGGTCGGCGGCATGGCCAACATGCTCGCCGCTCACATGGAGATCGAAAATCCCGACCACCGTGCGCTGGTCCGGGACTTTTGGGCCGCGCCGACCATAGCGGACAAGCCCGGCCTCAAGGCGGTCGACCTGTTCGAAGCGGTCGCGGACGGCCGCATCAAGGCTCTGTGGATCATGGGCACCAATCCGGTCGTTTCGATGCCGGATGCCGATAGCGTCAAGGCGGCGCTGAAAGCCTGCCCCTTCGTCGTCGTCTCCGATGTCGTCGCCTCGACCGATACGCTGCACTTTGCCGACGTGGCGCTACCGGCTGCCGCCTGGGGCGAGAAGACCGGCACGGTCACCAATTCGGAGCGTCGGATCTCGCGCCAGCGCGCCTTCCTTCCGCTGCCCGGCGAGGCCCGGCCCGACTGGGCGATCGTCGCCGACGTCGCCCGCCGCATGGGATTTGGCGAGGCCTTCGCCTTCTCCCATCCGTCCGAGATTTTTGTCGAGCATGCGCGGCTCTCCGGCACCGACAACGACGGCGCCCGCGCTTTCGACATCGGCGCGTTCGGGGTGATCGGACAGGAGGAGTACGACCGCCTCATCCCGACGCTTTGGCCGCAGCCCGCCGCAGGGCCGGCGCGGACGCGCTTCTTTGGCGAAGGCGGCTTTTACCATGGCGATGGCAAGGCGCGTTTCATGCCGGCCGCCCCGATGGATCGCGCACTCGCTGCGCAGACGCTCCTGCTCAACACCGGCCGGGTGCGCGACCATTGGCACACCATGACCCGCACCGGCCTGTCGCCGCGCCTCTCCGGCCATCTGGCCGAACCCTTCGCCGAGATTGCGCCCGACGACGCGGCCGCTCGCGGCATCAAGGACGCCGATCTGGTCGAGGTCACCTCGGCGCGCGGCTCGGTGACCGTACGTGCGCTGGTCACCGAGCGCCAGCAGACGGGGACGGTGTTCGTGCCGATGCACTGGACCGGTGAAGTCGCGGCGAACGCCCGCGTCAACGCCCTGGTCGAGGCCCTGGTCGATCCTGTGTCCGGACAGCCGGGATCCAAGGCGACACCCGTGCGCGTCGCCCGCTTCAAGGCCGCATGGTACGGCTTTGCGGTTCTGACCGAAAAGCCGGCGGCGATCGAGGCGTCCTATTGGGCGCTCGCCCGCACCGAAGGCGGCTGGCGCCTGGAGCTTGCCGGCACCGACCCTCTCACCGACGGAACGGCGCTGGCCGAAAGTCTCTTCGGCTCCGGCAACGAGGCCGAGCGGCTCGCCTATCACGACAGCCGGGCCGGTGCCCATCGCTTCGCTGCGCTCAAGGAGGGGAAGCTCTTCGGCGCGCTTTGGCTTGCGCGCGAGCCCGTCGCCGTTTCGCGGCTCTGGGCCGCCCGGCGTCTGACGGCGGACGATGCGTCGGCGGACCGCTCGCGCATCCTTGCCGGGCGCAGCGGCGGCGACCGGCCCGATCCCGGCGCTATCGTCTGCTCGTGCTTTTCCGTCGGCAGCAACGACATCGTCCGTGCCGTGCACAACGGCGGCTGCATCAGCGTCGAGGCGGTCGGCGAAGCCCTCAAGGCGGGCACCAATTGCGGCTCCTGCCGCAGCGAGATCAAGGAGATCATCGATGGCACGAAGCTTCGACAGTCGGCCTGACGGCTCCCAAGGAGCGGGGCGTGCGGGCCAACCTCGCCGCGCCCGCATGGACGCCTTGGCATCGCTTCCGGTCTTCTACGACCTCGCCGGCAAGCGGGCGGTCGTTGCCGGCGGGACCGCCGCTTCCGCCTGGAAGGCGGAGCTCCTGGCCGCGACCGGGGCAGCCGTCGAGGTCCATGCCCCGGCTCGCGAGGTTTGCGACGAGATGCACGCACTGATCGAGGCCCACTCGATCGTCCATCTCGATCGCCCTTGGACAACGGCGAGTTTTGAGGGAGCGGCGATCGCCATCGGCGACTGCGAAAGCGAAGAGGAAGCGGCGCGCTTTGCTGCCGCCGCCCATGCAGCCGGCGTTCCCGTCAACGTCATCGACAAGCCGGCTTATTGCGACTTCCGCTTCGGCTCGATCGTCAACCGCTCGCCTGTCGTCGTCGGCATTTCCACCGACGGCGCCGCGCCGATCCTCGGCCAGGCGATCCGCCGCCGCATCGAGACGCTGCTGCCGCCGTTTCTCGCCGACTGGGCGGGCCTCGCCGCCAACGTGCGCGACACCGTCATGACGCGCCTTGCCGCGGGCGCGCCCCGACGCGCCTTCTGGGAGCGTTTCAGCGATCGGGCCTTCGTCGCACCGGTGGACAAGGCCGCCGTGACCAACGTGAAGCGCCTCGTCGACGATCTGGCGCAGGCGCCGGCCTCCGGCGGCCGGGTGACGCTGGTCGGCGCCGGACCGGGTGCCGCCGAGCTCCTGACGCTGAAGGCCGTACGCGCACTCCAGGCGGCCGACGTCATCCTGTTCGACGATCTCGTCTCGAGCGAGGTGCTGGAGCTCGCCCGGCGCGAGGCCAAGCGCATGCTGGTCGGCAAGCGCGCGGCGCGCGAAAGCTGCCGCCAGGAAGAGATCAACGCGCTGATGATCAAGCTCGCCAAGGCGGGCAAGCATGTGGTGCGGCTAAAGTCGGGCGACGTCTCGGTGTTCGGACGCGCCGGCGAGGAATTGGCCGAGCTTGCCCGCGAGGGCATCCCGGCGACGATCGTTCCCGGCATCACCGCCGCCTCGGCGCTCGCCGCCGCCTTCGGCGTGTCGCTCACCCATCGCGATCGGGCAAGCCAGCTTCGCCTCGTCACCGGCCATTCCAAGCACGGCGGCCTTCCCGAGGATCTCGACTGGCCGGCACTCGCCGAGCCGCGCGCAACCACCGTTTTCTACATGGGCGGACGCATGGCCGAAAAGATCGCCGCGCGCCTGACCGCCGAGGGCCTCGGCACCGAGACGCCCGTCGCCGTCGCCGCCAACCTGTCGCGGCCCGACGAGACCCTTTGCGCGGGCCGGCTGTCGGATCTCGGCGCCATAGTCGGCCGCATCGGCCTCGACCGCCCCATCTTGATCGGCGTCGGCCAAGTGTTCGCCGAGGCGGAAAGGGCGTTCGCCGAAGAGCCCATGACGGTCGAGGCGGAGCCAGAGGAAGCGCGGACAGTCGGACGTTCCGCTACGGAGCGGTCGGCGATCAGGGCGACTGCACCCTGTGCGTCTTGACCACTGCCGACGATGAAGCCCTGCCGGCTCAGGCGAAGATCAGCCAGACGACGATCAGCGCCGAAACGATGGCCGCGATCAGCCAGATCATCGGCCAGGCCCGGCCTTCCTGGCGCTGAACCGACGCCGAGTCGGCCGGTGCCGGCGTGGAATGGTCGGTATCGACGCTCGTGTCGATTGCGGATTTGAGGGCCGGATTGAGGCCCTTGGCGTCCTTGGGACTCTCGTTCATCGAACTCTCCTCGTCAAAATGCGCCGGTGCCGTCGCTCTCGCGGACAAGACGCCAGTCGAGCATGGTGAAAAGGCAGACGCGGCCAGGGTCGTCTGTGGCCCGGAGGCGCGACGTCAGATCCGCCCAGTCGTCCTCGGAACCGAACTGCGAAAAGTCGGCGACCGCACCGCGCACGAAGCTCGGCACCGTCTCGCCAAGCCGCGCGGCGGCGGTTTCGATGCTGGCCGCACGGTCCGGATCGTTGTCGGCGATCCAACGGACGACCGTACCCGACGAGCGGCGCGCCTCGGCCAGGATGTCGCCGAGCATCATCATCGCCCGATCTCCGGCTCGACGACGACCCCTTCGATCTCCGCCGCCTCGACAAGTCGGGCGACGAGACGGCTGGCCGCGACCGTCCAGGCGCGCGCCGCCAGCATCTCGGCGATCTTCGGCTTCATCACCTCGAAGGGCAGGGTCTCGCCCTCGATACGCCGATGCAGCCGGACGACATGCCAGCCGAAGCGCGAGCGCACCGGCTGGGGGGCCGTCGTGCCGGGGTATAGCGAAAACAGCGCGCCCTCGACCTCCCGCACCAGTTCGCCGCGTCGAATCTGACCCAGCGATCCGTTCTGCCGGGCAGAAGGACAACGGGAGAAAGCCCGCGCCGCCTCGGCAAAGGCCGCGTCATCGTCGCGCACCTGCCCGATAATGGCTGCGGCGTGCTCGCGCGCGGCAGTCCAGGCTTCGTCATCGTCGCTCTCGGGCTCGATCAGGACATGGGAGGCCTCCAGCAGATCGGCCGTGCGGAAGCGTTGGCGCTCGGCCTCGTACACCCGGCGGCACTCCGTGTCGGTCGGCAGGGCCGGTTCCACCTCCCGGTCGAGGAGCGTCGCGATCAGCGCTTCGTCGTCGGCCCCCTCGCCTGGGAGCGCGCGGGTCGGGTCGAGGCGGCGCGCCTCTTCCAGAAGCAGGTGGCGGATCACCAGGGCGCTGGCCGCCGCCGTCCACGCGGCGTCGGCATTCTCGGCCGGGTGATGCTGCATTTCACGAGCGATCGCCTCCGGCGCGATCTCCGCCCCGTTGACGAAGACGTCGGAGAAGACAGGCGGCGCCGGCCGTCGCGGGCTCGGCGCCCCGCCGCAGCCGCCGCTCTCGCAGGCGCTCGGCATGACCGAACGCACGCGCTTTTCGACCGGGGCATGCTCGATGGCGATGGAATGGGCCATGTCAGCGTCCGCCTTCGCCCTTCGCCGCCGTCCGCCTCACACGTCCGACGGGGGCGAGCGAACGCACGATCTGGTAGCCCGGCCGGAACAGGAACCAGATCGGCGCGGAGAACACGTGGACGAGACGCGTGAACGGCGTGATCAGGAACAGGGTCAGTCCAAGGATGATGTGGAGCTTGTAGACCAGCGCCACGTCGACGATGATGTCGGGCGCGGCCGGATTGAACGTCAGGATGCCGTTCGCCCAGCCCATCAGTAGAACCATCTCCTCACCCTGCAGCGCCTGCATCGTCCAGTAGGTGGTGGCGATGCCGAGGGCGAGTTGCAGCCAGATGAGCACCAGCACGGCGATGTCGCCATAGGAGGATGAGCGGCGGATGCGCGCGTCGAACAGCCGGCGATGAAGCAGCAGGCTCGCCCCGACGAAGGCGGAGATGCCGGCGAGCCCGCCGACGATCAGCGCCGTCATCTGCTTGAAGCCATGGCTGACGCCGACGGCGTCGAAGAAGTTGATCGGCGTCAGCAGTCCGACGAAATGGCCGGCGAAGAGCATCAGGACGCCGAGATGGAAGAGGTTCGAGCCGATCATCAGCTGCCGGCGCCGCAGGAACTGGCTCGACTGCGAGCGCCAGGAATACTGGTCCTTGTCGAAACGCAGGATGGAGCCGACCACGAGAACGGTGATGGCCAGATAGGGATACCAGCCGAAGGCCAGCTGGTTGATGAAGTTGCTCACTTGGGTTCCTCCCGTCAGGCCGATTTGGCGGCGACGGCCGCCTTGCGGGCGGCGCGGATCTTGGCGACGAGCCCGGTCGGCCCCCCCATGTCGTGCGGGCCCGTAAAGGCGATGGGCGCCTCTTCCCATTCCTCGTCGATCGTCGAGATGTCATCCGACGGCGCGGCCTGCTGAAGCTCGGCCAGCGCCTCGCCGTCGGGCTTGGCACCGGCGACGGCCAAGATCGCGCCGAACACCGGCGCATAGTCCGATCCCCGCTCGCCGAGCCGTTCTTCGAGCGCGGCGAAGACGTGAGCCGGCTGGCCCAGCATCTCGCGCGCCTCCGCCTCCGGCAGGCAGGAGGCGAATTCGAGGAAGGCAGGCACGTAGTCCGGCAGTTCCTCGCTCTCCATCAGCAGGCCGTGGCGGGCATAGGTCTCGCCGAGATCGACCATCGCCTGGCCGCGCTCGCGGCTTTCGCCGTGAACGTGTTCGAAGAGATGCAGGGCGAGCGAACGTGAGCGATCGAACAGCTCGCTATAGGCCGCCTGGCTGTCGAGGACGTCGTCCGCCTCGATGCGGAGAAGCAGCGGCTCCAGCCGACGGAGCGCCGGGCGAGCAAGGGTTCCCTCTTCCTGCAAGGCGCTCCGCACCTCGCCCATATGAGCTTTCAGCTCGTCGTTCGGATAGGTGAGAAGCGCCGCGAAGGCGCGCAGCGTCCGTCTCATGTCGGGATATCCATGTAAGGTTTGCGGGGCGTTCGCTTGGAACTGCCGAAGAGATTGGTTTCGGTCCGGCCGTTGGTGCCTTCGCGGAAGCCGAAGCCGGCCGAGCCGCGCAGCAGATAGGCGTCCTCCTCCCACTCGCGGTGGGCGGTGGGGATGACGTAGCGGTCCTCATAGGCCGCGAGCGCCATCACCTTGTACATCTCCTCGATCGTCTCGACCGAGAGCCCGACGCGGCCTGGGATCGAGGCGTCTGCCGCCCCGTCGACGCTCAGCCCACGCATATAGGCGCGCATCGCCAGCATCCGCTCCAGCGCCTGGGCGACCGGTGCCTCGTCGCCGGCCGTCAGGAGGTTGGCGAGATAGCGCAGCGGGATACGCAGGCTGCGGACGTCGGGCATGTTGTCCTTGACCGACATCCTGCCCGCCTCGGCCGCCGACTGGATCGGCGAAAGCGGCGGCACGTACCAGACCATCGGCAGCGTGCGGTATTCGGGATGGAGCGGGAAGGCCACCTTCCACTCCATCGCCATCTTGTAGACCGGCGAACGACGTGCCGCTTCCAGCCATGCCTCGGGCACGCCATCCGCCCGCGCCTGCGCCGTCACCTCTTCGTCGTAAGGGTTCAGGAAGACGCCGAGTTGGGCCTCGTAGAGGTCCTTGGGATCCTCGACGGAGGCCGCCGCCTCGATGCGGTCGGCGTCGTAGAGGACGACGCCGAGATAGCGAATGCGCCCGACGCAGGTTTCCGAGCACACGGTCGGCTGGCCGGTCTCGATCCTCGGATAGCAGAAGATGCACTTCTCGGATTTGCCCGAAGACCAGTTGTAGTAGATCTTCTTGTAGGGGCAGCCGGAGACGCACATGCGCCAGCCGCGGCACTTCTCCTGGTCGATGAGGACGATGCCGTCCTCGGCGCGCTTGTAGATCGCGCCCGACGGGCAGGAGGCGAGGCAGGTCGGGTTGAGGCAGTGCTCGCACAGCCTCGGCAGATACATCATGAAGGTCTGCTCGAACTCGCCGAGCATCGCCTTTTCGACGCCTTCGAAGTTGTAGTCCTTCGAGCGCTTGTCGAACTCGCCGCCGAGCATGTCCTCCCAGTTGCCGCTCCACTCGATCTTGTCCATCACCTCGCCGGTGACGAGCGAGCGCGGCTTGGCCGAGGGCTGGGCCTGGAGCTCCGGCGCCTTCTGCAGCCATTCGTATTCGAACGTATAGGGCTCGTAGAAGTCGTCGATCTCCGGCAGATGCGGGTTGGCGAAGATCTTGGACAGGATCCGCCACTTGGCGCCCTGCTTCGGCACGATCTTGCCGTTCGACTGGCGCGTCCAGCCGCCCTGCCAGCGGGTCTGGTTCTCCCAGTCCTTGGGATAGCCGATGCCGGGCTTGGTCTCGACATTGTTGAACCAGGCGTATTCGACGCCCTCGCGGTTGGTCCAGACGTTCTTGCAGGTGATCGAGCAGGTGTGACAGCCGATGCACTTGTCGAGGTTGAGGACCATCGCGACCTGTGCGCGGATCTTCATTCTGCGGCCTCCTTGCTCGCGGCTTGGCCGGTGCCCCAACCGTCCGTTCCCGCTCCGGGGTCGATGCCGTCCTCGGCGGCCTTGTCGAACCAGTTCACCTCGCTCATCTTCCTGACGATTACGAACTCGTCGCGGTTGGCGCCGACCGTGCCGTAGTAGTTGAAGCCGTAGGCGAGCTGGGCATAGCCGCCGATCATGTGGGTGGGTTTGGTGACGATGCGTGTCACCGAGTTATGGACGCCGCCGCGCTGGCCGGTGATCTCCGAACCCACCGTGTTCACCAGCTTCTCCTGGGCATGGTACATCAGGGCCGAACCCGGCATGATGCGCTGGGAGACGATGGCGCGCGCCGTGAGCGCTCCGTTGACGTTGAAGACCTCGATCCAGTCGTTGTCGACGATGCCGGCCGCCTTCGCGTCGTCTTCGCTGATCCACACCGCCGGTCCGCCGCGGTTGAGCGACAGCATGATGAGGTTTTCGGCGTAGGTGGAGTGGATGCCCCATTTCTGGTGGGGCGTCAGGAAGTTGAGCAGCACCTCCTTGTTGCCGTTCGGCAGCTTGCCGAGGGCGGCGGCGACGCTCTTGGTGTCGATGGGAGGGCGCCAGGTGACGAAGGCCTCGCCGAAGGCGCGCATCCAGTGGTGATCCTGATAGAGCTGCTGACGACCCGAGATTGTGCGCCAGGGGATCAGCTCGTGCACGTTGGTGTAGCCGGCGTTGTAGCAGACCTTCTCGCTTTCTATGCCCGACCATGTCGGTGAGGAGATGATCTTCCTCGGCTGGGCGACGATGTCGCGGAAGCGGATCTTCTCCTCCTCCTTGCCTTCGGCGAGATGGGCGTGTTCGCGGCCCGTCGCCTTCGACAGCGACTCCCAGGCCTTGAGCGCCACCTGGCCGTTGGTCTCCGGCGCCAGCATCAGGATCGTCTCGCAGGCGTCGATGTCGGTGTCGATCTTCGGCCGGCCCTTGGCGGGACCGTCGAGGACCTTGCCGTTCAGCTGGCCGAGCAGCTCGACCTCGTGTTCGGTGTTCCAGTTGAGGCCCTTGGAGCCGTTGCCGAGGGTGTCGATCGCCGGACCGAGCGAGGTGAAGCGCGCGAAGAGGTCGGGATAGTTGCGCTCCACCAGATGGACGGTGGCCATGGTCTTGCCCGGGATCGGATCGCACTCGCCCTTGCCCCAGTCCTTGGGCTCATAGGGCTGGGCCAGTTCGTTGGGCGTGTCGTGCTGGATCGGGAAGAGCACGACGTCGTGCTCGACGCCGAGCACCTCGGGCGCCACCTTCGAGAAGGTTTCCGCGATGCCGCGGAAGATCGCCCAGTCGCTTCTCGCCTCCCACGCCGGGTCGACCGCCGCCGACAGCGGATGGATGAAGGGGTGCATGTCGGTGGTGTTGAGATCGTTCTTCTCGTACCAGGTGGCGGTCGGCAGAACGATGTCGGAATAGATCGACGTGGTCGACATGCGGAAATCGATGTTGACCATCAGGTCGAGCTTGCCGACCGGGGCCTCCTCGCGCCAGGTCACATCCTCGGGCCGGCAGTCCTTGCCCGCCTCCTCGGTGCCGATGACGCCGTGCAGCGAGCCGACGAAGTGCTTGAGGAAGTATTCGTGGCCCTTTCCGCTGGCGCCGAGAACGTTGGAGCGCCAGAAGAACATGTTGCGCGGCCAGTTCTGCGGATTGTCCGGGTCCATGCACGCCATCTTGAGCGCGCCGGACTTCAGGTCCGCCGCCACCACGTCGCCGGCATTGGCACCCTCAGCGGCGATCCGGTTGCCCAGCTCCAGCGGGTTCGCCTGGAGCTGCGGCGCCGAGGGCAGCCAGCCCATGCGCTCGGCCTTGGCGTTGAAGTCGATCAGCGAGCCGGACCAGTCGCCCTTGGGCGCCAGCGGCGACAGGATGTCGGAGACCTTCAGCGTCTCGTAGCGCCACTGGTCGGTGTGGGCGTAGTAGAAGCTGGTGGAGTTCATCTGGCGGGGCGGACGGTTCCAGTCCAGCGCGAAGGCGAGCGGCAGCCAGCCGGTCTGGGGCCTGAGCTTCTCCTGGCCGACATAATGCGACCAGCCGCCGCCCGACTGGCCGACGCAGCCGCACATCACCAGAAGCGAGATGATGCCGCGGTAACTCATGTCCATGTGGTACCAGTGGTTGAGACCGGCACCGAGGATGACCATGGACCGGCCGTGCGTGCGCTCGGCATTGTCGGCGAATTCGCGCGCCACCTGGACGATCGCCTGGCGCGGCACGCCGGTGACCTTTTCCGCCCAGGCGGGCGTGAACGGCACGTCCTCGTCGTAGCTTCTCGCAACGTTCCCGCCGCCGAAGCCGCGATCAAGGCCGTAATTGGCGCAGAACAGGTCGAAGACGGTGGCGACCTTGATCGTCGTGCCGCCGGCGCCCGCGATTGCTTTCACCGGAACGTTGCGAACGAGCACCTGATCGTGCGACGTGGCGACGAAGTCATAGGGCGCATCGCCGCCGAAATACGGAAATGCGACCGATTCGATCGCATCGTGGCCCTCGGCGAGCGTGAC
Source organism: Consotaella aegiceratis (assembly GCF_036541425.1). Classification (NCBI taxonomy): domain Bacteria; kingdom Pseudomonadati; phylum Pseudomonadota; class Alphaproteobacteria; order Hyphomicrobiales; family Aurantimonadaceae; genus Consotaella; species Consotaella aegiceratis. Next base: position 310,891 of record NZ_JAZHFT010000002.1, read on the forward strand.
CTTGAAACGAACGTCGCGGCCCTGGCCGTCCTTTTCCTCCAGGTTCCATTTGCCCTTCTCACCCCAGCGGAAGCCGGACGAGCCTTGCGGCGCCATCAGCTCGCCCGACGTCTCGTCGATGGCGACGGTCTTCCAGTCCGGGTTGTTCGCCTCGTCCAGCGCGCCGTCGAGGTCCGCCGCGCGCAGCAGCCGGTCCGCGACCAGCCGCCCGTCGCGCTCGACCAGCGTCACCAGGCAAGGAAAGTCGGAATAGCGCCGCGTATAGTCGGCAAAGTACTCGGCCTGACGATCCAGATGGAATTCGCGCAGCACCACGTGGCCAAGCGCCAAAGCCAGCGCCGCGTCAGTGCCCTGCTTGGGATGGAGCCACAGGTCGGAAAACTTGGCCGCCTCGTTGTAGTCCGGCGCGATGACGACGCTCTTGGCGCCGCGATAGCGCACCTCCGAGTAGAAGTGGGCGTCGGGCGCGCGGGTCATCGGCACGTTGGAGCCCCAGACCAGCAGGTAGCCGGCATTGTACCAATCTGCCGATTCCGGCACGTCGGTCTGTTCGCCCCAGGTCTGGGGCGAGGACGGCGGCAGGTCGCAGTACCAGTCGTAGAAGCTCATCACCGTGCCGCCGAGCAGCGACAGGTAGCGGCTGCCGGCCGCATAGGAGACCATCGACATGGCCGGGATCGGCGAGAAGCCGGCGACGCGGTCTGGGCCGTAGGTCTTGGTGGTGTAGGCGTTGGCGGCGGCGATGATCTCGTTCGCCTCCTCCCAGGAGACGCGCACGAAGCCGCCGCGTCCGCGCTTCGACACGTAGTCGTGGCGCTTGTCCGGAGTCTCCACGATGGAGGCCCAGGCCTTGACCGGCGTCATCGTCTTTCGTGCCGCCCGCCAGTGGCGGATCAACCGGGCGCGCACCATCGGGTGTTTGATGCGCGTTCCCGAGTAGAGATACCAGCTGTAGGATGCCCCGCGCGGGCAGCCGCGCGGCTCGTGGTTCGGCAGGTCCGGGCGGGTACGCGGATAGTCGGTCTGCTGGGTCTCCCAGGTGACGATGCCGCCCTTGACGTAGATCTTCCAGGAACAGGAGCCGGTGCAGTTCACGCCGTGGGTGGAGCGGACGATCTTGTCCACCGCCCAGCGCTTTCGATAGGCGTCTTCCCAGGCCCGGCTCTCGTCGGTGGTGATGCCGTGGCCGCCGGCGAAGCGTTCCTGCTTGCGCTGGAAGAACGTCAGGCGGTCGAGGAAATGGGACATGAAGCCCTCCTATTCCGCAGCGGCCGCCGCGCGGCCATGCTCGATGTCGTAAAGGTGGCCGCCCCGGCGCGTGTAGAGCGCCCAGGTGAGGACGACGCAGGTCGCGTAGAAGATCATGAAGCACCAGAGCGCGGCCTCGGGCCCGCCCGTGAGGTCGATCGAGGTGCCGTAACTCTTGGGGATGAAGAAGGCGCCGTAGGCGGCGATCGCCGAGGTGAAGCCGATGATGGCGGCCGATTCCTTCTCCGCCTGGCGCTGCTTCAATGCGGGATCAGCGCCGGGCATCAGGCGGTCCATGTCCTTGCGCATGATCGCGGGGATCATCTGGAAGGTGGAGGCGTTGCCGATGCCGGTGGCGCAGAACAGCACCATGAACATGGCGAAGAAGCCCCAGAACGCGCCCGGCTCACCCTTGATCGACAGGAAGAAGAGGACGCCCGCAACGGCGGCGATCATCACCAGGAAGGTCCAGACCGTGACGCGGCCGCCGCCCCAGCGGTCGGAGACCCAGCCGGTCAGGGAGCGGGAGAGCGCGCCGACGAGAGGCCCGAGAAAGGCGAATGCGAGCGCATCGACGGCCGGAAACTGCGTCTTCATCAGCAGCGGGAAGCCCGCCGAATAGCCGATGAAGGAGCCGAAGGTGCCGGTGTAGAGCCAGCACATCGCCCAGTTGTGCTTGCGCTTGAAGATGACGGACTGCTCGGCGAAGGAGGCGCGGGCCGAGGCGATGTCGTCCATGCCGAACCAGGAGGCCAGCGTGCACACGATGAGGAACGGCACCCAGACGAAGCCGGCGTTCTGGAGCCAAAGCGTCGTCGTCACGTCAGCCTTGGTGCCGGTCTGGGGATCGCCAGCAACGGCGCCGAAGACGGCGGCTGTGATGACCAGCGGCACGACGAACTGGACCACCGAGACGCCCAAGTTTCCGAGGCCGGCGTTGAGGGCGAGCGCGTTGCCCTTCTGGCTCTTGGGGTAGAAGAATGAGATGTTGGCCATGGACGAGGCGAAATTGCCGCCGCCGAAGCCGCAGAGCAGCGCCAGCAGCGCGAACTCCCAATAGGGCGTCGTGGGATCCTGGACGGCGAAGCCGATGCCGAGCGCCGGGATGATCAGCGAGGCGGTGGTCAGCGTCGTCCACAGCCGGCCGCCGAAGATCGGCACCATGAAGGAATAGAAGATCCGGAGCGTCGCCCCGGACAGGCCGGGCAGCGCGGCCAGCCAGAACAGCTGACCGGTCGTGAAATTGAAGCCGACCAGGGGAAGCTTGGCCACCACCACCGACCAGACCTGCCAGATGACGAAGGACAGGAGCAGGGCGGGGATCGAAATCCAGAGGTTGCGGCTCGCGATGCGGCGGCCTTCGGCGCGCCAGAAGCCGGCATCCTCGGGACGCCAGTCGTCGAGAACGTGAGAAGACATCAATTTTTGCCTTGCGGAGAAGGAAGGGGACGCCGGTGCCGTCGAGGCTGCCGGCGCCGGATCGGTTCAGTTCGTCGAAGCGCTTTGCGCCTGGAGCGCGCGCTCGCCGGAGAGCGAAGTGTGCCTTGCCGTATGCGGAGCCGGCACCGGGGCGTCCGGAACGTCGCTCAGCTGCGTTTCGCCGGCGATGCCGGGGAAGCGGCGGCGCTCCATGCGGCGGATGGCGACATGCATCCAGACGGTGGAGACGAGGACGATGACGAAGAGCGCCATGAAGCAGCTCGTCCACACGCCGGTATAGTCGTTGAGCATGCCGAAGAGGATCGGCAGGACGAAGCCGCCGAGGCCGCCGATCATGCCGACGAGGCCGCCAACCGAGCCGACATGCTCGGGATAATAGACCGGGATGTGCTTATAGACCGCGGCCTTGCCCAGCGACATGACGAAGCCGAGAGCGACGGTCAGCGCCACGAACAGCGGCAGCGACACGGCGAAGGAGAACTCCATCGGCCCCTTGATGCCGTCGACCACATAGTGGGTCGCCGGGTAAGACAGGACGAAGAGGCAGACAAGCGACACGATGAAGGTGAGATACATCACCGCCCGCGCGCCCCAACGGTCCGACATCCAGCCGCCCAGCGCACGGAACACCGAGCCCGGCAACGCATAGGCCGCCGCCAGCATGCCGGCGGTCGCCAGAGGCAGCTCGTAGGCGCCGACATAATAGCGCGGCAGCCAGGACGCCAACGCCACGAAGCCGCCGAAGACGAAGAAATAGTAGGTGGCGAACCGCCAGACCTGAAGGTGCCGGAGCGGCTCGAGCTGTGCGGCGGCGGAGACGGGCTTCTCGCCCTTCACCTTGCGCGCCCGATGCGCCGGATCGTCCTTGGTGGTGAGGAAGAAGACGATCGCCATGATGGCGAGCAGGACCGAATAGATCTGCGCGGTCTCCTGCCAGCCGTAGGCCAACACCAGGAAGGGGGCGCCGAAATTGGTCACCGCCGCGCCGACATTGCCGGCCCCGAAGATGCCGAGCGCGGTGCCCTGCCGCTCCTTGCCGAACCAGCGGGACACATAGGCGACGCCGACGATGAAGGAGCCGCCGGCGAGACCGACGCCGAGCGCGGCGACGAGGAACATCGTGTAGGTGGTGGCCCACGAGATGAGGAAGCAGGCCACGGCCGTCAAAAGCATTTGGAGGGTGTAGACGAGCCTGCCGCCGAACTGCTCGGTCCAGACGCCGAGAAAGATGCGGCTGACCGAACCGGTGAGCACCGGGGTGGCCACCAGAAGGCCGAATTCGGTCTCCGAAAGACCGAGCTGCTGCTTGATCCTGACGCCGATGATCGAGAAGATCGTCCAAACGGCGAAACAGGCCGTGAATGCGATGGTGCTTAGGGCGAGCGCTCGATATTGCTCGCCACGACTGACCCCTGCGAGCTGTTGCATGATCCCCCTCCAATCTCCTTGTCGAACCATTACCGCTGGGTATTGGCGGGGTGTTGCTCCTTTAGAGCCACTCTATATTTGTTCCAGATCAACCAAATCGCCGTAAGTCCCTCCAAAAAATACGTGTATTACATTGATCATAACCTCAGATAAAAAATACAATACATCCAAATGATCGAGTTCACTGCTTCAATTGACATTTATCAAGCAAATAATATAACCGCGTCGAGAGACAAAACTGGGAATGCAGCGCGATGCGTCCGGGCGACATAGAGCATGTTCGCGCCCTGAGCCTGTTTCGGGATGTTGCGGAAGATACCTTCGCCATGCTGCTCAAGGCGGGTTTCCTGCAGCGGTTTCCGCCCGGTGTCGTGCTCATTCACGAAAGCGACCCGGCCGACTTCCTCCACATCGTGATGGAGGGCATGGTCGAAATGTTCGCCCATACCGGCGAGCGCGAGACGACGGTGAGCTTCGTCAAGCCCATCGGCACGTTCATCCTGGCGGCGGTGCTGAAGGATCAGGTCTACCTGCAGTCGGCCCGCACGCTGGAGCCGTCGCGCATCCTGATGATCCCGTCGGCCGGCGTGCGCCACGCCATGGAAACCGACCCAGCCTTCATGTCGGCGATCGTCACCGAACTGGCCACCTGCTATCGCACCACCGTCAAGGACCTGAAGAACCAGAAGCTGCGCAGCGGCGCCGAGCGCCTCGCCAACTGGCTGATCCGGCTCGACCTGGAGCAGGGCGAGCGTGGCGAAGCCGAAATCGAGGTGGAAAAGCGCGTGCTCGCCTCGCTTTTGGGCATGACGCCGGAGAACCTCTCGCGCGCCTTCGCGGCGTTGCGCCGCCATGGGGTCGACGTTCAGGGGGCCCACATCGTGATCACCCAGCGGGAAAAGCTGCTCCGCTTCGCCCGGCCCAACCCGCTGATCGACGATTATCGCAGCTGATCGGCCCGGGTCCGTGGCCCGCCGGGATCATGGCAGCGCGCAGAGGCCGGCGGGCGGCTCCCGCTTGCCCCGTCAGGCAAAGATGATAATGCTTGTCATGTTAGGAAAGCATGCAGGGGGTGGTCGTTTGGCGGAAGACCAGAGTCGTAACGCTTGCGGCGGCACGACGGCGTCTCGCGACGCCGCGCCGGGCCGGCCTACGATCCGTCCTGCCTAGCACGAGCGGCTTGGAACAGTGGGCTTTCACCATTCGATGATCAGCCATACCGAGGGCATCCGGCCGGTCGCGCCGGCCAAATGGCGCAGCCTCAACGGGATCATGAGCGTGTTCTGGGACGCCGAAGGCCAGCGCGGCGCCAAGGGCCATTACCTCTCCCCCGATCCGCGCATCATGATCTTCTTCAACGACGTGTCGTCCCATATCCGGATGTCCAACCGCATGGGCGGACTGGAACCGCATTATCGTCCGATGACGCGTGCGATGTATGTCCCCGCCGGCCTTCCCCTGCAGACCAGTTTCGTCTCGATGCATCGCTTTGCCCATCTCGATCTGCATGTGCACAAGGATCGGCTGCTGCGATTCCTGTCGCCCTCGGTGGGAGGGTCGGCCGCCCAGGCGGCGTTGCGCCGGCCGACCGAGATCCAGAACGCCGGCGCGATCGAGACATTGGCCCGTCTGCTCGTCGGCGAACTGTCGAGCCCGTCCAAGCACCCGGTTCATTCGGAAAGCCTTGTGGGCAGCATCGCGACGGCTCTTCTGGATATTCCGGAACCCGATGGCGAGCGGCCCAACGGCCGGCTGACGCAGGCACAGATGAACAAGCTGACCTCGCGCATCAACTCCCGTAGCGACCGCCGTCTGGCCGTCGCCGAAATGGCTGCCACCGTCGGTTTGTCCGAAAGCTGGTTCGCCTGCGTCTTCAAACAGACGACCGGCCAGACGCCGCTGCAATGGCAGCTCGCCAACCGCATCGAACTGGCCAAGAGATTGCTGGCGGACAGCGACCACACCTTGGCGGCGGTCGCCGTCCAACTCGGCTTCGCCGATCAGGCCCATCTGACCAAAGCCTTCCGGCGCATCGTAGGCGAGACGCCGGCGGCATGGCGCCGCAAGCATCGGCCCGCCTGAATGTAGGCTGCTCACCCAAGCGGGGCGGATTATACGGGCTAGCCGATCGACCGCCTTTTAGTCTTTTCCGGTTGGTCTTTTCCGGCGCCTTTTGCGCGATTGTTACCAAGTGTACTTCAGCGTCGCCAACACGCTTCGGCCGTCACCATAATAGGCCGTGTTGCTGTAGGTATCGACTGAGGAGATGTATTCCTTATCGAACAGGTTGGTCGCGTTGACGGCCAGAGTGGCGTTTTCTGTGATCTCATAACTGATCGCCGCATCTATGACCGTGAAGGAGTCGAGCTTGATCGTGTTCTCGTCGTCCGCATACCTTGATCCCATGAACCGCGCCCCCACGCCGAGCACCAGATCGCCGAACATGTTCCAACCCGGAATCGTGTAATCCACCCAGGCCGATGCGATGTGCTCCGGCACAAGCTCGGGACGATTGCCCGTATTGCCCGACACATCCTCCTTGATCTCCGAATCCCAGTAGGAATAGGCGAGCGTCATGTTGAGGTGATCTGCCAGCGCCATCTTACCCTCCAGCTCGACGCCGCGAACGTTGATCTCGCCAACCTGATACTGGTTGTAGCTGGAGTCATACTGCGAGACATTTGTCTGGGTGAGGTCGAAGAGAGCCAGCGTAAAAAGGGCGTCGAGTCCGGCGGGTGTGAATTTCGCGCCCACCTCGTATTGCGTGCCTTCCTGGGGCTTTGCCGAATTCACGAGATAGGCCCGCGATACGCCGAGCGGCTGGAACGACTCCGAATAGTTCGCATAAAGTGAGAGCTGATCGGTCGCTTTGAACGTCAGGCCGAAGCGCTTGGTAAAAGCTTCGTCGGTCGCATCATAAGTTCCTTCATCGGTGTATCCGTACAAGGTCGTATAGTCGTAGATGTAGTCGTCGGCCTGCTCGACCCGGTCGAAGCGGCCGCCGGCCGTGAAGATCCAGCGGTCGTCGACGGTCAGCTCTTCCTGCAGATAGAGGCCGTAGATCGAAATCTCGTTGTTGTCCCGCAGTTGCCAGTATGGGCTGACGCAACCCCGGCCGCAATGGACCGGATCGTAGATGTTGATCTCGTCCGCCGTGCCGTCTTCGCGATTTTCCTTGATTTTGTAGTGCGAATAGTCGGTGCCGAGCAGCGTCCGGCTGTCGAACATCCCGACCGATGCGTCATACTGGAACTGATTGTCCGTGACGAAGCTCTCGGAGCGGCCGTAGATCCCGAGAGACGAGCGACTGATGGTGGAATCCGAGCTCGAAGTCCCGACGGCGCCGGGATAAACCGACTCGTAGGTCATATCGAGGTTCGAATACCGCGCATTCGAGCGGAACTGCAGGCCGTTGCCGAAATCGTGCGCGAACTCGTAGCCGATGTTCCACTCTTCGGTGTCCATATTGTCGAAATCGGACTCGCCGAGATAGGTGTCCGGATCGATGCCCGAGCCGTAGGGGATACCGTGGGAGGTGTTGCCGTCGCGCTTAGTATAGTCGCCCAGGATCGTCAGCGTCGTGGCGTCGGTCGGATTCCAGGTCAGGGCGGGTGCAATATAAAGCCGGTCGTCCTGGGTGAAATCCAAGCCGTTGTCCGCGTCCTGCCATTTTGCCGTGACGCGATAGCTCCAATCGCCGCCTTCGTCGATCGGGCCGCCGAAGTCGGTGCCGGTTTCCACGTGGCCGTTGCCCAGCGTGGTATAGATTTCGCCGAATTTAGTATCCTGAGGTCGCTTGGTGATCGCGTTGACGAGGCCGCCTGGCGCGTTCAGGCCGAACAAGGTCGATGTCGACCCCTTCAGAACCTCGAAGCGCTGCATCCCGTAGGGCTCGACCCGGCTGCCAGTAAAATTCCAGATTCGGATCGGCAGCCCATCGCGATAGGTGCCATAGCTGCCCTCGTAGAAGCCGCGGATGAGATAGAAATCGTAGCGATCATCCGACCCGTAGATGTCGGTGGACACGCTCGACGTATAGGCAAGAGCCTCGTCGAGGTTCTTGACGCCGCGTTTTTCCATCTCCTCTTCGGTCACGATGGAGACAGCGGCCGGAACATCGACGATTGGGGTATCAGTCTTGCTGCCCACCGCCGTACTGTTCGCAACAATCGTATCATCCGGCCCGACGGCACTATCGCCCTGGCCTTCAATGACCACGGTTTCCAGCTCGGTCGTCTCGCTCTGCGCAAAGGAACTGGATGGCAGGACCAAGAGCAACGCCGTGCATGCCAGAAGCGTCGCCTTGCGATCGCCGATCAGCCTCCCTGCGGCATCGCCGTCCATTTTCTGGTTCGTCATGGTCAAGCTCCAGACATTGATACTCGTTGACTGACGGATGGTCGGACAGGTGGCGCGTCGCTGAAGTCTTGGCCGGAAATCGCGATCGGAAGCATTTGCGAGAGCCTGATGCGTACGACGTTACCTTGGGGCGCGGACCGGCGCCGCGACGCCGTCCCTTGGGGAACTCCATTAACTTGAGAAAATTTGTCGGGTATTGTCGATTCCTGCGGTTTTGTCGAAACCCATGGGTAGTTCGCCCATTCATCCACGCAGGCCCGGGCGCTGTCTTGACGCCGATCGCTTAACCTGAAACTGACGATCCACTTTGGAATCTGTGGAGGTGTCGCGCCATGCCGCGGTCCTTTCGTTTCGTCGTTTTGTGGACCACGTTTTGTCTCGCGACCCTGGTCTATGCCGCCGCGGCGAACGCCACCGACCAAGCCACCTATCCCATCGAGATCAGGCATGCCCTCGGGACGACCGTCATCCCGAAGAAGCCCGAGCGGGTCGCGACCGTCGCCTGGGCGAACCATGAAGTCCCGCTGGCGCTCGGGATCGTGCCGGTCGGGTTCGCCGCCGCCAATTTCGGCGACGACGACGGCGACGGGCTGCTTCCATGGGTATCGGAAAAGCTGGCCGACCTGGGCGCCGAGCCGCCGGCCCTGTTCGACGAAACCGACGGCATCGATTTCGAGGCGGTCGCGGCGACCGATCCCGACGTCATCCTGGCCGCCTATTCCGGACTGAGCCAGTCGGACTACGACATGCTCAGCCAGATCGCCCCCGTGGTTGCTTATCCCGATGCGCCCTGGTCCACGGATTGGCGCGACATGATCCGGCTGAACAGCGCCGGATTGGGCATGGTCGCCGACGGCGAGGCGCTGATCGCCGACATCGAGGCCGAGATCGCGCAAGTCAGCGCCAAGCATCCCGAACTGCGAGGCAAGACGGCGCTGTTCGTCAGCCACCTGGATATGACCAATCTGAGCACGGTGAACTTCTATACGGCCAACGACACGCGGGTGAAGTTCTTCGAGGATTTGGGGCTGACGGTGCCGGACGCGGTGAAGGAGGTTTCGACCGGAGGCCTTTTTTCCGGATCGATCAGCGCCGAGCGCATCGACAGGTTCGACGATGTCGACATCGTCGTCACCTACGGCACGCCAGACATGCTGAGCGCTCTGGCCGAGAACCCCCTGCTGGCCAAGATGCCGGCAATCCGAAACGGCGCGGTCGTCACCCTGGGTCGAGACCCGCTCGGCACGGCCGCCAACCCGACCCCGCTTTCGATCCCCTGGGTTCTCGAGGACTACGTCGACCTGCTCGCCGCAGCGGCGCGAAAGTCGGAATGACGATCGGCGCCACCGTGTCGTCCCGTCGACCGCCGCGTTTTCGGAGATCGAACCGCACGCGCATGCTTTGGCTGGTCGCGTTGATCGTTGTCCTGTTGCTGTTGTGCGGCCTGTCCGTCGCGATCGGCACACGCCCGGTGGCGATGAGCGATATCGTCGCCGCGCTGGAGGGCCGGGTCGACACGATCGGTCAGGCGGCCGTGGCCGTGCGGATTCCGCGCACCGTGCTCGCCGTCCTCGCCGGGATGGCGCTCGGGCTCGCCGGAGCGATCATGCAGGGCGTCACCCGCAATCCGCTCGCCGACCCCGGAATTCTCGGCGTCAACATCGGCGCCTCGCTCGCCGTGGTCGTCGGCGTCGTCTGGTTCGATATCGTCTCGGCCTACGCCTATGTCTGGACCGCCATCCTCGGGGCCGGCGTTTCGGCGACATTCGTCTATACGATCGGCTCCATGGGGCGCGGCGGCGCCACGCCGCTCAAGCTGGCGCTGGCCGGAGCTGCGACCACCGTGGCGTTCTCGTCCCTCGTGATCGCCGTGGTGCTCCCCCGCAACGACATTGCAGGCGGCATTCGCCAATGGCAGATCGGCGGCGTCGGCGGCGCGACCTTCGAGGGCATTTCCCACGTGCTGCCGTTTCTCGCAGTCGGCTTCGCCATCAGCCTTCTGTCGGCGCGGGCGCTGAATTTGCTGGCGCTGGGAGAGGACCTGGCGGCCGGTCTTGGCGAGCGCGTTGCCATGGTCCGCGCCGTCTCCGCGCTGGGCGCCATTCTGCTGTGCGGCGCGACCACGGCGGTCTGCGGGCCGATCGGCTTTCTCGGGCTGGTCGTTCCCCATCTCTGCCGCCTGCTGGTCGGCGTCGACCATCGATGGCTGCTGCCGTTTTCCGCGATCTGCGGCGCGGGCCTGCTGCTCGTTGCCGATATCCTCGGCCGCGTGGTCGCGCGGCCTTCCGAGATCGACGTCGGCATCATCACCGCGCTCGTGGGGGCGCCCTTCTTCATCTGGGTTGTCAGGCGCCAGCGGGTCCGCGAATTGTGACGACGTTTTCCCTTCCCATCGAGGCCATCGTCGACAGCCGGCGGCGCGGCACGCGCCGATACCGTCAGGTGGTGGCCGCACTCGTCGCCGTCATGGCCGCGATGTTCGTCCTGACGCTCGTTCTTGGGCAGTCCTTCACGCCGCCCAGCGCGGTGATCCGCGTGCTCATGGGAGAAGACGTGCCGGGGGCGAGCTTCACCGTCGGGCAATTGCGCCTGCCGCGAGCAGTCCTGTCCATCTTGACGGGACTGAGCTTCGGATTGGGCGGCGTGGCCTTCCAACTCATGCTGCGCAATCCGCTTGCCAGTCCCGATATCATCGGCATCAGTTCGGGCGCGAGCACGGCTGCGGTGTTTGCCATCGTCGTGCTGTCGCTGACGGGACCGATCGTTTCGATCTTCGCGGTGGTGGCCGGCCTGGCGGTCGCGCTGCTGGTCTATGGCCTTTCCGTCAAGAATGGGGTCGCCGGGACGCGGCTGATCCTCGTCGGCATCGGCGTATCAAGCATGCTGCAGAGCGCCATCGCCTACATCCTGTCGATCGCGCCGGCCTGGAGCCTGCAGGAGGCGATGCGCTGGCTGACCGGCAGCGTCAACGGCGCACGGCTCGACCAGTCGCTGCTCTTGTCGATCGCGCTCACCGTCTTCGGCGGATTGCTGCTGACGCGGGCGCGCGACCTCGATATGCTGCGCCTGGGCGACGACACGGCCGCGGCCCTGGGCGTGCCAGTCGCCCGCACGCGCGTGACGGTCATCGTCGCGGCGGTCGGCATGATCTCCTTCGCGACGGCGGTGGCGGGGCCGATCGCCTTCGTGGCGTTTCTGTCCGGACCGATCGCCGCCCGCACCGTGGGCCACAACGGCTCGCTGCTGATCCCCGCCGCGCTTATCGGCGCGACCCTCGTGTTGGTCGGCGACTATTGCGGGCAATTCCTGCTGCCTGCCCGCTATCCCGTCGGCGTGATCACCGGCGCGCTGGGCGCGCCCTACCTGCTCTTCCTGATCATCCGGTCGAACCGGACCGGACATTCGCTATGACGACCCGCTCTTTCGACATCAGCGCGCTATCGGCCGGCTATGGCGACGCACTGATCCTGGATGGGATCGACCTCGCGATCCCCACCGGCAAGATCACCGCGATCGTCGGCGCAAACGCCTGCGGCAAGTCCACGCTGCTGCGCACCATGTCGCGGCTGATCACACCCCGATCCGGGCAGGTCCTGCTCGACGGCAAATCGATCCATCGGCTGCCGTCCCGGCAATTGGCACAGACCTTGGGACTGCTTCCCCAATCGCCGACGGCGCCGGAAGGGATCACCGTCGTCGATCTCGTCAGCCGGGGACGGCATCCGCACCAGGGGCTGTTTTCGTTCTGGAGCCGCGCCGACGACGAGGCCGTGGCTGCGGCCCTCGCGGCGACCAGAACCGACAGGCTCGCCGACAAGCCCGTCGACGAGCTTTCGGGCGGACAGCGCCAGCGCGTCTGGATCGCCATGGCGCTGGCGCAGCAGACGGAAATCCTGCTGCTGGACGAGCCAACGACGTTTCTCGACGTCAGCCATCAGATCGACGTGCTGGATCTGCTGACGGATCTCAATCACGAGCGCGGGACGACGATCGTCATGGTGCTGCACGATCTTAATCTGGCGGCCCGCTACGCCGACTATCTGGTGGCGATGGCGAACGGACGCCTACATGTCTTCGGCAAGCCGGAGGACGTTCTGACCGAGCAGACCGTGCGAGAAGTCTTCAGCCTGGAAAGCCGCATCATCACCGACCCGATCTCGGGGCGGCCGATCATGCTTCCCATCGGCCGGCACAAAATGACGGCCGCTCAAGAGATTTGATCGGGGTACGCGCCCCTCGACCATCTCAAGACCGCCCCCCAGCGGGACTTCATCCGGGGCTGAACGCCTCCTCGGGTTCCTCGTCTTCGGCGACGAGACGCCAGGTCGCCTGCGACGTCGCCAGCAGGCCGGCCGCGTAATAGAGAAGAAACGCCCCGATCGTGTAGGGCGGCAGTGTATCGAGTTCGAAGAAGGACCGTACGAGGAGCATCAGACAAAGGCCGACCATCATGTGCGAGACGAGATTGCGGTGGTCGGAGAGCAGTCGCAGGAGATGTCCGCCGAGAATCCACAGCAGCAGCAGGACGAACAGGATCAGGCCGACCGTTCCGAGCTCGACGAGAATTTCGATATAGGTGTCGTGGAAGTGGAAGCCGCTCTTGGCGGTGATGTAGAATTCGTCCCAGAGGCGCTCGGCATCCGGAAAACCGGGCACCCAGAACGCGCGATAGCCGACGCCGAACGTCGGCGCCCGATGCCAGGCGGCCAGACCCTGCGACCAGAGATAGGTTCGCCCCGTCAGCGTCGAATCCTTGCCGAAGGCGCCCAGGATCAGATCGACGAGACCGGCGTTGAGGGCGACGACCATGCCGCCCAAACCGATCACGAGGGCGGAGAAAAACACGATCTTGCGCAGACGCGGCGGAAACAGCAGAGCCGCGGACAGCCCGAAGGTCGTCGCGATCGTCGCCGCGCAGGCAATGATCGAAGTGGCCGATTGCGATGCGACGAGGCACTGCGCGCAGAGGGCGGCGACCGCACAACAGACCAGGAGCCCGAGACCACGCTCGCGCAGAATGATCGCCAGCGCGAAAGCGAAATAGAGCCCGATGGACGCGAACAGGCCAAGCTGGTTCTTGGATTCGAAGGCGCCGACGAAGCTGTAGGTGCCGTCGAGCGCGTCATACTGATAGCTGCCGTATGCCAACGAATAGAGCAGCACGATCGCAACACCGGCCAACATGCCGTAGCTGAAGGTTCTCACGCCCACGGTCCGGGCAGCGATCAGCGCGCACAGCACATGGGTGAAATATTGGACGCCGGCGCGCGCCGTGACCGACGGCGCCGAGGACCAGAACACCGATAGTAGCACGAAGATGCTGAACAGGGCGATCCAGAGAAATCGCCCGGGATGGCCCAGCGACCGCCGGTAGTCGATGAGGATCAGCGGCAGCCAGCACGCATAGTAGAGCAGGATCGAGACTTGGCCGAAGCGGATCGAATAGGCGAAGACGAACACGGAGACGGCCACCGCGACCGTGCCGAACAGCTGGTTGCAATCGGGATCGACGAAACGCGCCTTGGCGATCCTCATGACCGTCCTCGCTGTCTGCCCCGGTGAAGGCCGGCAGCCGACGCGGAGCCGGCCGGCCTAAACGGCGCGATGCAGTCCGCGCTACTGCGCAAGGAGCGGCGCGGCCATGTCGACCTTGACGACGTCGCCGGGCAAAACCGGCGTGTTCTCGTCGGCCGAAATGGTCTTCGTCGCACCGTCGTCCCCGGTCCGGACGATGGCGAAGTCCACCGGTGGTTCGTCTCCGTCGGCGGCGGCCGCCTCCGGCGCATTGGCCAGCGCCTCGCCCATCAGGCTCTGATACATCGCCATCTTGCGGGCGACCTCGGCAAGGCTGGCCTCGGTTTCCTGATGCTGTTGGGCGATTTCGGCGGCGCGGTCGTTCTGCAGATCCGTTGCCGTCTGGTCGGCCTTGCTGATGTCCTGCTTGGCCTGCAGGGACGCGGTTTCCAGATCCAGCACCTGCCCTTGCAGATCGGCAATATTGCGCTCCAGCGACAGCACCCGAGAATTGACGACGAGCCCCTGGTCGGCAAGATTGCCGATGCCGTCGAGATCCTTCCTGGCCAATTCGAGCTGGCGGTTCTGGGTCTCGATCTTCTTCTCCAGCGACTCGATTTCGCTGTTCAACAGCGTCTTCAGGTCCGCCTGCGCCTGAAGCTGCAGCCGCAGGCGATTGGCTCGCGTCTTCATGATCTCGGTCTCGCCTGAGAGCACGGCATCGAGATCGTCGGCACCCTCCGCGATGCCGTCCGGAAGCTCGATCCGATCCCGATCGCTCGCCTCGGCCTCAAGCCGGGCCAGCTTGACGCGCAATCGCGCGCTTTCGTTCTGCAGGACGTCGTAGCTGCCGCGCGCGTTGAGATAGTCGCGCTCGTAGCGTTGGCCCATCTCCGGCGAACGCCGCAGGCCGCCGGCGACGCTCATCGCCTTCAGAACCGTCAGACCGGGGCTGAAGGCGTATTGTCCGGGCGTCTGCACGTCGCCGGAGACGAAGACCGGCCGGAATTCGGCGATCTCGACCGATGCCGCCGGCCGGTCGAGCAGGCCGAACTTCTGCTGCAACTGGTCGGCGACGGCTTCGGCGATCTCGGCCGTCGTCTGGCCGGCGGCCGGCATCTCGCCCAGAAACGGCAACGAGATCGAACCCGACGGCCCGACCGTATAGTCGCCGCTGAGCGTCGACCATTCGCGGGCCTCGCCCTGCGCCGCCTGCCACTCCGCCACGCGGAGATGGAGCTTGTCCATCGCCCCCAGCCGGTACTCGTCCGCCCAGGAGGGGATGGCCCAGCCGGCCGCCACAAGCAGGATGGAGGCCTGCAGACAGGTGAACAAGGTGGCCGCGCCGCGCTGATTGACGTCTCTCGCCATCATCCGCCTTCTCGACAGTTGCAAAGGGAAGCGCAGAGCCGGCCGAGGCCGGCCAACTCCGCGATGATGCCCGGCCTTCGAGGCCGGAACCGCAGCTCGATCCGGACTCCGGTCGAGAGCTAGTAGCAGCCGCGAGAGGTGATCACCGCCGGTACGGTCTTGCAGATGATCACCATGTCGGCGACCATCGACCAGTTCTCGACGTAGTGGCGATCGAAGGCGATGCGCTCGTTGTAGGAGACGTCGTTGCGCCCGCTGATCTGCCACAGTCCGGTCAGGCCTGGACGGGAGCGCAGATAGAAGGCGGCCGACGTGCCGTAGATGTCGAGCTCGTCGGTCACCACCGGACGCGGACCGACGATGCTCATCTCGCCCCGGACGATATTGAGGAGCTGCGGGAGTTCGTCCAGGCTGAGCCGGCGCAGCACGTCGCCGACCCGGGTCACGCGCGGATCGTTCTGCAGCTTGCGCGTCGCGTTCCATTCCTCCTGGGCCTGAGGGTTGGTCGCGAAATGCGCCTGAAGCACCTCCGGGCCATTGGGAACCATGGTCCGAAACTTGAGGCAGCGGAAGGTTCTGCCGTTCTGCCCTACCCGATTGTGGGCAAAAAACACGCTGCCGCCGTCGGACAGCTTCACCAATGCCGCAAGCATCAGCAGCAACGGGCTGAGCAGCGCCAGGGCGGCGATGGCGCCGACGATATCGAACGAGCGTTTGGCGAATCCGCCCAGGGGGCGAATGTCCTCCTTATGGAAGGAGGCGTAGGACGAGGGACTGGAAAGGACTCGTGTAGCCAGTTTCGCAACGGATTTCATGAAGTCGCTCCGCGGGAAGACCACCGGTTAACGCCAAAGGGTATGCGGAATTTGCTGCATCGCAATATCCACCGATTGGGGGGTTTGATAAGGGCGGCTTGTGGTCGAAATCGGGCACAAAACAGCGCGAAGCCCATCCCATGCCCTCGATGGACTCGGTCATAGGACCCGCCGCAAGGGAAACCGACCGGTCCCGGCGCCCACGCGATCGTTCGCTTTTTAGGAAAAAAGCCCTTCTCTCAGTAAGTTGATCCGACGAGGGGCAAACGGCGCCCGTCCGGCCTGCACTTGAAATCGATTCCAACCTGCGATTATGATAACGGCTGCGCTAACGGTCCGCTAAGACTGTTGAAGGGGTGGGAAAGTTCTGCGCTAAAAATTAATAAGCGTCAGCCAAGCTGTTCCACGAACGGCCGGCTTTGGAATATTGATGAAGGTCAATGTCCGTCGGCGGGCCGGATTAATAAGAACAAGAAAAGGTCTCTCGTCGAGCCATTCGACCGGGCTGCGATGATTTTTGGCGTCTATGGGAGTGCTCCACACATGTCTTTTGACCTGAAGCGGCACGACAGGGCATCGTAACGATATGTCGTTTTCCCTGTTCTTCCGCGGCCAGCTTTTGGCGCTGATCGTTTTCGCAGCCGTCATCTATTTTCTCAATGGCTCGATCTGGACGACCGTCATCGAGACCGCTGTCTGCGCCGTGCTCATTCAGGTGGGTTATTTCGCCTCCGTGCTGTTCATGGTCTGGCGGTCCGGTCGGCCACAGCCGGCGGAGACCTCTGCGGAAAAGAAGACGGAGCCGGGCCGTGGCGGCCGGCCATCGGAAACCGCGACCTGACGGCCCGAAGAACCGTGCCCTGCCGATCGCGCAATGAGCGATCGACCGATGTTCGTCGGATAGGGGCGACCGCCAGCATCAACTTCCCGCATTCTTGAAATCGTCGCGTTTCCTGTCCACCCTCGGATGTCCTGACAGCTCCGAGGGTTGAACGTGAACGCATCCCGGCAAGCCGAAGTCTGTGTCGTCATCGCGGCGATGAATGCCGCCGACACGATTTCCAGAGCCATCGCATCCGCCCTGCGCGAGCCGGCTGTTTCGGAAGTTCTGGTCGTCAACGACGCGTCGCAGGATGGCACCGCCGAAGCCGCATCGGCGGCGGACGATGGCAGCGGCCGGCTGCAGGTGCACACGTTCGAGGTCAACCGCGGACCGGCTGCGGCCCGCAACCATGCGATCGCGCATTCCCAGGCACCGTTGATCGCCATTCTCGATGCCGACGATCTTTATCTCGACGGCCGCTTCGCGACGCTCATCGATGGCGACGACTGGGATCTCGTCGCCGACAACATCGTCTTCGTCGATGCCGACGAAGAGAAGGCCGAGCCGTCGCCGCCCAATTTTGCCGCCGAGCCGCGCTTTCTGGGTCTGAAGGACTTTATCGAAGGCAACATCTCGAAGCGGGGCGCGCGCCGTGGCGAAGTCGGGTTCCTCAAACCGGTCATCCGACGGTCGTTCCTCGACGCCCACAAACTCCGCTACCGGGAGGATCTGCGTCTTGGCGAGGATTACGAATTCTATGTGCGCGCACTGGCCTGCGGAGCCCGCTACAAGATCGTGCGGTCCTGCGGATATGCCGCGACGATTCGGGCGAATTCCCTGAGCAGCCGCCATCGCACCGAGGACCTGAAGCGGCTTTTCCAGGCAGACCAGGCGATCCTCTCGACCCAGCCGCTGCCGGACGACGCGGCCGCGGCGCTGCGCGAGCACGAACGCCATATTCGCGCGCGCTACGAGTTGCGGCAGTTCCTCGACCTCAAGGCGCAGAAAGGGCTGATGGCGGCCGGCCTCGCCACCCTGGCGCGCCCCGCCGCGCTTCCCGCCGTGACCGGCGGCGTCCTCGCGGACAAGCTGGAGGGCGCATTCGGCAAACCGCAACCGGCCTTCGGCGCCGGCGGTACGGAAGGCAGTCTCTCCTTCCTCATGCCCGGCCGCGTGGTCAGCTGACGGGCGAACGGCATTGCCGACCTTCGCAACGCGTCTTGCGAACGAATGGACCGATGGAGACCGGTTTCAGAGATAATCCCGGCGCACGGCATCGAGCACCGCCCGCAAACGCTCCTTGCGCTGGTCCAGCAGTCCATCCGGGCTGAGTTGGGGCTTGGCCTTGCGGGCCTGCCACAGGCCGAGAACGGACGGCATGGCGAGGATCTGCTTGGCCATCAGGCGAAGCTGCGATCCCCCCTCGTCCGGCCGCACCGCCAATTCGCCGCCCGAACCGTCGTCCGCCCACGGCGGTGCCCTGCCGGAGAACTCGATGCCCCAGAACCGCGCCCCCTTGGTGATCGCTTCGGCGCGCGACGAGATCGGAATGCGACGAGGCTCGTAGGTCACGCCGCCCGTCGCGGCCCAGTCCTGCCATTTGAAGCTGTTGATCGAATCCGAGGTCGAAACGGCGACCCAGGGCACGCGAAAGGCATCGGCGAGAATGGCGGCATGCATCGATTCGGCGACGACGAGTCGCGCCTGCGCGATCGCCCGGATCACCGCCTTCGCATCGCCGCACGGGTCGACATAGGTCAGCCCCGCCGTCTGGCAGACGAGCGGCCAGACGCCGCCCCTGGTCGACTCCCAATGGGGCACGAAGATCGCAGCGTGGCACTTGGGCAGACCCTGGAATTCGGGCATCTCGGCGACCATCACGGCCGGATCGACGATCCCCTTGTCGGAGGGAAGACCGATTCGTTCGGCGGTCAGCGGTCCGCGCACGCAGCGGATGTCCCAGGCGGGACCGCTCATGTCCGGCAGCGCGCCGTAGCCGCAGCCGCTGCCCAGCACCAGCTTCGGCCCGGGTTGCGACAGCAGCGCGTCGCTCAGCACTGTACCGACGCCGACGAGAAGCACCTCGGGGTGGACCTCGCGGAACCCCGGCAACAGGAAATCCCAGAGCCAGAGATTGAGATCGTCGCCGAAATTGCCGTGGCTGGACTGCCAGTAGAAGGGCTGCATGAGACGCTCCGGTTGCGCGGCGTTAACGGTTTCGGGGCCAGTCGGCCTGCTATTGCCCCGGGGCGGCGCGCCGGCCGTGGCCCATGACCTTGCCGGCCGCAAGTTCCAGTGCGCTCGTCAGCAGTTTCGGATCGCGGCGAATCCATTCGGCCAGCAGGCTCCATTGCGGCGCCTTGCGCCGCTTGAACTGAGCGGCCTGGCTCCACAGTGCCTGCTGCCGCGCCGTCCGCTTGTAGGAATCGATCGACGCGCGATCCTCGGCATTGTGGTCGAAGCGGCGCGCCAGATTGTCCAGGGCCACCCAGGTGTTGAATTGCTGCCGCAGGAACAGCGGCGAGCTGTTGTCGATGCTGTGGAAGATGTTGAGCCCCTCGCCGCGGTAGGCGCCCGCCGCGTCGCACAGAATGGGATGCCGGGCGTTGCGCACGCAGTCGTAGAAGAACAGAACGTCCTCGGCCGCCAGCCGCAGCGAAGGCTCGAAGCGCACCTTGGGAAAGAGATCGCCGCCCAGCACCATGCACGACATGTGCATGAAGCTCCAATTCTGCAGCATCACGCCGGCAAGGTTGGGCACATCGAGCACCACGGGATCGTCGGAGAGCCGCGTCGTCGGCGTCTTCTCCTCCACGGTCGCCATACCGAAATGGTAGTAGAAGGCGGAACCGCCCTCGATCGCGTCCCAGTAGCAGTCGGCCTCGAACCTCGTCATCGCGCCGACCGCGTTTTCCAGATGGTGCGGTGCCCATTCGTCGTCCGAATCGAGGAAGGCGACGAAGCGGGTTTCCGGCGCGACATGGTCGAGGCCGGTGTTTCGGGCCCCGCCCGGCCCGCTGTTGTCCTGCCGGATGACCTCGATGCGCTGCCGGTCTTCCGCAGCAAGACCGGCGAGTTCATCCTCGGCCGGCAAGGGCGAGGCGTCGTCGACGACGAGCACCTGAAAATCCTGGAAGGTCTGGGCAAAGACGGATTTCAGGGCACGCGAGAGAATTTCGGGCTGCTTCTGATAGAACGGGATGATCACCGAGCAGACGGCCATCTTGCACCTTGCACTTTGGTGGATCGGGTGGCCCCGAAGGCATGACACACGAGTTCGGTCCGAAATGTGGCCCCATTCGCATGGCCAACTTAATTATTGTTGCAGTGCAAAAAGCAATGGGGCCGCGCATGCCGCCACACGTCAGCATCAGGACGGTGACGAACAATGTCGGGTGGAGCATGCTGTCTCGGACCGGCACGTTCGCCCTGAAATTCTTTATCGTTCCGATCCTCGCGCGACTGCTGAGTCCAGAAGAGTTCGGCGTCGTCGCCGTTGCCCTGACGGTGGTTCAATTCCTTGCGATGATCGGGGGGGCGGGATTGGCCGCCGCCTTGATCATCGAACCCGAGGACGACCAGGACAGCGTTCACTCGGTCTTCTGGGCCAATCTCGCGGTCTCATGCCTGATGGCGCTGGTGCTGTTTCTGGGTGCCGACTTCTTCGCCACGCTGCTCGGTGCGCGCGAGGCGGCGTATCTGCTCCGGATCATGAGCATCTTGATTCCGCTGCAGCTTTCCGGCGACGTCGCCTATGCCCTGCTCGCGCGGCGGATGGCGTTTCACAAGGACGCCATGTGGAGCGTCACCTCCGAAAGCCTCGGCGTGCTCGTCGCTCTGGCCCTGGCCTTTTCGGGCTGGACCATCACCGCCCTCGTCGCCCAGCAGTTCGTCGCCGCGATCGTCCGGGTCGGCGGCTGCTATACGGCGGCGCGCTACGTGCCGCGTTTCGTCGTCTCGCTGCCGACCCTGCGCCGGCTCGCCGGCTTCAGCCTGGGTCTGATGGGGTCGGACTTCGCCAACTTCATCACCTTCCAGTCGCCGCTGGTGGTGATCACGCGCTTTCTCGGCCTTGCCGACGCCGGTGCCTATTCGGTGGCGAACCGCTTTTCCAGCATCCCCAACCAGGTCATGCTGACGGCCTTGATGGGCGTATTGTTTCCAGCGTTCCGGCACATGACGGACGATCGCCAGCGGCGCTTCCAGGCGCTGATGCTGAGCACGCAGGTGTCGACGGTGTTTCTCGCGCCGATGATGTTCGGCCTGTGGGCGGTGGCCGAGCCGGCCATGCTGGTGCTGTTCGGCGAGAAATGGGCCTATGCGTGGCCGGTGCTCGGGCTGCTGGCCCTGTCCAAGGGGATCATGTCGCCTTGCGGCACCTTCATCCCCTATCTGAAAGGCGTCCAGCAGGGCGGCGTTCTCTGGTGGTCAGCGATGCTGCGCGCGATCCTGGTCACCGGCTGCGTCGCCTACGGCGCAGCCACGGGTAGCCTGATCACGGCGATGGTCGCGCTTTGCATCGCCAACGCGATCACCCTGGTCGGCTATTCCTGGGCGGTGCTGCGCACCAGCGACGGCCCGGTGCTGCGCAACTTCCTGATGATCAATCGTCCGATGATCTCGGCCGCCGTCATGGCCGTCCTGGTGCGCTTGCTGCTCGTTCGCATCGACGATCTGGTGCCCAGCGCCATCGGTCAGATCCTGGTCGGGGCCGCCGCCGGCGCACTGATCTACGCCCTCCTGCTGCTGCTGCTCGAACGCCCTCTGGTGCGCAAGATGGCCGGGCTCGTGCTCGATCGCCTTCGCCCCGAAGCACGTGCCGGCGCCTGAAACCCCATTCGCCGCAATGGCGCCGGCCGGCCCCAATCCACGAGAACAGAAGCGCAGAAGACCGCGGCCCGACCTATGCCAGGCAAAAAATCAGGCTTGCTTTTCAGGAGCTTGGCGACTGTCACCGGATCTTATTGTGCACTGCCACATTCTGACCGGAAAGACTCGTGACCCTTCGGCGATCAACAGCCCGGTTCCGACCGGAGTGCACCAGCTGGAAACGAGGTCTCCAGCCCCCGTGTGAACGAGAATGAGCGGCCGGTCCGATGCGAGGATCGCGCCGGGCGCTCTTTGCCCTGCCGAACCCTTCGGGACCGGAGAAGACTTGATGATGCGGCGACACAGTAGATTGTTCGGCGTCTCGATGGCGGCAGCCTTGGCCTTGGCCTTGGCCGGCGCGGCTTCGGGCGCCTCGGCGCAGCAGGGTCCGTGCGGCCCCTCCTTTGTCGATCGCTTCGACACACTGAACACCAGTCGCTGGTACGTTTCCGACGGCTGGGCGAACGGCGATTACCAGAACTGCCTGTGGTCCAAGTCCCAGGTCAGCATTTCGGACGGGATTCTCCATCTCGGCTACGGCCCGCAGCCGTCGGAGGATCGCGACTATGCCTGCTCGGAGATCCAGACGCGCCAGCGATACGGCTACGGCATCTACGAAGCGCGGATGAAGACGGCGGCCGGCCCCGGCCTGAACTCCAGTCTATTCTCCTATGTCGGCCCGACCGACAAGCAGCCGCACGACGAGATCGACTTCGAGATTCTCGGCAAGGACGCCTCCCAGGTCCAGCTGAACTATTACGCGGACGGCAAAGGCGGCCACGAGACCCTGGTTCCGGTGCCCGGCGGCGCCGACGCCGGCTTCAACGACTATGCCTTCGTCTGGGAGGAAGGCCGGATCCGCTGGTACATCAACGGCGAACTGGTCGAGGAGGCAAGCGATCCCGAGGGATTGCCCGAGCACACTCAGAAGATTTTCCTGACCCTGTGGGGCAGCGACAGCAAGCCGGAATGGCTGGGCCGTTTCCAGGATCCCGGCTCCGTTCAGGTGGATGTCGACTGGGTCGCCTTCACGGCGCCGGGGGACGACTGCCAATTTCCCGAGTCGATCGCCTGCACGCTGTCGTCGAAAGGCGATTGACGGCGCCCCGACGGCTTCCATGTTGCAGCGCAACATAGGCACTGCTAGCTTAATATCTGGGATAGAGCATATCGAGGATGACCGAGCATGCTTCACGTCCTGTACCTGGTGCATGACCTGCTCGACCCGGCCGTGCGCCGCCGCGTGGCCATGTTTCAAGCCGGTGGGGCCTCGGTGACGCTGGCGGGATTTTGCCGCGGGCCTGCCCCCGCCGACATTGCCGGCACGACGCCGATTCTTCTCGGCACCACGAAGGACGGCGCCTTCGCCCAGCGCATCGCGGCGGTGATGCGGGCGGCCGTTCGCCTCGGCAAGGCCTTGCGGTCCATCCGGCGCCCGGACGTGATCGTCGGCCGGCATCTGGAGATGCTGGCGCTCGCCAATCGCGCGGTTCGCCTGTTCGGGGGAAACGTCCCGATCGTCTACGAAAGCCTCGACATCCACCGGCTTTTGCTGCGTGGCGACGGCATCGGCCGCGCCATGCGCAGCGCCGAACGGCTGTTCGGCCGGCAGGCCGCTCTCTTGATGACGAGTTCGCCGGCCTTCGTGCGCGAATATTTCGAGCCACGCGGCCATCTGGCGGCGCCGATCCTGCTCGTAGAGAACAAGGTTCTCGAACTCGACGGCGCCGATGGCGAGGCCGTCGGCGATTTGGCTCTCCCACGCCTTGTCGAGCCCGGCGAGCCGTGGCGGATCGGCTGGTTCGGCGCCCTGCGCTGCCGCCGGTCGCTGGAGCTCTTGGCGGGCTTCACCCATCGCATGGAAGGGCGCTGCGAGATCGTCCTGCGGGGTCGTCCGGCCTATTCGGAATTCGACGATTTCGATGGCTTCCTCGCCGCCGAGCCGCATCTCCACTTCCACGGCGCCTACCGCAATCCGGAGGATCTGGCTGCGATCTATGGCGAGGTACATTTCGCCTGGGCCGTCGACTTCTTCGAGGAAGGGCTGAACTCGTCCTGGCTGCTGCCGAACCGGCTCTACGAAAGCTGCCGCTACGGCGTCGTGCCCATCGCCGTTCAGGGCACCGAGACCGCCCGGTTTCTCGAACAGCGGCAGATGGGACTGGTCTTCGCCGAGCCATCGGTGGACGCCCTCGCGGCGCTGTTCGAGGCCTTCGTGGCGGAGCGTTACGCCGAGGAGCGCCAGCGCGTGGCGCGCCACGAACGCCGAACCTGGATCTGCGACCGGGCCGGCTGCACGGAACTGGTGGATCAGTTGCGTGCCGTCGCGGGCCGCACCACGCCTGGACCGGCCTTGGAGGTGATGGGATGACGACGCTAGCCAACCAAGATACGCGGCCGCTCGGCGGGATTGAACGGGGCATGGTGATCGTGCCCTGCCTGAACGAAGCCGAACACATCGCGGCCCTCGTCGCCGGCCTGCAGGGCCCCGCCGAGCGGCTTGATCTGAAGATCGTCGTGGCCGACGGCGGCAGCACCGACGGCACGCGCGAGATCCTGGCCGGACTGGTGGACGATTATCCCGGCCTCCAGCTTCTCGATAATCCGCGGCGGCTGCAGAGCGCGGCGATCAACCGCGCGGTCGAGGTCTTCGGCGACGGCTGCGACTATTTCATCCGGATCGACGTGCACGGCGACTACCCGCCGGACTATTGCGACCGGCTGGTCGAGGAGGCGGCCTCAACGCGAGCGGATTCCGTCGTGGTCGCCATGGCGACGGTCGGCCGGACGCCGTTTCAGCAGGCCGTGGCGCTGGCGCAGAATTCCAAGCTGGGCAACGGCGGTTCGGCCCATCGCACGGGGGCCAGCGGCCATTGGACCGACCACGGCCATCACGCCTTGATGCGCATCGCGCCGTTCCGCTCCGTCGGCGGCTACGACGAAACCTTCAGCCACAACGAGGACGCCGAGCTCGACCAGCGGCAGACGGCGGCGGGCTATCGTATCTGGATGACCGATGCGACGGTGATGACCTATTATCCCCGTGCCACCGCCGGCGGCCTGTTCCGCCAGTATTTCGGCTATGGCCGCGGCCGTGCCAAGACGCTGCTGAAGCACCGCGGCCGTCCCAAGCTGCGCCAGATGGCGCCGCTGGTGATCATGCCGGCCGCGGCCGGACTGATCCTGGCGCTGCTGCATTGGGCGGCCGCCGTACCCTTCGTGGTCTGGGCAGCCATGTGCGTGGGCTACGGCGCAATTCTCGGCCTCGGCGAAGGAGCGGCCGCCTCGCCGCTGGTGGGAATCGCAGCGATGATCATGCACTTCGCCTGGTCGGCCGGCTTCTGGCTGCAGATCCTCAACCCCCGCAACTGGCCGAAGACCGATGCGGCGCCCAAGGAAGGCCTGGCATGAACGCAGGCCTCACGCCACGCCGCGTCGATATCGGCGTCTGCACTTTCAAACGGACCGAACTGGCGGAAACGATCGCCTCGCTGGGGCGTCTGCAACTGCCCGAAGACGTTGCCGTCCGCATCATCGTCGCCGACAACGACGAGTGGCCGAGCGCCAAGCCTCGGGTCGACGCTCTCGCGGCCGCTTGCCCGCACGAGATCGTCTATGTGCATGCGCCGATGCGCAACATCTCGCTGGCGCGCAACGCCTGCCTCGACCATGCGACGGGCGACTTCCTGGCGTTCATCGATGACGACGAGGTCGCCTCGACGCAGTGGCTCGCCGAACTTCTGGCGGTGGCGGAAGCCTCCGGTGCCGAAGCGGTGCTCGGCCCCGTCCGGGCCGACTATCGCCCCGGCGCACCCGAATGGATGAAGCGCGGTGATTTCCACTCGACTTTTCCGGTCTGGGTGAAGGGCGAGATCGTCACCGGCTATACCTGCAACGTGCTCGTGCGGCTCGACGCCCCGAGCGTAGCCGGTCGGCGCTTCGATCTCGCGCTCGGCCGCTCAGGCGGTGAAGACACCGCCTATTTCACCCGTCTGACGAAGAGCGGCGGCCGCATTGCCTATGCGCCGGAGGCCTGGACGTCCGAGACCGTGCCCGACCCGCGCGCGACGCTCTTCTGGCTCGGCAAGCGCAAATTCCGCATGGGCCAGACGCACGGCCGGCTGGTGGCCGAGCAGGCGCGGGGGATGGCACGGATTCGCCAGATCTGCCTTGCCGCATCGAAGGCCGGCTATTGCATGGCGGCGGCTGCGGGGCTCGCGGCGGCGCCACGGATGCGCAACCGCTATGCCCTTCGCGGCCTGCTCCATGCCGGCGCCGTCAGCGGCCTTCTGGGCGTGCGCGAGATCCGGCAATACGGCGGCATCGATCCAAGCGAGGGAGAGCGCCATCCAGCCTGACGTCACCTTTCTCATCGCCGCCTACAATGCCGAGGCCTCGCTGCCTCGGGCGATCCGCAGCGCGCTCGACCAGGAGAGCGTGGACGTCGAGGTCATCGTGGTCGACGATCGCTCGCAGGACGGCACGGCGGCGGCGGCGCGCGCCATCGGCGACGATCGCGTGCGCGTCATCGAGCTGCCGGACAATCGCGGCCCCGGCGGCGCGCGCAACGCCGGGCTGGCCGAAGCGCGCGGCACCTTCATCGCCATTCTCGATTCCGACGATGACGTCCTGCCCGGGCGCCTTGCCCGCATCGTCGCTCGCGCCGAGGCGATGAAGGCCGATGTCGTCGTCGACAATCTCGAGGTCGTCCAGGAGACCACGGGCCGGCGCGAGACGATGTTCGACGAAGTGTTCCTGGCCGGGCTGGACGAGATCAGCCTCGCCGATTTCATCGGCTCGAACGTGATCTTCCGCTCCGAGTTCAACTACGGCTACATGAAGCCGGTGTTCCGGCGCTCGTTTCTTGCCGAACACGGCATTCGCTACGACGAGAGCCTGCGCATCGGCGAAGACTACATCTTTCTCGCCAGCGCCTTGGCGTGTGGCGCGCGCTGCGTCGTGGAGCCGGCCGCGGGCTACGTCTATCACATTCGCAGCGGCTCGATCTCGCGCGTGCTGGACCTTCGCCACGTGGCGAACATGCTGGCAGCCGACATCGCCTTCGAGAACGCCCATCCCCTCGATCCAGCAGCCCGCGAAGCGCAGCGCCGGCGCACGCGCAGCCTGAAGCGCGCGACGTCCTATCTCACCCTGATCCAGCATCTGAAGGGCCGGGCGGCCTTCAAGGCGGCGCGCGTCGCCCTCAGCGATCCGCTCGCCCTCCCCCTCCTGCGCATGCCCATCGAGGTGCGGCTGCGACGCCTGATCGGCCAGACCCATGCCGGCCTGTGACCGATCGCAGCGACCAGAAGACGGAGCGCCAACCGCATGATGCACCAGAAGACGATACCGCTGCACAACAAGGTCACGGTCGTCCCGCAGGATGGTGAGGGCTTCATCGATCTCGACCGCCTCGTCGGGGTCGCCTTGCGCCATTGGCGCCTGGTCGCTCTGTGCGTCCTCGTGTGCCTGGCGCTGGGTATCGCCTATCTCGTGATGACGCCGCCGACCTATACGACCTCGACGCGCATTCTCCTCGATCAGAACCTGGCGCGGTTCACCCAGGACGATCAGCCGCCTGCCGCACGCGCCGAGGCCGATTCGATGGTCCTCAACGAGATCGAAATCCTGAAGTCGAAGCAGCTCGCCACTTCGGTGGTCAACGCACTCGGCCTTGCCCGCAACGAAGCGTTTCTCGATCCGCCGCGCGCACCGCTCGCTTCCCTCAAGGCGCAGGTGAAGGCGTTGGTCGCGCGTTTCGCCACCAGCGAAGAAGCGTCCGCGCCACCGAGCGAAAACGCCAGGATCGGCAAGGCCGTGGCCCTTCTTCAGGCGGGGCTCAGCGTCGAACGGATGGGGCGCAGCTACGTGATCGAGGTCGGCTTTCGCTCGCCCGATCCCGAGCTGGCAGGTCAGATCACGCGCACCTACGCCCAGACCTATCTCGCCGACCAGCTCGACGCCAATTTCGAGGCCACGCAACGCGCCGCCCTCTGGCTACAGCAGCGGATCGACGATCTGCGCGAAAGCTCTCAGGCGGCCTCGCTCGCCGTCGAGACCTATCGGGCCGAGCATGGCCTTACCACGGCGAGCGGCGAGCTTCTGTCCGATCAGCAGCTGTCCGATCTCAACGAGCAGCTGATGCTGGCCCAGGCAGAGACCGCCAAGACCCAGGCGCGCTACCGCCAGTTCCAGTCGATCGTCGAAATGGGACCGGAGAAAGCCGTCGAAAACGCGTCAATCGCACCGGACCAGGCCGGCAGTTCGCTGATCTCCGATCTGAAGCAGCAATACAGCCAGCTCGGCAAGCGCGCCGACGACATCGCCACGCGGTTCGGCCAGGACCATCCGCAGGCGGTCGCCCTGCGCCGCGAGCAGTCCGACATCCGCCAGCAGATCTTTTCGGAGTTGCAGCGCCTCACCGCCAGCTATCGCAACGACTACGAGGTGGCTCGCTCGCGGGAGGAATCGCTGCGCCAGAACGTGAGCACGGCGGCGGGCGAGAATTCGCAGGCCGGCCAGTCGTTGGTCAAGCTGCGCGAACTCGAGCAGCGTGCGACGGCATTGTCGACCCTCTATCAGAATTATTTGGCGCGCTACGAGGAGGCGACGCAGCAGCAGTCCCTGCCGATCGCCAAGGCACGCGTGATCTCGCAGGCGGACAATCCGGTCGATCCGTCCAGCCCGAAAAAGAGCATGGTGCTCGCGCTGTCCATGGTGCTCGGCCTGTTTGCCGGCGGCGGCATCGCGGCGCTGCTGGAGTTCCGCGAACGCTATTTCCGCACTGGCGAGGACGTTTCGTCGGCTCTCGACACCAAGTTTCTCGGCTATCTGCCGAGCGTGCCAAAGCGCAGCGTGGAGGAGACCGCAGACGGCGAAGGCAAGCCGACGCCGACGGATGCGCCGGACGGTCGGATCGCGGCCCCGCCGATGCTTCGATTTGCGCTCGACGAGCCCGCCTCGTCCTTCGCCGAGACCCTGCGCAACGTGAAGATCGCCTGCGACGTGTCCATCCCGGACCAGCCCAGCAAGGTGATCGGTTTCCTGTCGGTGCTGCCGCACGAAGGCAAGACCACGGTGGCGGCGAACTTCGCCAACCTGTTGGCCGCCAACGGCCTGCGCACCGTCCTGATCGACGCCGACCTGCGCAATCCCAGCCTCGGTCGGCGAATGTCGATGCGCGTCGACGCAGGGCTGGTCGAGACGGTCATCGGCCAGCGGGATTGGAAGAGCGTTGCACGGCAGGACAGCCGGTCGGGGCTCGTGGTGCTTCCCTCGGTCGCGCGAGGACATCTCTCCCATACCGCCGAGCTCCTGTCGTCGGCCGGAATGGCCGATTTGCTCGCCAACCTTCGGCAGTCGTTCAACTACGTGGTGGTCGACCTGCCGCCGCTCGGTCCAGTGGTCGACGCAAAGGCCTTCGAGCCGCTGGTCGACGGCTTCGTCTTCGTGTCCGAGTGGGGCTCGACGCCTCGCGCGCTGGTTCGCTCGGCGCTGACGGACGAGCCGCAGCTCTCTCGCAAGATGGTCGGGCTGATCTTGAACAAGACGGACATGAAGAAGCTGCGCCGGTACAGCGGCTTCGGCGGTACCGAGCGCTATGCGAGCCTCTATTCGGCCTACTATACGAGTCGGGCCTGACCGCCCCAACGGTTCAAGGCCCCGATTTCAACCCCGGCCGACGAGGAAACGGCCCGTCGCCCGCCAGAGCCGCACCGCCGTCAGCCGCCCGCTGAAACAGGCGCCGGTATCGATGTTGAGACGTCGGCCCTCCAGCTTCGGTTCGGTGATCGGCGTATGGCCGTGCACCAGGAGCTGCCGTTCCTCGTAGGGCACGTCGAGGAACTCGGAGCGGATGAACGCCAGATCGTGGTCGGACTGATCGGCGAGCGCCACGTTGGGCCGCAGCCCGGCATGGACGAGCAGGTGGCGATCCGTTTCGATCAGAATCGGCAGGTCGCGCAGAAAGGCCCGATGCGCCGGAGGGATCGCTTCCTCCACAGCCTCGTCCCACGCCTCGCTCGACCGCCAGCCGGCCGCCAGACGCGTGCTGTCGATGCCGTAGGAGGCAAGCGTTGCGGTGGCGCCGGCCCGCAGCCAGTCGGACCGGCCGATCCGGCCCTCCAGATAGTCGAGCATCAGGATTTCGTGGTTGCCGGCCAGGCAAAGCCGCTCGAAGCCGTGCGGCGGGGCCGCCAGGAGATGGTTGATCACCTGCGCCGAAGCCGGACCGCGATCGACATAATCGCCGAGCATCACGATCGCCTTGCGGCCCGAAAACTTCTTGGCGTCCTCGACGATCTCGTCTTCCAGCGCCAGCAATGCCTTGAGCGCGCCATGGACGTCGCCCACCGCGTAGACGATATCGTCGTCTACGCAAAGATCGAGGCGGAGCCTCGACCTCGGCGGGCGCAGCGGCATCTGCGGCCGCTTCCAACTCTGCAACAGCCCTTCCGCCGAACCTCGCCGCCCGCGCCGCGTCGCCGAACCGTCATTCATGCCTGGTCAAATACTCCGATCAAAACCGCTCGGCAGCGGGGCTGCGAAGCGTCGCGGCGCCCGAGCGCGAAGCGTCCACCCTGGCCTGGGCCGACAGATGGGTCGCCAGGCGCAACGCCAGCGCGACCGCCGGCAGGGTCGGGTTGGCCTGCCCGCTGGTCGGAAACACCGAGCTCCCGGCGACATAGCAGTTGGCAAGGTCATGGACCCGGCATTGCGGGTCGACCACACCCTGGCTCGGCGCGTCGGACATGCGCGTCGTGCCGATCTGATGATAGCCGTCGAGCGCCTGGTTCAACACCGAGCCGCGACGCGCCTCGGCATCATCCTGCAGATAGTCGAGCCGGCCGAAGGCGCGGCGCTGCAGCCACCGATCCAGGATATCGTGCGAGCGCAGTACCGATTCGACATCCTGCGAATGGTACCGAAAGTCGACCATCAGCGACCCCGCATTGCCCTCCTCGCCCGTCTGGCGAAGCCGCACGCGGCTTTCGGGATTGGGTATCTGTTCGGCATGATAGCGCAGCAGATAGCGCCGACGCGGATTGCGCAGGGCAAAACAGCTGGATTGGATGCGGCGTTCGGCGATCTGCTTCATCAGCCTCCACGATCCGCCGATGACCCAGGGATCGAGCAGAAGGTTGCGCAGGTGCTGGCGGTAGCCGCGATCGACCAGGGCCGTGGGCGAAGGAGCGAGACCACGGCCAAAGCGGCGGTAGAGGCCGAAGAAGGTAGTGATCAGATAAAGCAGGGACAGGACACCACTGCCATGGCCCGGGTCGGAGACCGAAAAGCTGTCCAGCCAGAACGCCGTATTCAGCACCTCCTCCTGGAGTTGTGCGGACGGCGTGATGGCCAGGCGCCGGCGCAGATGCGAGCCATCGCCGCAGCTGCGAAACCACAGCTCCTGCGCGATTTCCGCGCCGGAAAACTCGATCGCCGCGAGATAACCGGTCAGGTGCCCGGCGTAGAATCGCCCGAGCGCTCCCTCGGCGCCCCCGAATTTGCGCGGCTGGTCGCGCTGGACGGCGAGCAGCAAACGGGCGTTCTCCAGACCGCCGGCGGCCAGCACATAGGTCTTCGCGGTCACCTGCAGGTGCCGGTCCGCCCGCCGCACCCTGAGCCCGGCCACCCGCTCGCCATCGGCGGACAGACGGATGCGATCAACGGTGCAACCGGTGTGGACCTGGATCCGCTCAGAGGCGCGGAGCCTCGCGCCGTGCAGCCGGCCGATGTCCGGCTCGGCGCTCCACTGTTCCAGGCTCTCGATCCAGACCTCCTGGTCGGGATCGCCCGGCTCCTTCGGTTCGACAGTCCGAGCCGTGCCGCAGCCGAGAAAGGCGAAGGCCTCCTCGTAGTGCTGCCGCAGGTCGGCGGGTCGGATCGGCCAGCCGGAAAAATCGACGAAGGACCGCGGGGCGAAGTCGATGTCGTCGAAGGCCACGCAGCGTCCGCCCCACAGACGCGAGGTGCCCCCGAGACCGGGGCGGACGGCCAGCCGGATCGGCGCGTGGTGGCCGCCCGCGGCGATCTCGATGTCCGCCGGTTCGGTGATCGTCAGATCGTCGAACGCACCCCCGGCTTCGAGGACGAGGACGCGCCGTCCCTCCGCGGCGAGCTTACAGGCGAGCGCGAGGCCGACCGGCCCCGCACCGACGATGCAGATATCGCTATGATCCGGCAGGTTCGCCGTCGGATCCTCGACGATCATGCCGAGGAGGAGGCCGCGACGAGCCCCTTCAGTGGCGGCACCCGGCGCCCCGCGTTGAACAGGACCAACAGCGACGGGACGCCTCGAATGATCTGCAGGGCCGCCACCGAGGCGAGCAGCCCGATGACCGGCAGCAGGAAAAAGGTGATGGGAAAGAGGTCGTCGCCGAAATTGCCGAAGAAGCGGCGGAAGACGATGCCGGCAAAGACGAACAGGATGCCGTGGCTGCAGAACATGAAGAACACGTACGGCTCGAGGTTGGCGCAGACGTCCCCGAAGGTCGTCTCGTTCAGCACCTTCGTCAGCCGCCACGTGGCCGCCCCCATGGTGATTCGGAGCAACGTGTCGAGGGTCAGCCGCAGCGAGGGATCCATCGCCGCGATCGAGATGCTTTCGATGCGGATCGTCAGAAAGACCGCCGCCATGGCGATCAAGCCGATGCTGAAGAAACCGGCCACCTTGTCGAGGCGCTCTTCGTCGCCGCCGGCGATCCGCAGCCACATGCCAAACGCGAAGAAAAGGAGGAGCTGGGGCCGTTCCATGATGTGCGCGCCCTCGCCGAGAAAGGCGAACAGGATCAGCGCGACGATGGTGGATCTGGACCACCGCGCCAGACCGTAGAGAACGACCGGCGAAGCCAGGCAGCAGACGAAAAGATCGCGCAGGAACCAGAGCGGAACCACCGCCGGCCATTCGGCGATCCCGAAGAGCGCGTTGACGAGACCGAGCGCGGTGGGTTCCGGCATGTCGTTCCAATGGTCTGACAGCGCGCCATAGGCGGCAAGCAGGGCGAGCATGGTCAGGTTCCACACGACCAGCGGCACCACGAGCGACTTGGCCTTGGCGACGACAAGCTCGCCATAGCCGAGCCGCAGCAACGTGGAGACGATGAAATAGCCGGAGACGACGCTGAGCAGGGAGACCGAACTCAACCCGATCATCCGCGTCAGAATGAAGAACACCACGTCGAAGGGCTGGGCCGCGCGGTCGTAGGGATTGTCGGCGATGCCGGGCGGCACGTGCACGAACGTCATGAAGAAGATGCAGATCGTACGCGCGATGCGCACGCGGTTCGAACCGGATGGGCTGAGCTTGGCCAGACCCGCGGATCCCGGCGGAAACAGGGCAACCGTGTTCGCCATGCAGTGGTACTCCGCTCTGGACGATCGACAGGCGGCAGAGATCTCGCCGCCCGCATCCGGCGGCTGCCGGACATGGGGCGAAGTTACGTTGCACTGCAAAAAGCGGCCGGAATGCGGTCAGTGGTCAAACAAATGGTCGCCACCGTTTGGTGACGGCATTGATGCCACCTGCGCGGGCAGTCGCCAAGCCAGCGCCGACGGTCCCAGGGATGGCATGAGGCGCTCGTGAGGAACAAAGGTCAATTGATGGACCTCAACGCGGCCCCGACATGCGAGACGTAGATTTGCCCCGTCAAGCGGACATCGGCACGTTGCGATATCCGCTTCGACGGTGCACGGTCCTTGCGAGTTTCGCCATGAGAGAAACCGGTTCGGGGGAATCCGCCGCGACGGCGCCGGATGTCGAGATCTGGCTCGGCGCCATCGTCTGCGACGACCGCGCGGCGATCGACCTCATTCTGCGCGAGGTGGCGCTCGACCTGAAGAAGCGCGGCATCAAGGTCGCGGGTCTGGTTCAGGCGGAAACCTGCGAGGCGTCGGGCAGCCCGAAGCTGGCCCTTTGGGACATCGCCAGCGAACGGACGATGCCGATCGGCCAAAATCTCGGCAAGGGGTCCCACGGCTGTCGTCTGGATACCAGCCGGCTGTCGGCGGCCAGCGAAGAACTGGAGCGGCAACTCGACGACTCGATCGAACTCGTGATCGTCAATCGTTTCGGCAAGGTGGAGGCCGAAGGGAGAGGTCTGCGAAGCGTGATATGCGATGCCGCCTTGCGCGGGATCCCGGTGTTGCTCACCGTTCAGACCACGCACGAAGACGCATGGCAAGAGTTCGAGGCTGGATTGGCGCAGCCGCTCGCCCCCGCGAGGGAAGCGATTCTCGCGTGGTGCGAGGCGGCCCTCGCCACGGGCCGACGGCGGGGCCATGCCCCGGTCCAATGACGGCCACGAGTCGGACGCGGGTCTCTCGCTTCGATCCGCAGATCGCGCGCAACGACAGAGCGCCGGGACGGGCCGCATAGTTCGCCGCGCAGGCGGATTCTCTGCGTCCGAGGCTCATGGCTGCGTTGTGCGCTGCGCACAGGGGGATCGCATTTGGGAATTTGAATTGGCATTTGTTGGTTGAATGGAATCGGATGAGGGCCTGGCTCTGAGAGGAGAAGGCCGATGTCCTGGTTCACGGCGAGCTTTGCCGAGGTTCCGGATCCGCGCACGGGTAATGCCAAGCGCCACGATCTTCTGGAGGTTCTGACGATTGCGCTGACGGCGGCGGTCTGCGGGGCGGAGCATTGCTCCGACTTTGCCGATTTCGCGGCCGACCGGGAGGATCTGTTCCGGGAGTTCCTGCGGCTCGAGAACGGCATCCCGAGCCACGACACGTTCAGCCGCGTATTCCGGCTGCTCGATCCGGAGGCGTTTGCGAGTTGCTTCGGGCGGTTCGTGGAGGCGCTGGGCGCGGCCGGCGAAGGGGTGATCGCCATCGACGGCAAGACGCTGCGCGGCTCCTTCGACACGGCGGCGAAGCGCTCGCCGCTGGCGGTGGTGACGGCGTTCGCCTCGGCCACCCACACGGTGATCGGGCAACAGGGCTTTCGCGCCGGCGAGGGCGACAGCGAGATCCTTGCCGCCCGAGCCCTGCTGGAATGCCTGGACCTCAGCGGCCAGTTGGTGACGGCCGACGCGATCCACTGCCAGAACGAGACGGCCCAGGTGATCCTCGATCGCGGCGGCGACTATCTGTTGCGGCTGAAGGACAACCGGCCGGCTCTGGCGGCCACGGTGGCCGAGTACTTCGCCGATCCGAAGGTCTGCGCCGATCTGCCCGTCGCAGAGACCACCGACGCCGACCACGGCCGCATCGAGGTGCGGCGCGCCCTTGTCAGCCACGATCTGTCGTGGCTGCGCGGACCGAAGCGGGCGGCGGGCGATCTGGTCCTTCTGCCCGGACTCGGCTGCCTCGGCATGATCGAGGCCACGATCACGCGGGATGGCAAGACCAGCGTCACTCGCCACTGTCACCTGTCCTCGCGGCCGCTGAGCGCCGAGGCCTACCTGGCGGCGGCCCGGGCTCACTGGTCCATCGAGAACAGCCTGCATTGGGTGCTCGACATGACCTTCGACGAGGACCGCGCCCGCAACCGCAAGGACAACGGCCCGGAAAACCTCGCCATTTTGCGAAAGCTCGCCCTCAACATGCTCAAGCGCGCCAGGCCTTCAATCTCCATCCGTCGCAAGCGAAAGCGATCCGGATGGTCCAACGACTTCGCTCGTTCCATCCTCGGCCAAATGCGATAGCCCTG